>NZ_JBHXNU010000006.1:0-86421 GCF_042719255.1 Rhodococcus sp. NPDC058532
ATCATTCCTTCGCAAGAACGATCATCCCAGCGCAGAGGGCACCTGCCCTTCTATGACACGTTGTACCGCCGATCTCCATCGGTGGATTCAGGTCTAATCGACTGAACGGTTCCGTTCACTCGGTCGTGGATGGTCACTTCTCGGGGCCCTGACGACCCGCGTTCGCGTCCAGCACCGCGCGGACGCGTTCGGTGTCCGCCTGCGTCCAGCCGTCCGGGGCGGCGACCGCGACCCATCCGTCGAGCACCGTGGTTCCGTAGTTGTGGCCGTGCCCGTCCGGGACCCCGGCCGCATTCGCCAGGTCCGCGGCGACCTGCCAGAACGTGACGAACGGGAACCAGCGCATGCTTGGCAGCCGGTCGTAGCCGGGCGGCTCGGACAGCCAGTCCGGGCGGTTGAAGATCAGCTCCGGGCTCCACCACACCACCGGATCGGACGGGTGCTGGAGGTAGAGCACCCGCGGGTACAGCCAGGGCCCCGGCTCCGCGCCGATCGCGGCGGCGTCCTCGGCGAACCGGACCACCAGCCCGTCCGAGTACACCGGCTGAACCTCGGGGCTGCCCGGGTCGCGGCGCGCGACGAGGGTGCGCCACAGCGGGTTCGTGTTCGGCGGCCCCACCCACAGCACCCCGTCGACCATCTCCCGGATGTCGGCGAGCCCGTCGAATGCGGCCTCGCCCGCCTGGGTTCCCAGCGATTCGCCGTACACGAACAGCTTCGGCCGGGTCGCGGCGGGCTCCTGCAGCCAGCGGTCGTGCACCCGGTGGACCAGCGCCCGGCCCGCCTCGGCGGCCTTCTCCCGGTCGGCGAGGAACGAGATCCAGCTCGGCAGGTACGAGTACTGGCTCGCGACCAGTGCGGTGTCCCCGTTGTACATCAGCTCGACGGCGTCGGCGGCGGTCGGGTTGACCCAGCCGGTGCCGGTGGTCGGGATGACGACCAGCGCCTCCCGCTGGAATGCGCCGGTGCGTTCGAGTTCCCGGATCACGACGTCGAGTCGGGCATTGGTGTCGTCGGCGGTGCCGAGACCGGCGTACACCCGGATCGGCTCCTGCGCTGGGGCGCCGTTGTACGCGGCGAGCTGGTCCGCGTGCAGTCCTCGGTAGACGAACTCGCGTCCCTCGTATCCCAGGGTGTCCCACGGCGCGTACGACTCGACGCTCCCGGACCGTTCCGGCCGGATCGGCCGCACCACACCCTCCCTGGTCTCGTCGTTCTGCAGGCTGAACGCCGAGTTCACGAACGAGTACGCAGCGTTGACGAGCACATCGGTGACGAGGGTGTAGCCGAGGAACGCGACGAGGGCGAACCCGATCGGCGCGGCGGCGGACCGGGGCACCCGCAGCCAGGTGTTCAGGTAGCGGGCGATCAGCCGCACCAGGTCCCGCAGCACCCGCCACAGCGAGATCAGCAGCGCGGCGACGAGCACGCTCAGGCCGAGGGTCCGCAGGTAGCCGGTGGTCGTGGTGCCCTCGGCGCCCATCAGCGCGGCCAGCTCCCGCTGCCAGCTCGCCGAGTACACCAGCATCACCAGCGCGGCGATCACGGACAGCACCGGCACGGCCACCTTGATCGGTGTCGTCACCCGCGCCGGGGGCGGCCACCACGACAGTTTCGACAGCCAGTACCGGTGCGCACCCCAGCCGAGGACGCACCCGACGGCGTAGCCGATCGCCGCGGTGATGCCGCCGATCAGGCCCTGGTACAGCCAGTCCCGCGGCAGCAGCGACGGGGTCAGCGACCAGCAGAAGAACAGGGCACCGAACGCGACGCCGGTGAAGTCGAGGCTGAGCAGGCCCCACGCCCACGCGACGAACGGATGCTTGTCGGCGAGCCGCTCCGGCGCCCACGGCGCCGTCCACTCCCGGACCCGGTTGACCCACCGATCGAGGGCGCGGTCCTCGCCCGAACGCACCGGAACCCGGGACGGTTCGGCGGCTGCCTGGTCCGTCCCGGGTTCCCGGGTCGCTTCCGTGTCGGTCACATGGCTATCCAAACAGCGCAGGCAGCGTTCCTTCGGAGGTCGCGCGCAGCGTGTCGAGGGTGACGGAGAAGTGCCCCTGGACCTCGACGGAGTCGGAGCCCTCGTCGACGACGCCGATCCGCACCCACGGCAGGTCACGGGCCGAGCACATGCCGGTGAAGCGGGTCTCCTCGGTGCGCGGCACCGCGACCAGCACCCGGCCCGCGGACTCGGAGAACAGCGTGACGAACGGGTCGGCGTCCTCGGGCAGCAGGATCCGGCAGCCCGTCTCCCCCGCCAGCGCGGCCTCGACGACGGCCTGCGCGAGACCGCCCTCGGACAGGTCGTGGGCGGCGGAGATCAGCCCGTCGCGGGACCCGGCGAGCAGGATGTCGGCGAGCAGGCGTTCGCGTTCGAGGTCGACCTTCGGCGGGACCCCGCCGAGATGGTCGTGCTCGACCTGCGCCCAGATGGAGCCGTCGAACTCGTCCCCGGTGTCGCCGAGCAGGATCAGCGTCTCCCCCGGCTCCAGGCCGAGACCGGTGGGGATGCGGCGGTGCACGTCGTCGATGACGCCGAGCACGGCGACGACGGGGGTCGGCAGGATCGCGGTGGCGCCGGTCTGGTTGTAGAAGCTGACGTTGCCGCCGGTGACCGGGATGCCGAGCTGCGCGCAGCCGTCCGCGAGCCCGCGCACCGCCTGCTGGAACTGCCACATGACGCCCGGATCCTCGGGGGACCCGAAGTTGAGGCAGTTGGAGACGGCCTTCGGGGTGGCTCCGGTAACGGCGACGTTGCGGTACGCCTCGGCCAGCGCGAGCTGCGCACCCGTGTACGGGTCGAGGGCGGTGTAGCGGCCGGACGCGTCCGTCGCGAGGGCGATGCCGCGGCCGGTCTTCTCGTCGACCCGGATCACGCCGCCGTCGGCGTTCTCGGCGAGGACCGTGTTGCCGCGGACGTAGCGGTCGTACTGCTCGGTGATCCACTTGCGGCTGGCCAGCTGCGGAGAACCGACCATCTTCAGCAGTGTCGCCTCGAGCTCGGCGTCCGTCTCCGGACGCTTGAGCCCGGCGGTGGTGTTCGCGACCAGCGCGTCCTGGCTGTCCGGGCGCTGCACCGGACGCTCGTAGACGGGGCCCTCGTGGGCGATGGTGCGGGCGGGGGCATCGACGACGGTCTCGCCGTGCCAGTCGATGACGAGGTGTTCACCGTCGGTGACCTCGCCGATGACGGTGGCCAGTACGTCCCACTTCTTGCAGACGGCCATGAACGCGTCGACGTTCTCCGGGGTCACCACGGCGCACATGCGCTCCTGGGACTCGCTGGAGAGGACCTCGGCTGCGGTCATCCCGGTGGCGCGGGTGGGCACCTGCTCGAGGCTGATGTGCATGCCGCCGTCGCCTGCCGCGGCGAGCTCCGACGTGGCGCAGGACAGCCCGGCGCCGCCGAGGTCCTGAATACCGACGACCAGCTTCTCCCGGTACAGGTCGAGGCAGCACTCGATGAGAACCTTCTCGGTGAACGGGTCGCCGACCTGGACGGCGGGCAGCTTCTTCGGGCGCCCGCCCGCGCTCTCGTCGAAGGTTTCCGACGCGAGGACGGACACGCCGCCGATGCCGTCGAGGCCGGTGCGGGCACCGAACAGGATGATCTTGTTGCCGACGCCGGACGCGAACGCCAGGTGCAGGTCCTCGACCCGCATCGCGCCGGCGCACAGCGCGTTGACGAGCGGGTTGCCCTGGTAGGACGCATCGAACACGGTCTCGCCGCCGACGTTCGGGAGGCCGAGGGAGTTGCCGTAGCCGCCGACGCCGCGGACGACACCGTCGACGACGCGGCGGGTGTCGGGGTGGTCGACCGCACCGAAGCGCAGCTGATCCATGACCGCGATCGGGCGGGCACCCATCGCCATGATGTCCCGGACGATGCCGCCGACGCCGGTCGCGGCGCCCTGGTACGGCTCGATGTACGAAGGATGGTTGTGCGACTCCACCTTGAAGGTGACCGCCCAGCCGTCGCCGATGTCGACGACGCCCGCGTTCTCCCCGATGCCCGCGAGCATCGACGCCCGCATCTCGTCGGTGGTGGTCTCCCCAAAGTACTTCAGGTGCACCTTGGAGGACTTGTAGGAGCAGTGCTCGGACCACATCACCGAGTACATCGCCAGTTCGGCGTCGGTGGGACGGCGGCCGAGGATCTCCCGGATCCGGGCGTATTCGTCGTCCTTGAGTCCCAGTTCCCGGTAGGGCTGGGCGACGTCGGGGGTCGCTGCGGCGTGGGTGACGGTATCGACCTGCGGTGACACGGGGAGTCGGGTCCCTTCCCTGGAGGAATCGAATGGGCAGTCCGGCGAGGCGCTGCCAGCGCAAAGTCTAGCCCGCTGCCCCGACACCTTCCGCACTGGTCACCGCACGTGGGCACGGTCACGTCAGCGCGGGGTCACCGTCGAGCCGAACGGACCGGCCCGGCAGGACCTTCGGGTCGCTGCCGGGCCGGCGCCGGTCGCTCAGCCGTCGATCGTCTGCCCCTCGGCGGGGACGTCGACACCGAGGAGCTCCGCGTCGCCGGTCGTCGCCGGGTCCGGCCGGTCGACCTGGTCCGTCGACGCCATCCGCAGCCCGCTCAGATCGGTGCGCATGTAGATGACGTTGTAGCGATCCCAGGTGGTGATGACGTACTCGAGATGCTGCCCCCGCGTCCACGGGTGCATGAACCCGCCGTACAGGCCGGGCAGCAGGACCGAGCTGACGATGGTCTGCTTGCCGGACCACGGACCCTCGAGCCGGTCCGCCTGCCGGATGACCAGCCCGGTGACGTCCGTGGACATCGCGACGTACTTGTTCAGGTAGTCGTTCCACTGCACGGACAGCTCGCTGACCGGCGCCGGGATGACCGGCACCGCCCGAGTCATCTCGGCGACCCACGCGCTGCCATCCCAGTACCGGTACGCGGTCAGGTCCAGAATCTGGTTGCTCGGCACCCGTGCCAGTCGGGCACCGCCGCTGCGGCCGGACTGGGTGCCGTACTCGTAGACGAAGCCGTCCTTACCGTCCACGAACGCGCTCTGCTGGAAGTTCGCATTGCCGGGGTCCACCGCGGGGATGCCGGGGATGCCGAGACCGTCGACATTGGCCCGCACCGACGCGACGTCCGATGTCCAGGTCTCCCCGTCGTTGCCGGAGACGGCGATCGCGGAATAGTTGACCGTCCACTCACCGGGGGTGTCCCAGCTGCGGACCGACATGTACCGCACGTACTGCTTGCCGCCGATCGCGATGCCCGCGGTCGGGATGGTGGTGTACTCGCCGGGGATGCCGAAGCCGGGGATGATCTCCTTCGAGTGGTTGGGCCGGTCCAGCGGCGAACTGTCGATTCGCATCCCGTCGGCGAGCGTGGTGTCCGAGCTGCGGAACAGCACGTTGCTGCGCCAGTCGTCGTCGTCGACACCGCACTCGCCGACGGTGTCGCCGAACGCCATGAGCACGCGGTGATCGGCGCCGGCGCCCCCGTTGTCCCACATGATCCCGAGATCGGTTCCGGAGACGCTGAACCGGTCGATGGTGTCGTTCGGGCTGCCGGGCCCGGTGACCATCTCGATCGCCTTCGTTGCGCCGGTCAGCCGGGGCACCGCGCCGTCGGGCGACCCGGTGATCCACGGGAGCGCCCTGCCGATCGAACCGGCGGAGCCGCCGGAATTCTGGCCGCACGGCCCACCGGGCGGGGTGATCGACGACCCCGAGGACCCCGACGATCCGAGGGACTGTGCCGACGACGGCGCCGCTGCGGTGGCAGCGATCAGCACCGCGACCCCGGTGGCGACCGCCGCGGCCCGGCCGCGGCCGAGGACGGACGACTTCGACTGACTGGGACTGTGCACGAGCGTGTGTCCTCCCGATCGACGGACGTGACCCGCGGACCCACCCGGCCCCGCCGCACCCACCCAACCACGACACCGGAGTGGCTGCTGGGACTGATGAGGCAATTGTTATCTGGAGCGGGTCCCGGTACGCACATCGTCACCGGGTCGGCGGGGCGGACGCCATCCGGTGTTCGATCGACAGTCACGGCGCGGGCGCCGGTGGTCACTCCTGCGGCGTAAGGAACGCGGCGAGCGCGTCCGCGTACGACGCGACGTCCGCAGCGCCCATCAGCTCCCGCGCCGAATGCATCGCGAGTTGCGGCGCCCCGACGTCGACGGTGGACAGCCCGGTCCGGGATGCGGTGATCGGCCCGATCGTCGATCCGCACGGCAGGTCCGCGCGGTGCACGTACCGCTGCAGCGGAACCGCGGCACGATCGCACGCCAACGCGAACGCGCCAGCGCCAGCGGCGTCGGTGGCGTAGCGGAGGTTCTGGTTCACCTTGAGCACCGGTCCCCCGTTCACCAGGATCCGATGGGCGGGCTCGTGCCGGTCCGGGTAGTTGGGGTGGGTGGCGTGCGCCATGTCCCCGGACGCGCACACCGACCCCGCCATCGCACGCAGGAAGTCCTCGCGGCCGCCGCCGCGACCGAGCACGATTCGCTCGAGCACCGAGTTCAGCAGGTCCGAGAAGGCGCCCCGGTCGGACATCGACCCTACCTCCTCGTGGTCGAACAGCGCGAGGACGGGGATCGCCTCGCCAGGGGCCTCGGCCGCGGCGAGCAGCGCCCGGCTGCCCGCGTAGCAGGTGCCCTGGTTGTCCAGCCGCGGCGCGGACACCAGCTCGTCGTGCAGTCCGACGACCGCGCTCGGCGCCAGGTCGTGGGTCATCAGTTCCCAGCCGAGCACCGCGTCCGCGTCGACCCCGGCCTCCCCGGCGAGGAACGCGAGGAAGCTGCGCGGCGACGACCCGACCCCCCAGATCGCGTTCAGGTGCCGCTGCGGATCGAGGCTGACGCCCTTGCGCTCCTCGGACAGGTGAATCGCCAGCTGCGGCACCCGCAGGATCGGCCGATCCACCCGAATCAGATGTTCCCGCAGTCCGTTTCCCTCCCGAACGCTGAGCCGACCGGAGATGCCGAGGTCGCGGTCCAGCCACGAGTTCAGCCACGCACCGCCATACGGTTCGAGACCGACCATCTGCCAGCCAGCTGAGTCGAGGTCGGGGTGCTGCTTGACCCGCAGATTCGGGCTGTCGGTGTGCCCCCCGACGATCCGGAACGGCGCCGCCCCGGACCCGGCCTCCTCGGTGCTCCACGCGACCAGCGACCCGCCGCGCACCAGGAAGTACCGGCCCGGCGCTGCGGGCCAGCCATCGGTTTCGCGCAGTTCGACGAAGCCGGCCGCGGCCAGCTCGGCCGCCACGGTCGCGCACACGTGGAACGGGGACGGCGAGGCATCGACGAAGGAACAGAGCCCGGAAGCGGTGGCGTCGGTCATCGTGGACATGACCGTGATCCTAGAACCGTCCGGACTCCTGCCCCGATACGCGGAAACCGATCCCGTCCGGCCGGTCCGGGCTCGTCTAGGGTTGACGGACCGGATCAGCTCTGCCGCCCGCCCCAATCACGGGAGTACCGAATGCCTGAAACATCGCCCGCCGCAGCCACTCCCGAACCTCAGACGGTGTCCTACCCGCTGACACCTGCGGCGGTCTTTCTGGTCGTCACGATCAACGACGACGGCGAGGATGTCGCCCGTCGGGTGCTCGCCGAGGCCGCCGGACTGCGCCGGTCGGTGGGACTGCGGGTGCCCGGCGCTGGCCTGGAACTGATCGTCAGCATCGGCTCGGCCGCGTGGGACCGGCTGTTCACCGGCCCACGTCCGGCCGCCCTGCATCCGTTCCCGGCGCTGCGCGGCGGCACGCACCAGGCACCGTCGACACCGGGCGACCTGCTGTTCCACATTCGGGCGATGACGATCGACGCGTGCTTCGAACTGGCGCACCAGATCACCAAGCGACTCGGCGACGCCGTCACCGTCGTCGACGAGGTGCACGGCTTCCAGTACTTCGAGAACCGGGACCTGATCGGGTTCGTGGATGGAACCGAGAACCCGAGCGGGACCAAGGCGGTCGCGGCGGTGACCGTCGGCGCGGAGGACCCGCACTTCGCTGGCGGTTCCTACGTGCACGTGCAGCGGTACGTGCACGACCTGGTCTCCTGGGAGGCGTTGCCGGTGCCCGAGCAGGAAAACGTGATCGGCCGAACGAAACTCGAGGACATCGAGATGGGTGACGATGTCAAGCCGGCGAACTCGCACGTGGCGTTGACCGCGATCAAGGACGAGCAGGGCAACGCGCTGGAGATCCTGCGCGCGAACTTGCCGTACGGCCGGGTCGGCGGCGAGATGGGCACCTACTTCATCGGCTACTGCAAGGATCCGGCGGTCACCGAGCGCATGCTGGAGAACATGTTCCTCGGCGATCCGCGCGGCAATTACGATCGGCTGCTGGACTTTTCGGTCGCGGTGACGGGCTCGGCGTTCTTCACGCCGAGCGCCGACTTCTTCGACGCGCTGCCCGCGGCCCCCGCGTAGCCGCCGTACCGCGGCGAGCCTGCCCCGGTCCCACTCAGTGACACGGATCACGAATCCGGAGGCGAAGACCCGTACCTTCGCATCCCCGTTGTCATTGAGAAGGGACACACTCCCGTGCGATTCACCCGCCCGCTGATCGTCACCGTTGCCGCCGCCGCGGTGCTACTCACCGCCGCGTCCGGCGCCTCGGCCTTCGAGGGATCCAGTGCGGCACCGCCGTCCGGCGACACCCCCGGCCCGCTCCGGATCCTGCTGACCAACGACGACGGCTGGGATGCGCCGGGGATCACCGCGACCTATCGGGCACTGACCGCGGCCGGTCACGACGTGACGATGGTCGCGCCCGCGCAGAACCAGAGCGGGAAGTCGGCGGCGATCGACTTCCAGGGCAAGCTGACGGTCACCCACCCGAGCGGCGATCCGAAGGTGTACTCGGTCACCTCGACACCGGCCGGGTCCGCGATGTTCGGGATCAACGAGGTGTTCAAGGACGCCAAGCCCGATCTCGTCGTGTCGGGGACGAACGTCGGGTCCAATGTCGGCTTCGACACCAACTATTCGGGGACCGTCGGCGCCGCCGTCGTCGCGAGCGGCGCCTTCGGCATCCCCGCGATCGCGATCAGCACCGATACCAGCCGCGACCCGGAGCTCGTCCCCGCATACGACCAGACCGCGGCCCTGCTGGTACGGATCCTCGACGGCGGGGTCCCGCGCACCTCCCCCGGCACCGTCCTCAACATCAACTACCCGCTGCTCAAGGACGGCGCCACCGCGCCAAAGGGGATGAAGTACACGCCGATGTCGTCCGCGTCCGCGGCGGACATCCGGTACTCCCGGATCGACGACACCACCTACGAGATCAAGCCCGGCCGGGCCGCGACCCCGCCCGCGGTGGGCACGGACTTCGCCGAGCTGGACGCCGGGTTCGTCACCTTTACCCTCCTCGACGCCGACCGCACCGCGGACCGCGCCGATGCGGCAACGATCACCGGCCTGGTCAGGTCCCTGAGCTGACGCGCCTGCGGTGGGTCCGCGTCCCGTCCCGGATGCCGACCCACCGCCCGAGTGTCGCCTCCCTGCCTGGACCTCATCGGCGGGGCTCCACACCGGTCCGGGCGGTGCCGGTGGGGATCACCCTTGGTCTATGGGTTGATCACCCCTAGCCCACCTCAGTGCCCCGGCAGCACGCAGGCGGTGTCCAGGCCCAGCACGTGGTTGAGCCTGCCGAACGCCAGCCACGCGCCGATGCTCATCGACAGTTCGACGATCTCGGCGTCGGTGTACCGCGCCTTCATCCGCGCCCAGAACTCGTCGTCGAGGCCGTGATGGTCGAGTGCGTAGCGTTCGGCGTACTCGGCGGCGAGCCGGGTGCGATCGTCGAAAGTCTCGGTGGTGCGCCAACTCTCGACGGCCTCGTCGAACCCGTCCTCGACCTTGACGCCGTCGCGTTCGGTGCGCCAGTCCTGGCAGAAGATGCACCCGTTGATCTGCGCGATCCGCAACCGGGCCGCCTCGAAGGCGCGCAGGTCGATCGTCGAGTGCTCGTACACGGACAGCGAGAACTGGGAGGCGGGGATCCCGATGCCGGGCACCATCTCGCCCCACACGTAGCCGATCGGGTCCTTGTCCTCGGGGAGGTCGATGATCATGCCGGGGTCCTTTCCGGTGCCGAGGTCCCGTGCGTTGCCCCGGTCCCGTGAGTTGCCGATGTGCCGTGCACTGCCAGCCTGCCGACCGCGGGGCGCAGCGGCACGTCGAGTGCGTCGTAGAGTCCCGGCTCGTGGTCGACGAGCCAGTCGATGGCCCCGACCAGCCGCCCGACCGCGGTCGCGTTGCCGCCCGCCGACCGGTTGCCGCCCTCATCGGTTGCCTCGACGGCGACCTCGATCCGGGGCCTGCCCTCGATGATCACCCGGTGCGCGCCGTCCCCATCCGGCGGCGTCGGCCAGTCGGGGGCGCAGGAGGCGTGGATGCGGGTGACGTGTTCGATGACGATGACGGGGTCGCCGTCGACGATGCCCTGGACCTCGAACCGCAGGGCGCCCTGGGTGCCCGCCTCGAAGTCGCCCATGGCCGGGGTGCTGACGGTGGCGTCGAGGGCCCGCCGGTCCAGGGTTTCGCGGATCTCGTCGAGCTCGACGCCGAGCGCCCGCGCGATCATCCGAACCTGGCCGCCCCACACCATGGTGGGAACGGACGGCGCGACCATCGGCGGCAGGTAGTCCATCGGCTGCCCCATCCCGACCAGGTAGCGCACCGAATCGGGCTGGTCGTAGGTGGTGTAGTCGAAGATCTCCTGGCAGCGGATCGCGTCGATCCGGGTCGCGAGGCCGCTGAGCAGGATCGGCAACACGTCGTTGCCCCATCCGGGGTCGATGCCGGAGGCGAAGAACGAGCCGCCCCCCTCGGCGATGGCCGCGCGGATCGGGTCCCGCAGCTCCGGCGGGGCGCTGCGGTGGTCGTAGAGCGGGTACAGGGCGGGGCTGACGACCACCGCGCCCGCCCGGATCGCCCGGCAGATGTCGGCGAGCGCCTCGGCCGGCCGGACGTCCCCGGAGGCGGCGTACACGACGGCGGCTGGCCCGGCGGCGAGGACCGCGTCGATGTCGTCGGTCGCCGCGACCCCGAGATCGCGCCCGGCGGCGCCGAGGTCGCCCGCGTCGCGACCGACCTTGTCGGGGTTGTGGACGAGGACGGCGGTGAGATCGAGCGCGGGGTGCGCGTCCACGGCACGGATCGCCGCCCGGCCGACGTTACCGGTGCCCCACACGACGGTGGTGATCATGCCGGGAACGGTACCCACCTGAAACAGGTTCCCGCAGAGGTTCAACCAGATCACCGGCCGTGACGCGCTCGCCGCCGAACTCGCGGCGCTGCGCTCGGTGATCGGCCGAGGGTCAGAGGTAACCCTCGATCACCTCGACCGCGACCCGCACCCCTCCCGCGGCCCGGAGCTCGTCGGCGAGCGCATCACTGCGGTTGCGGATCTCGGGACCGTCCACGGTCCGGAGCGCGTCCCGCAACTCCGCCACGGTCGCCGACTCGCTGTCGACGCGCACCGCCACCCCGGCCGTGACGAGCGCGTCCGCGTTCTCGAACTGGTCGACGGCCTGCGGCGCCGCGATCATCGGTGTCCCGGTGACCATTCCCTCGCTCGACCCGCCCATCCCCGCGTGGGTGAGAAACGCATCCGCCTCACGGAGGATGTCGAATTGCGGCACCCAGCGGTGCACCTCCACGTTGGCGGGAACCGTACCCAGATCGGCGACGTCGACCTGGGTGCCGATCTGCAGGACGACGTGCCATCCGACGAGATCGCCGAACGCCGCGACGCAGCGGCGGTAGAAATCGGCCTGATCGGTGAACGCGGTACCCAGCGAGATCAGCAGCAGCTTCGACTCGCCTGCCGGACGCGTCCAGGTGCCCTCCGACGCACGATCCAGCGGAAGGGCAGGCCCGGTGAAGGTGTATACGTCCTCGTCCACCCGGTCCGCGTTGGGCTGCATCGACTTCGCGATCAGCACCACCGCGCGCGTCGGCCGCCCGAAGAAGGCGTCGGGGTCGGCCGTGACACCGTTGTCCTGCAGGAACTTTCGTTGCCGCTCCCGGTACGCGATCCCCTTCGGTTCCTCACGGATGGGGGCGAGAACCGGGGCCATGTCCTCCTCGTAGCCCTCCCACGCGACGTAGGTCGGGGACAGCTGCACGATCGGAATCCCCCACTCCTCGGCCAGGATCCGCGCCGGACCGCCCGCGATGTCGTACAGGAACAGGTCCGGCCGGTCGGAGTCGTACAGCGCCCGCAGCTGCGGCAGCATCGACTCGTAGTCCTCCTGGAACAACGTCAACTGGTCGATCATGTCGCCGTCCCAGGACTTCTCCGACGCGGTCCCCGAGTCGCCGGTGTTCACGCCGGGCAACGTCGAGGTATAGGGCCGCAGCTCGGCGCCGGCGGCTTCGATCACCGCCGCCATCGACGGGTCGTTCGCATAGCTGACCCGGTGACCACGCGCGACGAGCTCCCGGACGATCTCGAGACTCGGGTTGACGTGGCCGGGTGCGGGAATGCTGATCACGGCGATATGCGCGGTAGACATCGGTTCCTTCCGGTGCGGGTGACCCGGCCATAGGAACACGGGAGGCCCCGGAAACTCCAGTGAGTTTCCGGGGCCTCCCGTCAGCGTCCGATCAGGCGGAGACGACGCTCTCCAGCGCCGAGTAGAACATGCCGAGCCCGTCGTCGCTCGGGCCGGTGAGCGGCTCGGTCGCGTGCTCGGGGTGCGGCATCAGACCGACGACGCGGCCGTTCTCGGACGCGATGCCCGCGATGCCGCGCTGCGACCCGTTCGGGTTGTCGCCCGAGTAGCGGAACACCACGCGGCCCTCCCCCTCGAGCTCGTCGAGCACCCGCTCGGACGCCTGGTAGCGGCCCTCACCCGACTTGAGCGGGATCAGGATCTCGGCGCCGGACTCGTAGCGGCTGGTCCACGCGGTGGAGGTGGACTCCACCTTGAGCCACTGGTCGCGGCAGATGAAGTGCAGACCCTGGTTGCGGGTCAGCGCGCCGGGCAGCAGGCCCGCCTCGCAGAGCACCTGGAAGCCGTTGCAGATACCGAGGACCGGCATCCCGCCCTTCGCGGCATCGACGACCTTGCCCATCACCGGGGCGAACCGCGCGATCGCGCCGCAGCGCAGGTAGTCGCCGTACGAGAAGCCGCCGGGGACGATGACCGCGTCGACGCCCTTGAGGTCGGCGTCGCCGTGCCACAGGCTGACGGCCTCGCCACCAGCGAGGGTCACGGCGCGGGCGGCGTCGACGTCGTCGAGGGTGCCGGGGAAGGTGATGACTCCGACGCGGGCGCTCATGCCTCGACGTCGATTCGCCGCACGACCCAGTCCTCGATCACGGTGTTGGCCAGCAGACCTTCGGCGATCTTCTCCAGCTCGGCGTCCTCGACACTGCCGTCGATCTCCAACTCGAACCGCTTCCCCTGGCGGACATCGGACACGCCAGCGAAGCCGAGCCGGGACAGCGCCCCGACGATGGCCTGCCCCTGCGGGTCGAGGATCTCGGCCTTGGGCATGACTTCGACAACGACACGGGCCACGTGCTGCTCCTCGCTTGGTGCTGCGGTTGTGCCCGGGAGAATCACGCCGGGCAACTGGCAGTTTACCGGTCCGCCCCGCTGGCTCGCGCACACGGTCGCGGGTGCCCCGCCGCGGTGTGAACCAGCGCATACTCGGGGGCATGCGGCTCACCCACTTCGGCCACTCCTGCCTGCTCGTCGAGCACCTCGGCGCGACGATCCTGTTCGATCCCGGCACCTTCTCGCACGGCTTCGAGGGGATCACCGGCCTGGACGCGATCGCGATCACCCACCAGCATCCCGATCACGCCGACACGGCCCGGCTGCCCGCGCTGGTCGAGGCCAATCCGGGCGCCGCCCTGTTCGCGGACCCGCAGACCGCCGCGCAGTTCGGCGACCGGTGGACCCCAGTGCGCCCGGGTGACGCGTTCGACGTCGGCCGGGTGCATCTGCGGGGAACCGGCGGCAGGCACGCGGTGATCCACCCGGACCTGGCGGTGATCGACAACACCGCGTTCCTGCTCGGCGACGACGACAACCCGGCCCGGCTGCTGCACCCCGGCGACTCGCTGTACATCCCGCACGAGCGGGTCGACGTGCTCGCGCTCCCCGCCGCCGCGCCGTGGCTGAAGATCGCCGAGGCGATCGACTACCTGCGCGCCGTCGCGCCGCGGGTCGCGGTGCCGATCCACCAGGCGATCCTCGCGAACGAGGCGACCGGGATCTTCTACGGCCGCTACACCGACATGGCCCCGGACGGCACCGAGTTCCGGGTGCTGCCCGGGGAATCGGGGACCGAGCTGTCCTGAGCGGGATTCACACCCACTGCACGAGTTGCCACACCAGGCCGTTGGGGTCCGCGAACTGGCAGTAGCGCTCACCCCACGGCTCGGTCTCGGGTTCGGTGACGACGACGGCGCCCGCGGCGGCGATGCGGGCGAACTCGGCGTCGATGTCGTCGACGACGAACACGATCAGCAGGCCCTGCCCCGCCGGTCCGGCGATCGACGCCGGCTTGAAGGTGCCGAGTCCGGTGCGCAGGAAGATCACGTTGACGCCCGCGTCCGGGTGGGCGAGGGAGATGAAGCCGTCGTCGGCCATGGCCTCGGTGAAACCGAAATGGGTGGCGGCGAACTCCGCGGACGCGGCGGGGTCCGCGACGTTCAGGGACAGGGCGGTACCGGTGATCTTCATGCGACCTCCATCGAGACGAGAAACCTTATGCAATGTATAAAGTACGTGTCGCGGCGAAGTATTCCCACCGGTGGAGGTGTCCGATGGCGCGCGATCTGATCGACCTGCTGTGGCGCGAGCACCCCGCCGCCCCGACCGGCGGCAGCCGCGGCCCGCGCTCGAAGGTCACGACCTCGCAGGCCGTCGACGCCGCGATCACCCTCGCCGACGCCGAGGGAATCGACGCCGTGACGGTGCGCCGCCTCGCCGCCGACCTGGGCATCTCGTCGATGGCCCTCTATACCCACGTCGGGTCCCGCGACGACCTGCTCGTGCTCATGGTCGACGCCGTCCGGGCGGGCTGGACGCCCGCGCCGTACCCGGCGGGCACCGGCCGCGACCGGATCCGCCAGCTCGCCGGCCAGGAACTCGCGCTCCACACCCGGCACCCGTGGCTGCTCGACGTCACCGACGAACGCGCCTCCTTCGGCCCGGGCACGATCGCCAAGTACGACCACGACCTGCACGCCTTCGACGGCATGGGCCTCGGCGACGTCGCCCGCGACGCCGCCCTCACCTTCGTCACCGACTTCGTCCGGTCCGCCGCCCGATCCCGGCGGCCCGACCCGCACGCCGCGGACATGGCCGAGGCGTGGGTGCGGTGGCACACGACGCTGGGCGGCTATCTCGGCGACGCGCATCCGCTCGCCCGGCGGGTCGGCGCCGCAGCGGGCGAGGCCATGAACAGCTCCTACAGCGCCGAGTCCGCCTGGGAGTTCGGGCTTGAGCGGGTCCTCGACGCGCTGACCGGACCGACCCGCGCGTGACGCGCAGGGCCGGCCCTCACGCCACCTCGATGCCCCCCGCGACGCGGACGCCAACGGTAGGCGTCCGGGCCCGCCCGATGGTGCAGCGCGAGGTCGACGGCGTCGAGGATCGCCTGCCGCGGACCGGGGTGCGCCAATTGCTTTGCGGTGACCGCGAGCCGGACGGTGCCGCCGCGGCGGGCGATCCGACCGGCCCGCAGGACCAGCGCCCGGCACCGCCACGGCTCACTGCCGAACCCGCCCCCGACGCCGAGCACCCTGGCCCGCACCGCGGTGCCGCGGTCGAGGTCGTCGATGCTCGACAGTCCCGCGAGCAGTCGGAAGCCCGCGCCGGGCAGCGCGGCGACCGCCCCCGGTGACGCCTGCCACCGCGGCGCGGCGAACGCCCGGGTCCGCAGCCCCGTCTCCTCCAGCACCCGATCCGCCGCGACCAGACGCAGCATCGCCTCGTGCTGCGGGAGGGCGGCGAACTCGGCGCGCCGCTTCTTGGTCGCGGCCTGGTCGTAGCCGTGCAGGACGATGGCGTCGCCCCGGTCCCGGCGGGCGCGCAACCAGTCCTGGGTCGGCTCGTCGCGCACCAGCCGATACTTGTCCTTCAGCCGCGGCGCCACCAGCAGCGACAGACGGACCCCGCGGGCGTCCATCGCACCCGCGAACCCGGCAACCAGCTCCCGGGTCTCGTCCCGGATTCCCGACACCGACACGATCAGCGTTGCGGTCATGACCCCCAGCGTGGCAGCCGAAGGTGAACGGGCACTGACGCGCAGTGGTGCATCCGGGGGACCCGCCCGACGTCAGCCGAGACCGACCGTGTCCAGCACCCAGGCGTACTCGAACGCCACCTCGCGCCACTTCTCGTACCGGCCGCTGACCCCGCCGTGCCCGGCACTCATCTCGGTCTTCAGCAGCAGCGGGGCGGCGCCGGTCTTGGTCGCGCGCAGCTTCGCGACCCACTTGGCCGGCTCCACGTACAGCACCCGGGTGTCGTTGATGCTGGTGATCGCCAGGATCGCCGGGTAGTCGTGGGCGCCGACGTTCTCGTACGGACTGTACGAGCGCATGTAGTCGTAGACGTCCTTGTCCGCGAGGGGATTTCCCCACTCGTCCCATTCGATGACGGTCAGCGGCAGCGACGGGTCGAGGATCGAGGTGAGCGGGTCGACGAACGGCACGTTCGCCAGGATCCCGGCGAACAGCTCCGGCGCCAGGTTCGCGACCGCACCGACGAGCAGGCCGCCCGCGCTGCCCCCGTCGGCGATCATCCGATCCGGTGCGGTGCGCCCGGTGTCGACGAGATGCCGTGCGCAGGACACGAAGTCGGTGAAGGTGTTCTTCTTCGACAGCATCTTGCCGTCCTCGTACCAGTGCCTGCCCATCTCGCCGCCGCCGCGTACGTGCGCGACCGCGAACACCATCCCGCGGTCAAGCAGGGACAGCCGCGCCACCGAGAACCCGGGGTCGATGCTGGACTCGTACGAGCCGTATCCGTACAGCAGCAGCGGCGCCGGGTCGGCGTCGGCGCCGCGACGACGCACGATCGAGATCGGGATCCGGGTCCCATCCGCGGCGGTCGCCCAGTCCCGGTGCTGCTCGTAGTCGGTGGGATCGTAGCCGCCGAGGACCGGCTGTTCCTTGCGCAGCAGCAGGGCCCCGGACGCGATCTCGAGGTCGTACACGCGGCTCGGCGTGATGAACGAGGTGTACCCAAGCCGCAGCAGCGGGCTCTCCCACTCCGGGGTGGAGCCCGCGCCGACCGAGTACAGCTCCTCACCGAACTCCAGTTCGCGCAGCTCGCCGTAGCCCGCCCCGGTCAGCGGCCACACCGCGAGCCGGGTCAACGCCTCCCGCCGGTAGGTGACGACCAGATGGCCCGCGAACGCGTCGACGTCCTCGAGCCGAACATCGGCGCGGTGCTCGATCAGCGTCCGCTGCTCGGTCGGGTCGGCGACCGGGGCGTCGACGAGGGTGAAGTTCTCCGCCTTCACCCCGTCCGCGGCACCGTTGTGCAGGATCAGGAAGCGGTCCTCGCCGCCGACGACGGCGTGGTCGACGGCGTACTCGACGCCCTCCTCCCGGGGCAGGACGACGGTGAACTCGCCCTCCGGGTCCGCCGAGTCGAGGTACCAGATCTCGGAGGTGATCTTCGACCCGATCCAGATCGTCAGGTACTTCTCGCTGCGGGTGGATCCGAAGCCGACCCAGTACCGTTCGTCGGGCTCGTGGAAGACCCGCACGTCCGCGGACCGCGGGGTGCCCAATTCGTGCCGCCAGACGGTGTCCGGGCGCCACGCCTCGTCGACGGTCAGGTAGAAGACGTGCCGGTTGTCCAGCGACCAGGTGGCGCCCGGCGCGGTGCCAGCGATCTCGTCGGCGAGCAGGTCGCCGCTGTCGAGGTTCTTGAACCGCAGCAGGTAGCGCTCGTCGCCCGCGGTGTCGACGGAGTACGCGAGCAGGCTGCCGTCGAGGGTCACCGACAGCGCGCCGAGCGCGAAGAAGTCGTGCCCCTCGGCGAGCTCGTTGCCGTCGAGCAGCACCTGCTCGCCGGGGATCTCGGCGTCGGTGGTCAGCACCGGCGGGGTCCAGTCGTCGGCGGACGCGATCGGGCAGCGGCAGTGCACCCCGTACTGCTTGCCCTCGAACGAGCGCGAGTAGTACCACCACTGCCCCATCCGGGACGGCACCGAGAGGTCGGTCTCCTGGGTGCGGGACTTGATCTCGCCGAAGATCGCCTCCCGCAGCGGCCCCAGGTGCTCGGTCCGCGCGTCCGTGTGGGCGTTCTCCGCCTCGAGATACGCGACGACCTCCGGGTCGCTCTTGTCCCGCAGCCACTCGTAGTCGTCGACGAACGTGTCGCCGTGATGGGTGCGCGGCTGGGGGACCTTCTTCGCGACCGGGGGTGCGGCATCAGGCGAGCTCATGCCCGTCAGCCTATGTCGTCACCCGATCCAGTCGGCGAAGGACAGCCCGGAGATCCGCTCGTAGGCCTCGATGTAGCGGGCGCGGGTGGCGTCGACGATCTCCTGCGGCAGCGGCGGCGGCGGGGTGTCCGAGGCCCGGTCCCAGCCGGACTCGGGACCGGTCAGCCAGTTGCGGACGAACTGCTTGTCGAAGCTGGGCTGCACCCGGCCCGCCTCGTAGCCGTCGGCGGGCCAGTACCGCGACGAGTCGGGGGTGAGCACCTCGTCGGCGAGCACCAGGTTGCCGTCGGCGTCGATCCCGAACTCGAACTTGGTGTCCGCGAGGATGATTCCGCGCTCAGACGCGAAAATCGCGGCGCGCGTGTAGATGTCGAGGGTGTCCTCGCGCAGTTTGAAGGCGAGGTTCTGGCCGAGCTGGTCGACGACGGTCGCGAAGTCGACGTTCTCGTCGTGGTCGCCGAGCGCGGCCTTGGTCGCCGGGGTGAAGATCGGTTCCGGCAGCTGCGACGCCTCGACCAGGCCCTCCGGCAGTTGCACACCGCACACCGCGCCGGTGCTCTGATAGTCGGCCAGCCCCGACCCGGTGAGGTAGCCGCGCGCAACACACTCGACGGGCACCATGTTCAGCTTCTTCACCACCAGGGCCCGGCCGAGCACCTCGGCGGGGATCCGCTCGTCGTCCGGCGGGCCCGCCAGGTGGTTCTGGGCGGTCAGCCGGGTGAAGAAGAACACGCTCATCGCGGTCAGCACCCGCCCCTTGTCCGGGATCGGGGTGCTGAGGATGTGGTCGTAGGCCGAGATCCGGTCGCTCGCGACGAGCAGCAGGTGCTCGTCGTCGATGGTGTAGAGGTCGCGGACCTTGCCGCCGGCCAGGTGGGCGTAGTCGGAAAGTGAGGGGCGCACGAACCAACCCTATCGGGTTTCGGTCCGTCGGCCGCCGGAGCCGCGGCGAACCGGACAAGCGGGGCAGGGCGGCGGGCGGGCCGTCGACTATCCTTCCTCCCGGTGTCACGGTGAACGGGAAGTCCGGTACGAATCCGGCGCGGTACTCGCCACTGTGGGCAGGTTGGTCGACCACCCGGGGCTCGCCCCAGCCACTGGATGCGCACATCCGGGAAGGCGTGGTCGGCGGTCACCCTGCCGAGCCAGGAGACCGGCCGCGACACCTGCCTGCACGTTTTCCACGAGTCATGGAAGGCGGGTCACCTTGCGTACCCCCGTTTCACCCCGCGCCCTCGCCGCCGTCGCTGCCACCGCAGCGGCCACGCTCCTTCTCTCCGCGTGCGCCGGGTCGGACCCGGCCCCGGACACCGCCGCGATCTCCCTGCAGAACTGCGGACGCACCGTCACCCTCGACGGCCCGGCCGAACGCGGCGTCACCCTCAACCAGGGGGCCACCGAGACGGCGCTGTCGATCGGCGCGCAGGACGCCCTGGTCGGCACCGCATACCTCGACGACACCATCGCCCCGCAGTGGCAGGCCGCGTACGCGCAGGTGCCGCCGCTGAACGAGCAGGACTACCCGAGCCGCGAGGCGCTGCTCGAGACGAAACCGGATCTGGTGCTGGCGTCGTATGCGACCGCGTTCGACGACAAGGCCGTCGGCTCGCAGGACTCGTTCGACGACCTCGGCATCGGCACCTACGTCTCGCCGTTCGGCTGCCCGAACCGCGCGGCGCGCCCGCCGGTCGCGTGGGATTCCATCGGCACCGAGATCAGCGACTACGGCACCCTGTTCGGCCGCGAGTCCGAGGCGGCGGCGGTGGTCGCGCAGATGCGCGAGACGGTCGCGGGCATCGAGGCAGCCGCACCGGCGGAGGGCAAGAGCATCTTCTGGTACGACAGCAACACCGACATCCCGTACGTCGGCGGCAATGCGGGCGGCCCGCAGCTGATCATCGACGCGGTCGGCGGCACCAACATCTTCGCCGGGGTCGACGGGTCCTGGGCCGATGGCAGCTGGGAGACGGTGCTGGCCGCGGACCCCGACGTCATCGTCCTGGCCGACGCGTCGTGGGACACCGCCGAGGAGAAGAAGGCGTACCTGCGCGCCGATCCGGCGCTGCGGGACCTGACCGCGGTGCGCGGCGATGCGTTCGTCGTCGTCCCGTTCTCGGCGAGCACCCCCGGACCGCGACTGATCGAGGGCGCGACCCTGGTCGCCGAGCAACTGGGCGGCGGCCCGGCATGAGCGCGGCAACCCGGGTGCCCACCCGGGTCCGGTCGACGACCGCAGCAGGCTGGACGCTGGCACTGGCCGCGCTGCTCGCGGTGAGCTGCGCGGCGGGGGTAACGATCGGGGCTGCCGACCTGTCGATCGGCACCGTCGTCGAGGCCGTCGCCGGGCGGCTCGGGCTCGGTCCCGGCACCGACCTGCTGACCACGCACATCGTCGTCGACCTGCGGCTGCCCCGGGTGCTCGCTGCGGCGCTGGTCGGGGCCGGGCTTGCGCTGTGCGGGGCGGTGCTGCAGTCGCTGACCGGCAACCCGCTCGCCGACCCCTACCTGCTCGGCATGTCCGGCGGCGCCTCGCTCGGTGCGGTGCTCGCCCTGACCGCCGGGGTCGGGACGGCCGGCGTCCTCGGGGTCGGGTCGGTGGCGGCGGCGGCGTTCGTCGCGTCGCTCGGGTGCCTGCTGCTGGTGTTCCTCATCTCGACGTCCCGGTCGGGCGCCCTGCTGCCGGGGCGGCTGGTGCTGGCGGGCATCGCGGTCGGGCAGTTCGCGGCGGCGGTGACGTCGGCGCTGGTGCTGCTCGGGGACCGGGACGCCGCCCATCGGGTGTTGCAGTGGACGCTCGGGTCGGTCGCGGGGGTGCGGTGGTCGGGGCTGGTGGCGATCGCCGCGGTCGTGACGGTCACCGCCGTCGTGATGCTCGGGCACGCCCGGGTGCTGGACTCGTTCGCATTCGGCGAGCGCGCCGCCGCGAGCCTGGGCACCGACGTCGACCGCTCCCGCTGGGTGCTGTACGGGGTGGCGTCGCTGTGCACCGCCGCCCTCGTCGCGCAGGCCGGGGTGATCGGCTTCGTCGGGCTCGTCGTCCCGCACGCCGCCCGGATGCTCGCCGGACCGCTGCACGCCCGACTGCTGCCCGTCGTCGCACTCGTCGGCGCGGTGCTGCTGGTGTGGGCGGATGTCGCGGCCCGCACGATCCTGCCGGGGCGGGAGCTGCCGATCAGCATCGTCACCGCGGTGGTCGGCGTCCCGGTGTTCGTCCTGCTGCTGCGCAGGCGGGGGGCCCGCGGATGAGCCACCACTCCCCCGAGGTCCGCGTCGAGGACCTCACCTGGTCGGTGGACGGCGCAACGATCCTCGACCGGGTCAGCTGCCGGGCGCCGTCCCGGCGGGTGACCGGGCTGATCGGCCCCAACGGCTCCGGCAAGACGTCGCTGCTGTCGGCGATGGCCCGGCTCGTGCGCCCCGACCGCGGACGAGTGCTGCTCGGCGACGACCCCGCAACCGCGATCGCCCGTCGGGAGTTCGCGCGCACCGTCGCTCTGGTGGAGCAGCATTCGGCGACCGACCTGGACCTGACGGTGGAGCAGATCGTCGAGCTCGGCACCATTCCGCACCGCGGCGGCTGGGCCCGCCCCGCAGGCCTCGGCAACGGCGACCTCGTCGCCGACGGCCTCGCGGCAGCCGGGATCGGCCACCTGCGACACCGGGTGTGGCGGAACCTGTCCGGCGGCGAGCGGCAGAAGACGCAGCTGGCGCGGGCGTTCGCGCAGCGGCCGTGCGTGCTGCTGATGGACGAGCCGACGAACCACCTCGACGTGTCCGCGTCACTGGAGTTGCTGGACCTGATCCGGGCGCGGGGGCTGACGACGGTCGCAGCGATGCACGACCTGAACCTGGCGGCGATGTACTGCGATCACCTGGTGGTGCTGCACGACGGCCGGGTGATCACCGAGGGGCCCACCGAAACCGTCCTCACCGCGGACCTGCTGGCCGACGTGTACGGCCTCGACGCGCTCGTGCAGCCGCATCCCCGCACCGGGCGCCCGATGGTGGTGCTGTGCGGCACGCGCGGCGCGGACATCGAAAGGGCAACACCATGAACGATTTTCGACGCTGGGTGATTGTCACCGCCCCGACGGACCGCGGCGACGACCCCCGCGACCAGGTGCTCGGCGCGGTCGGCGTGCTGCGCGGCAGGCACCCCGGCACCGAGTACCGGACCGCGGTCCTCGGCGGCACCGGGACGACCGTGACGGCCGCGCTGGACGAGGCCGCGGGCGCGGGCGCGTCCGAGGTGATCGTGGTGAGCGCGCAGACCGTGCTCGACCGGAAGATGGACGCGTGGTTCCGCCGGGTGATCGGGCACTGGCTGCGCGGGCGCGGGGACGCCACCACCCCGGATGTGCGGATCGCGGCACCGCTCACCGACACCGCCACCTACCCGGATCTGCTGGAGGCGGCGATCACCGGACCGACCTCCCCGGCCCGCACCACCACCGCACCGCTCACCTCCCCCGCGTGGGACGAGGTGCCCGGCTTCACCAGGCACGTGCTGGTGTGCCGGGGACCGCGGTGTTCGGCGCGCGGCGGCGCCGAGACCGGACGGGCCCTCGACGACGCCGTCACCGCTCGGGGCCTCGGCGACGACGACGTCCTGATCACGTTGACCGGCTGCATGTTTCCGTGCTCGCAGGCGCCGGTGGTGGCGGTGTACCCGGACGACGTCTGGTATTCCGAGCTGACGGCGGACCGCGTCGACCGGTTCGTCGACGAACACCTGATCGCGGGCCGACCGGTCACCGCGTGGGCGGGGCAGCGCCGGGCGCGCAGGGACCCGGCCGACCCCGAGCTGGCAGGCTGACCGGATGGGATCCCCGCGGGTGCGCATCACGTACTGCACGCAGTGTCAGTGGCTGCTGCGGGCGGCGTGGCTGGCGCAGGAACTGCTGACCACGTTCGGCGCCGACCTCGGCGAGGTCGCCCTCGTCCCCGGCACCGGCGGGGTGTTCGTCGTCGACGTCGACGGCACCCCCGTGTGGGATCGGTCCCGCGACGGCGGGTTCCCGGAGGCGAAGGTGCTCAAGCAGCGGGTCCGTGACGTCGTCGCCCCCGGCCGGGACCTGGGCCACGCGGACCGGCCGGTGGACCCGCGCAGCGGCAGGCCGGCAACCGGCCTGTCCTAACCGGCGGTGGCCGCGGCGTCGGTGGCCTCCCGCGCCCAGCGCGGCAGGATGAAGATGCCCTCGGCCTCGACGGTCACCCCGTCCGCGTCGGCGATGTGCCCCTTCACGAACGCCTTGACCCCCTCGATCCGGTCGAACCGTGCCTCGGCGCGGAGCCTGCCGAGCGGGGTGGGACGCCGGTAGCGCAGGGTGAGCGTCCCGGTCATGCCGGGGCTGCCCGCCGCGACCGCGGTGTCCCCGAGGAGCTGGTCGAGGATCAGCGCCGACACCCCGCCGTGGGTGAGTCCGGCCGGGCCCTCGTACTGCGGTCCGAGGTGGAATTCGGCCCAGCCGAGCCCGTCCGCGTCGTGCTGGATGTCGAGGGGCGGCGCGACCGCGTTGCGCAGCCCGTCGGCGGCGTTGCCCCAGGCCCGCTTCCGCCCGGAGGCGCCCCAGCGGACCCCATATGGCCCGGGGATCGCCTTGGCCCGCAGCAGCGCGGTGGCCTCCTCGACGAGTTCCCTGGCGCGCCGAATCTCCGGGTCGTCGACCTCGGTCTGCAGGGTGGCTGCGATCAGCGCCCGGACGCTGTCGGTCAACGGACCATAGCGGTCGGCCTGCTGCTGGATCTCCTCGTCGGACAGCCCGTCGTTGACGTAGAGAAGCTGCTGGTCGGGAATCTGCTCGGTCACGTCGCCTCACTCCGGATCTTCACGAAACACGCGATGTGCATGCTACATATCAGCCGGTGCCGAGCCGTCGCCGGATCGTGCCTGCCAGGTAATCCAGGTCGTCGCGGCGCGGGGTCGTCGGCCTGCCCCGCAGCCCGAACCCGTCGCCGGCGCTCCGCGGGATGACGTGCAGGTGGACGTGGAACACCTCCTGGCCCGCCGCGACCCCGTCGGCGAGGAACAGGTTGACCCCGTCCGCGCGGGGGCCGTCCTCGGGTTCGCCGGGGACCCCGCGACCGCCCGCCCGCAGCGCCGTCGCGATCCGCTGCCCGACCGCGAACACCCGCCGCCCGTCCTCCGGGTCGAGCTCGGCCAGCCCCGACGCGTGCACCCTCGGGACCACGAGCAGGTGTCCCGGCGTGAACGGGCGGATGTCCATGAACGCGAGCGTGTGCTCGTCCTCGTGGACGATGCTCGCCTCGGCGGTGCGGGCGACGATGGCGCAGAAGACGCAGGGCATGCCCGCCACCGTAGGCACGCCGCGCCCGGGCGTGGCGTGCGGGTCCCGGCGTCCGCTACCCGGCGGGGACGAGCTCGGCCGCCGGCCTGCCGCCGCGCTCGAGCAGCGCCGCATACCGGCCGCCGCGGGCGACCAGCTCGTCGTGGTCGCCGCGTTCGGCGACACGGCCGTGGTCGAGGACCACGATCTGGTCGGCGCCCTCGATCGTGGACAGCCGGTGCGCGATGGTGATCGTGGTGCGCCCCCGGCTGACGGCGTCGATGGCGCGCTGCACGGCGGCCTCGGTCTCGTTGTCGAGGGCGCTGGTCGCCTCGTCGAGGACGAGGATCCGCGGGTCCCGCAGCAGCGTGCGGGCGATCGCGAGGCGCTGCTGCTCGCCGCCGGAGAACCGGTGGCCGCGGGCCCCGACCAGGGTGTCGTAGCCGTCGGGCAACGAGACGATCAGCTCGTGCACCTGGGCGGCGCGGGCGGCGTCCTCGATCTGCGCGTCGGTGGCGGCGGGGCTGGCGTGCCGCAGGTTGTCGCGGATGCTGGCGTGCAGCAGGTAGGTCTCCTGGGAGACGACACCGACCAGGTCGGACAGCTCGGCAAGGGTGATGTCGCGCAGGTCGACGCCGTCGATGCTGACCCGGCCCGAGGTCGGGTCGTGCAGCCGGGCGATCATCGACGCGAGCGTGGTCTTGCCGGACCCGGTCTCGCCGACCAGGGCGAGCGAGCTGCCCGCCGGTGTGGTGAGGGTGACGCGGCCGACGGCGTCGCGGTCGGCGCCCGGGTAACGGAAGGTGACGTCCTCGAAGCGGACGGTGCCCGCGACCGCGCCGCGGGGCATCGGGACGGGACGCTCCGGGTCGTCGATCTCGACGGGCAGGTCCAGGTATTCGAAGATGCGGCTGAACAGGGCCAGCGAGCTGGTCACCGAGACCCCGACGTCGAGCAGGCTCATCAGCGGCCGGAACAGGGCACCCTGCAGGCCGGTGAACGCGACCAGGGTGCCGATCGACATGCCACCGGACGTCCCGGGCAGGCCCGCGACCAGGTAGAGCAGCGCAGGGATCGCCGCGAAGACGATGTTCATCGTGGCCATCCGCCAGCGGCCGGACAGCTGCGCCCGGACCTCGAGGTCGGACAGGTGTGCGGAGGTGTCCGCGAACCGCTGCGACATCGCGGGCCCGTTGCCGAGGGTCTTGCCGAGCTGGATGCCGCTGATCGACAGCGACTCCTCGATCTGGGTCTGCAGGTCGGCGAGGGTGCGTTGGCGCTGCGCGGTGATCTCCCGTCGCATCCGCGCGACCCGGCGGGTGAGCCAGATCGCGGGCGGCAGCACGATCAGCGACAGCAGGGACAGCCGCCAGCTGAGCACGGCCATCGCGACCGCGGTGCCGACGACGGTGGTGACGTTCGACGCGATGGACGTGGCGGTGGAGGTGACGACGGTCTGCATGCCGCCGATGTCGTTGGTGAGGCGGGACTGGATCTCGCCGCCGCGGGTGCGGGTGAAGAAGCCGAGCGACTGCCGCTGCAGGTGGGTGAACACGCTGGTACGCAGGCCGTGCATGATGCGCTGGCCGACGGTGGTGGAAATCCAGGTCTGGACGACGCCGAGGACGGAGCCGGCGACGGTCACGGCGAGCATCGCGATCACCGCCCACACCAGCAGCGGCACGTCCTGCTGCGGGATGGCGCGGTCGATGACGGCGCGGACGAGGAACGGGTTGGCGAGCGTGATCACCGAGGACGCCACGATCAACGCGACGACGACGGCGATCTGGGTGCGGTAGGGGGCGAACAGTGCGCCGATCCGGCGCAGACTCACCGGCTGCTCGGCCAGTTGGGCGCGATCGGCGGGATCGATTTTCGTCGGGCGTCCCGGTCCGGGTCCGCCGAAGTGGGGGCCTGTCATGTGACCACCCCTCTCGAAAGTGTCGGGGTAAGACATACTGAGGTTGCCTCACCATGAGGTAACCGTCAAGCAGCTGTAGGGTGAATCACCATGACCACCGACCGTCCCGACACGCTCCGGGATCTCGTGATGTCGACCGCACGGGGGCTGCGCGGGCGCTGGCTGGACTCGCTCGAACCGTGGCAGCTGACGCCGCACGAATACCGGGCGCTGCACGTCATCGGGCGCGGCGAACCACGGCTCGGCGACGTCGCGAAGTCGCTGCGAATCGCACCCCGCTCGGCGACCGAGGTGGTCGACCGGCTCCAGGACCGCGGGCTGGTCGAGCGGGTCCCGGACGCGGCGGACCGTCGAGCGATCTGCGTCCGACTCACCCCGTCCGGCCTGCGCACCGTCGCCGACCTGCGGCGGACCCGCGACGCTGACGCCGACGACTACTTCGCCGCCCTCGACGACCACGACCGCGCCGAGCTGCGCCGGATCCTGGAGCGCCTGCGGCGCCCGTGAGTCCTTTTGGCCCACCTAGGGGCCAAAAGGACTCACGGGCGGCGGAGCCGCCTAGAGGATCGGAGCCGGCGCATAGCCCGCCGCGTCGGGGTACTGCTCGACGAGCAGCTCGACCCGCCGCACCACGGCCGCGACCTGCGCCTCGGCGGCACCGATGAACGCCGACTTGTCGGCGAGGGCCGCGTCGAGAGCCGCCCGGTCGAGCGGCAGCCGATCGTCCGCCGCGAGCCGATCCAGCAGGTCCGGCTCCTTGCCCTGCTCCCGCATCGCCAACGCGACCGCGACCGCGTGCTCCTTGATCGCCTCGTGCGCCGTCTCCCGCCCGACGCCGGCGCGGACCGCGGCCATCAGCACCTTGGTGGTCGCCAGGAACGGCAGGTAGCGGGTGAGCTCCTTCTCGATCACCGCCGGGTAGGCGCCGAACTCGTCGAGCACGGTCAGGAACGTCTCGATCTGGCCGTCGATCGCGAAGAACGCGTCCGGCAGCGCGACACGGCGGACCACCGAACAAAACACGTCGCCCTCGTTCCACTGCGCGCCTGCCAGCTCCGCGGCCATCGACGCGTAGCCGCGCAGCACCACCTGCAGACCGTTGACCCGCTCGCAGGAGCGAGTGTTCATCTTGTGCGGCATCGCCGACGAACCGACCTGACCGGGCTGGAAGCCCTCGGTGACCAGCTCGTGCCCGGCCATCAGCCGGATGGTGTGCGCGAACGACGACGGCCCGGCGCCGACCTGGACGAGCGCGGACAGCACGTCGTGGTCGAGCGACCGCGGGTACACCTGCCCGACGCTGGTCAGCACGTGCGCGAAGCCGAGATGCTCGGCGACCTTCGCCTCCAGTGCATCGAGCTTCTCCGCGTCCCCGCCGAGCAGGTCGAGCATGTCCTGGGCGGTGCCCATCGGACCCTTGATGCCGCGCAGCGGGTAGCGGTCGATCAGGTCCCGCAGCCGGGTCAGGGCGACGAGCAGTTCGTCGGCGGCCGAGGCGAACCGCTTGCCGAGGGTGGTGGCCTGCGCGGCGACATTGTGGCTGCGCCCGGCCATCACCAGGGACGCGTACTCGGCGGCCTTCTCCCCCAGCCGCGCCGCGACCGCGACGCCGTGCGCGTGGACGTGCTCGAGTGAGCGCAGCACCTGCAGCTGCTCGACGTTTTCGGTGAGGTCACGGCTGGTCATGCCCTTGTGCACGTGCTCGTGGCCGGCGAGGGCGTTGAACTCCTCGATCCGGGCCTTCACGTCGTGCCGGGTGACGCGCTCCCGCGCGGCGATCGAGTCCAGGTCGACGGTGTCGATGACCCGCTCGTAGTCGGCGACCGCCGCCGCGGGCACCTCGATCCCGAGCTCGGCCTGCGCCCGCAGGACCGCGAGCCACAGCTGACGCTCGAGGACGATCTTGTGTTCGGGCGACCACAGCGCCTTCAGGTCGGGGCTGGCGTAGCGGGTGGCAAGGACGTTCGGGATGCGGCTCACGGACACCCAGTTTACGGCCACACCCCCGCGGCCGGGTCCACGGCCACACCCGGCCCGGCTAGGCGGGCACGGGCGGGGCGACGATGTCGATCACCTGCGTCAACATCTCGCGGGCGACCGCCTTCGGGTCCGGGTCACCTTCGCTCAGCGCACCGACGACCGCACCGTCGACGACATACACCAGCCGACGCAGACCGTCCGCCTGCACATCCCTCCCGGACCGGTGCAGCACCAGGATGATCAGCGCGTCGAGTTCGGACCGCAGGCGCCGCTGCACCTCCCGCAGCTCCGGGTGCCTGGCGAAGGCGACGAACCGCTCGTACCGGTTGACGAGCTGGTCGTGGCTGGTCGGCCCCTCGAAGACGCCGACGAGCATGTCGACGATCAACTCGACCGTCGCCGCATCGCCGCGGCTGCACTGCGACACGTCGTCGATCCGCGCGCGCATCACCGCCAGCTCGCGGGTGCCGCACCGCTCGACGGCGGCGGCGGTGAGGTCACTGAGCGAGGCGAAGTAGTACGTGGTGGACGCCAACGGCACCCCCGCCCGCGCCGCGACCGCCCGGTGCCGGACGGCGTCGAAACCGCCCTCGACGAGAAGGTCGGCCGCCGCGTCGACGAGGGCCAGTCGTCGCTTCTCGCCCTTGGGGGTCGCCGCTGCGGTCATCGGATCATCTTCGCAGCGGTCACGAACGGCGGTGCGGAAATGATGAATTCGCATTCACCCCGCCCGCCGGGTGAGCGTCAGCGACGCAGTGCCCGGTGAGCGTCAGCGCCGCAGTGCCGCACTGCGTTCGAGCCGGGCGAGCGCCTCCGTCATGTCGTCGGTCGCGCCTGCGAACGACATCCGCAGCGTCCGGTCGCCGTGGACGGTGTCGAAGTCGACGCCAGGCGCGACCGCAACCCCGGTCTCCCGCAACAGGTCCGCACACCAGGCCGTCGAGTCGTCGGTCAGGTGCCCGATCCCCGCATACACGTAGAACGCGCCGTCCGCCGGCGCGAGATCGGTGATGCCGAGGCGCGGAAGTTCGGCGAGCAACAGGTCGCGGTTGACCGCGTACCGACGCACGTGCCCGTCCAGTTCGGCCAGCGCCTCGTCGGTGAATGCCGCCACCGCCGCGTACTGCGAGATCGCCGGGGGGCACACGGTCATGTTGGACGCGAGCCGCTGCAGGGGGCGCAGCATCGCGTCGGGCACCAGCGCCCAGCCGAGCCGCCACCCCGTCATCGAGAAGTACTTCGACACCGACCCGATGACTACGGACTCCCGCGAGGTTTCCCACGCGCTGGTCACGGCCACCGGCACCCCACCCGGCTCGGTCGAGGTGCCGAATTCGATGCCGTGGTAGATCTCGTCGGAGATCAGCAGCGTCCCGTGGTCCTCGCACCAGCGGGCCAGCGCGGCCAGCTCGGCCGGGTCGATGACGGTGCCGGTGGGGTTGGCCGGGCTGGCGACGATCAGTCCGGCGGGTGCGGTGTCCAGCGCGTCGAGCATCGCGACGGTCGGCTGGTAGCGGGTCTCCGGTCCGCAGTCGAGTTCAACGACCCGGCAGCCGAGCGCGGTGAGGGTGTTGCGGTAGGCGGGATAGCCGGGGCGCGCGACGACGACGGTGTCGCCCGCGTCGAACGCGGCGAGGAACAGCAGCGTGAACGCCCCGGAGGAGCCGGTGGTGACGACGACGTTGTCGGGGTCGACCGCGATCCCCGACCGTGCGGAGTGGTACCCGGCGATGGCCTCCCGCAGCGCGGCGATGCCGAGGGTCTCGGTGTATCCGAGCACGTGGGTGTCGATGGCCTGCCGCGCGGCCCGCAGGACGGGCGCCGGTGCGGGCGTTGACGGTTGACCCGCCGCGAGGGTCAGCACGTCGCCGTGGGTGCGGGCCCGCTCGGTGGCCGCCTTCCACACGTCCATCACGTGGAAGGTGGGGACCCGGGACCGCTGGGATTCTGCGTACACGTCCCGACGCTACCTGCCCGCCCCGCAATGCCCCGACGGGGTGTCCGGACACCGTTCACGGCCCATTGCCGCGTGCCCGAACACCCCGTCGACGGCGGATCAGCGCATGTCGGTGGCGATGATGTTCTCGATGTTGCGCTCGGCGAGCGCGGTGATCGTCACGAACGGGTTGACACCGGTGTTGCCCGGAACCAGCGCGCCGTCCATCACGTACAAGCCCTGGTAGCCGTGCAGGCGGCCATGGTTGTCGGTGGCCTTGTTCAGCACGCAGCCGCCGAGCGGGTGGTACGTGAAGTGGTCGCCCCAGGTCTTGACCACACCGAACAGGTCGGTCCGGTAGATCGTGCCCTCCTTCTTGTTGATCTTGTCGAAGACCGCCTTGGTCATGTCGATCCCCTTCTGGTTCTGCGACTGCTGCCAGGTGAGGTCGACCTTGCCGGTGCCCGAGTTGTACACGAACCGGGCCCGCTCCGGGTTCTTCGTGATCGCCAGGTAAAGGCTGACGAACGTCTCCAGACCGGCCGGGAGCGGGGCGATCTCGGCGAAGATCGGTGCCGCGGAGTCGTTCCAGTTGTCGATGCCCATCGTCGGGATCGTGGCCTGCTTGCTGCCGGTGGCGTCCCACGCGTGGTTGGCGCGGCCGACCATGATGTTGCCGTTGTTGCCCCAGCCCTCGCCGACCTCCGAGGAGAGGTTCGGCAGGTGCCCCTGCGCCTTCATCGCGACGAGCAGCTTGCTGGTGCCGACGCTGCCCGCGGCGAAGAACACCTTGTCCGCGGTCACCGTCTTGGTGGCGACGACGTTGCCCTGCTCGTCGATCTGCTCCATCGTGACGTCGTAGCCGCCGCCTCCGGCGGGCGCGACCTTGGTGACCCGATGCAGGGTGGTGATGGTCAGCTTGCCGGTGGCCGCCGCTTCGGCGAGGTAGGTCTTGTCGAGGGACTTCTTGCCCGCGTTGTTGCCGTAGATGACCTCACCGTTCAGCGCCGACGTCGTGACCTGACCGGCGGCCTCCTTCTTCATGTACTCCATGTCGTACACGTTCGGGACGAAGGTGGTCGAGAATCCGGACCGCTTGGCGGTCTTCCTGCCGACGCGGGCGAACTGGTACCACGGCGTGGTCTCGAACCACGCCTCGTCGATGCTGTTGACCCCCAGGCCCGCGTTCGCGCGCGGGAAGTAGGTGTTGTACATCTCGGTCGAGTCGACCGAGGGCAGGATCTCCTCGAACCAGGCGCGCTTCGGGGTGACGGCCATACCGCCGTTGGCGAGCGATCCGCCGCCGACGCCGCGGCCCTGGTAGACCTTGATGCCGGAGAACTTCTCCGAATCGAGGATGCCGACGTACTTCTCGACGTTCTTGTTGATGCCGAAGCCCATGAAGTTGCTGACCGGCTGGTCGGTCGAGGTGGCCAGCCAGGTGGACCGCTTGTCGGGGTTCAGCATTCCGCTGAAGATCTTGCCGTCGGAGCCGGGGGTGTCCCAGGCGCGGCCCATCTCGACGACGTGTGCGTGGATGCCCGCCTTGGCCAGGCGCAGCGCGGTGACCGCACCGCCGTAGCCACTGCCGATGATCAGGGCGGGCACCCGGTCACCGCTGTTGAGTGCCCTCCGCGGCGCGGCGGCCGCGGAGACCCAGGAGGAGGACAGGGCAGCGGCTCCCACCGCGACACCCGATGCCGCCAGGAACCTTCGGCGGTTCAACCGGGAAGACGTGATGGCATTGCCACGGGTGGTCCGAAACTCGCTCAACGAAACCTCTTTCGGTCACAAGCAGATCTGGTCGGATTCGTTATACAGCCGTGACCCCTCCGGAACGACAGTTACCGGCGAGTAGTTCTTGTGCTTCGTGCGAATGATGCGCATGAGCTGAAAGCCGCCCCGCGGCAGCCCCTTCCACGGTAGGGTGCTTGCCCCGCCGCCCCGGCAGGCAGCGGGCAGGCGACGACGCACCCCACGGCGGGCCGATCCCTCACTAGGGTCGGCAACGATTCGTCGCACCCGACCGGAAGGCCGCCATGCCCACCGCCGCCCGACGCGCGGCAACCGCGCTCGCCGCCGCCCTCGTGATCGCCGCGGGCACCGGTGCCGGATCCGCCGGAGCCGACCCCACCCCCGGTCCGGTCGTCGCGAGCGCCCCGGCAGGCCCGGCGGCGGCGGTCCCCGGCGCGGCGGAGGTCCGCAGGTTCACCTACCGGACCTCCGGGGCGGACGGACTGTCCGGCGGCCTGGTATTCGAACCGGACGGCGTCCCGCCGCGGGGCGGTTGGCCGATCGTCGCGTGGGCGCACGGCACCGTCGGCATGGCCGATGGTGACGCCCCCTCCCGCACCGGCGTGAACCATCAGCTCTACCGCGACCTGTTCGGCGACTGGCTCCGCCGCGGGTTCCTCGTCGTCGCAACCGACTACGCGGGCCTCGGCACCCCCGGCGTCCACCCGTACCTGAATGCCGACGTCGCCGCCAGCAACGTCGTCGACTCGGTTCGGGCGGCGCGGCAGCTGTATCCCGCGGCGTCGTCCCGCTGGGCGGTGGCTGGCCAATCCCAGGGTGGGCATGCCGCGCTCGCGACCGCGACCCGCGCCGATGCCCTCGCGCCGGACCTGGACTTCCGTGGCACCTTCGCCAGCGGTGCACCGACCAACCTGGACCGGCTGGCGGGGCTCGCGGGCCCCGACTTCCCGGATGTGCGCCTCGACGGGCTCACCCTGTACCTGGCGTACACCGCCGCGGGCCTGCGGGAGTCCCGGCCCGATCTCGACCTGGACCGGTACCTCACCCCCGCGGGGCGCACGCTGGTCGACGCCGCCGACAGCACCCCGCTCGCCGACTTCAAGCCCCGCGCGAACGCGCTGCCGGTCGGCGACATGTTCGCGCTCCCGCTCGCGGGCACCCCCGTCCCGCAGGCCCTGACCGACTACCTCGGGGTGTCGGCGGCGGGCGTCGACCGGCCGGTGATGCTGGTGCAGGGACTCGACGACCAGGTGGTGCCGCCGCCGCTGACCCTGTGGTTCGCCGCCGAGCTCGCGCTCACCGGCGAACGACTCGAGCTGGCACTGCCGAGCGGCGGGCACGTCGGCGGTCTGGCCCAATCGATTCCGGCGGCGGGCGCCTTCCTTGAACGGATCCTCAGCTGACCGACCCACCGAGTGAACGGAAGCGTTCAGTCGATCAGATCGAATGAATGTGCCGTTCACTCGATCTCTCGGCCGCGACGGTCAGATGCTGATGCGCCCCTCGAGCGCGGCGAGGCCGATGTCGGTGCGGAAGTGCCCGCCGGGCAGCTTGATCGCGTCGAGCTTGGCGTAGGCGTCGACCCTGGCTGCGGTGAGGTCCGCCCCGGTCCCGACCACGCTGAGCACCCGACCACCCGCGGAGACGACCGCGCCGTCGACGACCTTGGTTCCGGCGTGCAGGACCCCGTCGTTGTCGGCACCGACGATCGCGTCACCGGTGCGGGGCGTTCCCGGGTAGTTCTCGGCGGCGAGGACGACGGTGACGGCGGCGCCGTCCTGCCAGCGCAGCGGCGGCAGCGAGGACAGGGTGCCGGTCGCGGTGGCGTTCAGCACCTCCCCGAGCGGGGACTCGAGCAGCGCCAGCACGGCCTGGGTCTCGGGATCGCCGAAGCGGCAGTTGAATTCGACGACGGCGGGGCCGTCGGCACCGATCGCCAGGCCCGCGTATAGGAGGCCGCTGAACGGGCAACCCCGCTTCACCATCTCGGCGGCGACGGGGACGCACACCTCGTCGACGATCCGGGTGACCATGTCGGCGGGCAGCCACGGCAGCGGGGTGTAGGCGCCCATGCCGCCGGTGTTCGGGCCGGTGTCACCGTCGCCGACCCGCTTGTGGTCCTGGGCGGGGAGCAGCGGGACCACGGTCTCGCCGTCGACGAGGCAGAACAGCGACACCTCGGGCCCGTCGAGGAACGACTCCAGCAGCACCGGGTGCCCGTGCTCGAGGATGTCGGCGGCGTGCGCGCGCGCGGCGGCCCGGTCGGTGGTGACGACGACGCCCTTGCCCGCGGCGAGCCCGTCATCCTTGACGACCCAATTGGGGCCGAACCGGTCGAGGGCCTCATCGAGCCTGGCCGGGTTGTCGACGACCTCGCTGTGCGCGGTCCGCACCCCGGCCGCGGCCATCACGTCCTTCGCGAATGCCTTGGAGCCCTCGATCCGGGCGGCGTCCGCCGACGGCCCGAAGCAGGCGATCCCGGCGGCGCGGACGGCGTCGGCGACGCCAGCCACCAGCGGCACCTCGGGCCCGATCACCACCAGGTCCGCCTCGACCTGCTTCGCGAGGGCGACAACCGCGTCACCGGAGGCGGCGTCGACGGGATGCTGCTCGGCGATCTTCGCGGTGCCCGCATTGCCGGGGGCCGCAATGAGCGCCGTCACCCCCGGATCGCGGGACAGGGCGAGCAGGAGGGCATGTTCACGGGCTCCGGAGCCGATAACGAGTACGCGCACGAACCTCAGACTACGTTCCGGTCCGTCTGGGGCGCGACGTCAGGTCGCACGGCGTCCCCCCCTCGACTGCTTGACCTTCACGTTGGTCGAGACCCAATGATGGTTCCCGTGCCGAACTCCCCCGACCCGTTCCCCCGCCCCGACGACCTGCTGCCGATCGGCGCCTTCGCCAGGGCCAGCGGGATCACCCCGAGCGCGCTGCGCTTCTACGCGGATGCGGGCGTGCTGGATCCGGAGTGGACCGACCCGGCGACCGGATACCGCTACTACGCGCCCAGCCAACTCGAGCGGGCGGTCACGCTGCGCCTGCTGCGCGAGATCGACATGCCGCTCGCCGCTGTCACCGCGGTGCTGGACGCCGACACCGGGCGGGCGGGCACGCTGATCGAGGAGCACGTCGACGCCCTCGCCGCCCGCGCCGGGCAGGCACGGGCCACCGCAGCCGCGGTCCGTGCGGGTCTCGGCGGGGTCGGGTCGTGGACGCCGGTCGCGACGGTCGGCGGCCCGGTGCTCGCGGCCGCGGTGGACCAGGTCCTCTCGGCGACCGCGCACGACCACACGCACCCGGTGCTGACCGGCGTGCACCTGGAGGCGGTGGACGGCAGCCTGACCCTCACCGCCACCGACCGCTACCGCCTGTCCACCCGGACGATCACCCTCGACCGGCCCGGCGCCCCCGACTGGTCCGGCACCGTCGCCGGGGACGACCTGCGGCTGGCCGCGGCGTGGATTCGGCGCCGGCCGGTCGTCGACCTGCGGGCCGGTGCCGCGGACCTGATCGTCGACGCGGCCGAGGCGGGGGCCCGCACCTGCGGGCTGCTCACCGACCCGTTCCCCGACCATCGCGCCGTCGTCGCCGGGATCCCGCCGGTGCGCACCCGCCTGGTGCTGGACCGGGCCGCGCTGGTGCGGGCCGTCGAGCAGCGCACCGGCGACCGGGTGGTCCTGGCGGCGGCGGGCGATGCCGTGACGGTGGCATCACCGGGCCCGGAGCCGCGGCCGGTGCCGGTGCCCGCGACGGCCGTGGGCGCCGCGACCACCCTCGCCTTCGAGATCACCACCCTGTACCCGGCGATCTCCGTCGCCGCGGGCCCCGACCTGATGCTCGACATCGCGGGCCCGGACCTTCCGGTCCTGGTCCGGTCCGCCGACGACGGCGACCTGACGACGCTGGTGATGCCCGTCGCCCACCCCACCCCGCACGAAGGAGACCCCGCATGACCGACGCAACGATGGACGCGATCGCCGAGGCAACGATGCTCGGGCGCGGCGGCGCAACCGATGCCGCCCGCGCCCGCCTGCTCGACCTGTGGGAGGAGATCACCCCGTCCGGGGACGCCCTGCACCGCTGCACCCTGGCTCACTATGTGGCCGACCTGCACACCGACCCGGCACAGGCGTTGGTCTGGGACGTCCGCGCGTTGGACGCCGCCGCCGCGCTGACCGACGAGCGCACCGAGCGGCATCACCCCGGCCTCCGGGTGGCCGGCTTCTACCCGTCGCTGCACCTGAACATCGCGGACAACCTCCGCAGGCTCGGCTCGTTCGACGCCGCAGGTGACCATCTCGCCGCGGCACGGCGGTGCGAGGGCACGCTCGGCGACGACGAGTACGGGGCGATGATCCGGGGCGCGCTGCACGAGGTCGAGCAGCAGGTCGCGCGGCGCTCGACGGCGCCGCGGCCCACCCCGCAGGGCTGACCGCTCGGCGCGGTCAGCCGTCGACGAGCGCCTGCAGCGCGGCACCGTACCGGGCGACGATCCCGTCCGTCGGCGTTGCGAGCAGCCAGGGGCTCTCCATCACGTACAGCGCGGCCATCAGCCCGGCCAGTTGGGTGCCGATCAGGTGCGCGCGCAGCTCGGCGTCGTCCCCGCGCAGTCGCGGGGTCAGTGGCACGACGATCATCTGGTCGATCGCCTCCTGCAGGTGCGCGCGGACCGCGGGCCGGTCGGACGCGCGCATCAGCGCCGCGTACACCGCGGCGGGCCGGGCCGGCTGCCCGCGCCGGGTCCGGTCGACGACGAAGGTGACCAGCGCCGCGCCGAGCCCGTCGAGCGGACCGCGCACCACCTCGAGGAACTCGTCTGACATCGTCATGGTCCGGCCCACCGAAGGGAAAGGACGTACGTCATGGATCGCCTGAACGGTAAGCGGATCGTCGTCACCGGAGCGGCCAGCGGGATCGGCCTTGCTGCCGCCCGGCTGATGGTCGCCGAGGGCGCGCAGGTGCTGGTCGCCGACCTCGACCGCTCGGCGGCGGAGTCCGCCGCATCGGGCATCAGCGGCGACGGACCGGGACGCGCGATCGGCGTGGCGGCGGACGTGCTGAGCGAGGACTCGATCGCCGCGATGATCGGCGCGGCGGTCGACGAGTTCGGCGGCATCGACGTGCTCTGCAACCACGTCGGCGGCAGTGACCCCCGCAAGGATCTCGACCTGCTCCACATGGACCTCGACGAGTGGGACCGGGCGATGGCGCTCAACGCCCGCAGCACGGTGGTCGCCTCCCGCCTCGCGCTGCCGCACATGATCTCCGCGGGCGGCGGATCGATCGTCAACACGGCCTCGGTCGCGGGCCTGGCGGGCAACGTCCTGCAGTGCGCGTACGGCGCGACCAAGGCCGCCGTGATCCGGCTGACCCAGTACATCGCCACCCAGTACGGGCCCGACAGGGTGCGCTGCAACGCCATCGCCCCCGGCGCGATCATGACGCCAGCCCTGCGGGACAACGTCCCCGCCGAGGTGGTCGCCGACATCCGCCGCCACAACCCGCTCAACGTGATCGGCGATCCGGAGGACATCGGCTGGGCGATGGTGTACCTCGCGTCGGACGAGTCCCGCTACATGAGCGGACAGACCCTGGTGCTCGACGGCGGCCTGATGGCACAGACCCCGATCGCGGCGAGCAGGCGGGTCCCGCTCGACAGCTGAGCGCCCGGGTCCACCAACCCGACCCGTGGCGCATAATCACCCGCATGGCATCCGTGTTCAGCATGATCATCGCCGGCGACCTGCCGGGTCGGTTCGTCTGGGAGGACGAGGACGTCGTCGCCTTCCTGACCATCAACCCGATCACCCCCGGGCACACGCTGGTGGTCCCGCGCGCCGAGATCGACCAGTGGCAGGACCTCGACGGCGAGGTGTTCGCCACGTGCTCCCGCGTCGCGCAGATCATCGGCCGGGCCGTCCGCACGGGCTTCGACGCCCCCCGCGCCGGCCTGCTGATCGCCGGACTCGAGGTGCCGCACCTGCACCTGCACGTGTTCCCGGCGTACAGCCTCGGCGACTTCAACATCTCCGGAGCCGACCCGGACCCGTCGCCGGAGTCCCTCGACCAGGCGCAGGCCACGATCAAGGCGGCGCTGCGCGAGCTCGGTCACGGCGCGAACGTCCCCGCCTGACCGTCCCCTGGCCCCGCGCCGGGGCCCGGGGGCGGTCCCGGCGAGCGGGAACGGGGCTGCGCCCCGGCGGTCGACACGGTTGATTGGATCCAACCGACCGTCCCTGAGGAGTACCGCCAACGTGACCGCCACCGATTCCCCGCTCTACCGCCCGCTGCGCATCCGCGGCCTCGAGCTGCCGAACCGCATCGTCATGTCCCCGATGACCCGCACCCAGTCCCCTGGCGGCGTGCCGACCGAGGACGTCGCGCAGTACTACCGCAGGCGCGCCGAGGGCGGCACCGGCCTGATCGTGACCGAGGGCGTCGGGATCGACCACCCCAGCGCGATCGACCACCCGGACGTTCCGAACCTGCACGACCCCGCCGCCCGCGAGGGCTGGAAGCGGGTGGTGGATCAGGTGCACGAGGCGGGTGGCCGGATCGCACCGCAGCTCTGGCACGTCGGTCCGCTGTTCGGCGCGATGCGCACCGTCGACGACGTGACGCCGATGCGCCCGTCCGGCGTGTGGGGCGAGCCGGGCGTCACCTCCTACCCGCAGGAGTACGTCGAGCGCGCGGTCGTCCCGACCGCCGCGATGACCGAGGCCGACATCACCGCGGTGATCGAGGCCTACGCGGACGCCGCGCGCACCGCCGCCGAGATCGGGTTCGACGCGATCGCCATCCACGGCGGCCACGGCTACCTGCTCGACGCGTTCCTGTGGGCGTCGACCAACCGGCGCGACGACGCCTGGGGCGGGGACCTGCAGCGGCGCACCGCGTTCCCCGCCGCGGTGGTCCGGGCGATCCGCGCGGCGATCGGCGACGACCTGCCGATCATCTACCGCTTCTCGCAGCACAAGCAGCAGGACTTCACCGCGCGGAACGCCGAGACCCCGGAGGAACTGGGCATCATCCTCGGGGCCCTCGTCGACGCGGGCGCCGACGTCCTTGACGCCAGCTCCCGTCGTTTCGACGCCCCGGCGTTCGACGGCAGTGACCTCTCGCTTGCCGGCTGGGCCAAGCAGACGACCGGCGCGATCACGATGGCCGTCGGCTGCGTCGGGCTCGGCAAGTCGCTGCGCGACGGACGCCTGGCAGGCCCGACGGTGGAGTCCGTCGACAACCTTCCCGAACTCGAACAGCGGCTCGCCGCAGACGAATTCGATCTCGCCGCGATCGGCCGACTGCACCTGGCCGATCCGCGGATCGCGGAAACCCTGCGTGCGGGCGGACCGCTGCCGGAGTTCGACCGGCGCAGGCACGAGTCGGTCCTGACCTAGGATCCAGCACCGCCGATACCCCGAGCCGGTCCCGCGCGAGCGAGGCCGGCTCGGGGTATCTTCGCTCCGAGGCAGAGCTGTGATCTCGAGGGCGGGAGCAGGCAATGGCGGGCAATGCGTTCGGATTCGAGCCGGTAGCGGGCGGCGACACCCTCCCCTTCCCCCCGAGGCCATCGGGGAGCATCGCGGGCCGCACGATGCAGGAGTCCGTGTACAGCCCGCGCCCGCCGACCTCCCGGCTGGCATCCGACGCCCCGAACATCGTGGTCGTCCTGATCGACGATGCGGGACCCGGTCTGCCGAGCGCGTTCGGCGGCGAAGTGAACACCCCGACACTCGAACGAATGCGCGACGAGGGTGTCTCGTACAACCGCTTCCACACCACCGCGATGTGCTCGCCGACCCGGGCGGCACTGTTGACCGGGCGCAACCACCACCGGGTCGGCAACGGGCAGATCGCCGAACTGGCCAACGACTGGGACGGGTACTCCGGCCACATCCCAAAGTCCAGCGCCACCGGCGCCGAGGTCCTGCGCCAGTACGGGTACACCACGGCGGCGTTCGGGAAGTGGCACAACACCCCGGCCGAGGAGACCACTGCCGCTGGACCGTTCGACAACTGGCCGACCGGGGTCGGATTCGACTACTTCTACGGGTTTCTCGCCGGGGAGGCCTCCCAGTACGAACCGAATCTGGTCCGCGGAACCACCGTGATGCTGCCGCCGCGAACACCCGAGGAGGGATACCACCTCAGCGAGGATCTCGCGGACGACGCCATCGGCTGGTTGCGCAGGCACAAGGCCCTCGACGCCGACCGACCCTTCTTCATGTACTGGGCCAGTGGGTGCCTGCACGGTCCGCACCACATCATGAAGCCATGGGCGGACCGGTACGCCGGGAAGTTCGACGACGGGTGGGACGCCTACCGGGAGCGGGTCTTCGCGCGGGCGAAGGAACGGGGCTGGATTCCGCGGGACGCCGAACTGACCGACCGCGACCCGACGATGACCGCGTGGGACGACATCCCGGACGAGGAGAAGCCGTTCCAGCGCAGGCTGATGGAGGTCGCCGCCGGATACGCCGAGCACTGCGACGTCCAGGTGGGGCGCCTGTTCGATGAACTCGACCGGCTCGGCTACCGCGACAACACCCTCGTGCTCTACATCTGGGGCGACAACGGCTCGTCGGGCGAGGGCCAGAACGGGACGATCAGTGAACTCCTCGCCCAGAACGGAATCCCCAGCACCCCGGCCCAGCACATCGCCGCGCTCGACGAACTCGGCGGGCTCGACGTGCTCGGCTCGCCGAAGACGGACAACATGTATCACGCGGGTTGGGCGTGGGCGGGCAGCACACCATACAAGGGCATGAAGCTGCTCGCCTCGCACCTCGGCGGCACCCGGAACCCGATGGTCGCCCGCTGGCCTGCGCGGGTCGACCCGGACCCGGTGCCGCGTCCCCACTTCCTGCACTGCAACGACCTGGTGCCCACCTTCTACGACATCCTCGGCATCACCGCCCCGCGGACGGTGCACGGTGTCCCGCAGGATCCTCTCGACGGTGCCAGCTTCGCGCCAACCCTGGTCGATCGGGAAGCGAAGGCGGGCAAGCTCACCCAGTACTTCGAGATCATGGGCAGCCGCGCGATCTACCACGACGGCTGGATGGCGTCGGCGTTCGGTCCGCGCGCGCCGTGGCTGGCCGGGGTGCCCGGCGGCATCCGGGACTGGAGTCCCGACGACGACACCTGGGAGTTGTACCACCTCGACGAGGACTGGACGCAGAACCGCGACCTCGCCGAGCGACACCCCGAGAAGCTCGCCCAGTTACGGGAGATGTTCGCGATCGAAGCGGCCAAGAACAATGCCCTCCCGGTCGGCGGCGGGTTGTGGGTGGTCGCGATGCACCCCGAGCAGCGCATCTCGACCCCGTACACCAGCTGGGAGTTCACCGGGGACGTCACCCGAATGCCCGAGTTCTGCGCTCCCGCCCTCGGAAACAGGAACAATCGGGTCACCGTCGACCTCACCGTTCCCGACGACGCGCACGGCGTCCTCTATGCGCTTGGGGCCAATGCGGGCGGGCTGACGTGCTTCCTAGACGGGGGGTATCTCTGCTACGAATACAACCTCTTCATCCTGATGCGCACCAAGATGCGGTCCGCCGCACCGGTATCCCCGGGACGGCACACCATCGTCGTGACCACCGGCTACGCGGAGCCCCGTCCGGGCGGCCCCCTCGATGTTCGGATGAGCGTCGACGGCAATCAGGTTGCCGCGACAACCGTCCCGGTCAGCGCGCCGCTGCTCTTCACCGCCAACGACTGCCTCGACATCGGCACCTGCCTCGGGTCCCCGGTCTCCCTCGACTACTACGACCGCGCCCCGTTCCCGTTCACCGGCACCATCGACAGGGTCACCGTCGAGTACACCTGAGCTGCCGGGTCAGTCACCGATCCCGGTGCGCGGCAACAGCACCCGGAACACCGCTCCCCCACTGTCCGGCGAGTCGACGGCGACGGTGCCGCCATGCGCTGCGACGAGGGCCGCGACGATGGACAGGCCGAGCCCGCTGCCGCCCGACCCGCGGGCCCGGGACGAGTCGGCGCGGTAGAAGCGCTCGAACACCCGCTCCCGCGCCTCGGCGGAAAGTCCGGGCCCGGTGTCGGCGACCTCGAGCAGCGCCGACCCGCCGACGGTGCCGACGCGGACGGTGATCGCCGCGTCGGCCGGGGTGTGCCCGAGGGCGTTGCTCACCAGGTTGGTCAGCACCTGCCGCAGCCGGGCGTCGTCGCCGAGCACCTCGGGACGCCCGGGCCCGTCGATGACCTGCACGTCGATGGACCGGTCGGGCACGGACGCCCGGGCGGCGTGCACCGCGTCGGACGCGATCGTCAGCAGGTCGACCGGGGCCATCGCCAGCGGACGCTGCGCGTCGAGTCGGGCCAGCATCAGCAGGTCCTCGACGAGCAGGCCCATCCGGGACGCCTCCGCCTCGATCCGCGTCATCGCCTGCCCGGCATCGGTGACCGCGCCCTGTCGGTACAGTTCCGCGAATCCGCGGATCGTGGTCAGCGGGGTGCGCAGTTCGTGGCTGGCGTCGGCGACGAACCGGCGCATCCGCTCCTCGGAACGCCGTGCCGACTCCTCGGAGGCCTCGGTCGCCGCGAACGCCGCCTGGATCTGCTCGAGCATCCCATTCAGCGCAACGGTGAGCCGACCGACCTCGGTTCGGGCCTCCCGAACCGGGATCCGTTGGTGTAGGGAACCTTCCGCGATCGACGCCGCGGTCTCCTCGACCTCGGCGAGCGGCCGCAGGCTGCGCCGGACCAGGAAGTACCCGACGACGCCGAGCACGGCAAGCACCCCGACGCCGATCCCGATCTGCAGGGCGACGAGGCGCCCGACGGTGGCGTCGACGTCGTCGAGTCGGACCGCGACGGTGACGGTGCCGTTCGGGGTTGTCGTGGTCAGCGCCCGCCACCGCTCGCGCGCCTCCCCGACCGAGCCGATGGTGACCGGGGCGGCGCCGGTGATCTCGGTCAGGTCCGGGTCGACGGGCTGGTCGTTGATCACGAGCGGCGGTGGACCGTCCGGGGTTTCGGTCCGGATGTAGAACGGGCTCGGCGGACGGGAGGGCCCCGGTTCGGACGGCGGCGGGGGCTGTGGGTACACCCGGGGCCGCGCCCACGTCAGCGACGCGTCGCGCAGGGAGGTGTCGATCCGGGAGATCAGCGAGTTCGTCATCGCGGAGGTCACCGCGACGCCGGAGGCGAGCAGCCCGAGCGCCGCGAGCACCAGCAGCACCGCAACGAGGGTGACCCGCAGCGGAGCCCGGCGCGGCCGCGGCATCCCCGCTACCTCGGCTCCCGCATGACGTATCCGACGCCGCGGAGCGTACGGATCAGCCGCGGCTCGGTGGTGTCGACCTTGCGCCGCAGGTACGACACATAGGATTCGACGACGCCGACCTCGCCGCCGAAGTCGTAGTGCCAGACGTGGTCCAGGATGCGCGGCTTGCTCAACACGACACCGGCGTTGACCATGAAGTAGCGCAGCAGGGTGAATTCGGTCGGCGACAACGACACCGGCTCCCCCGCCTTCCACACCTCGTGGGTGTCGTCGTCGAGTTCGATGTCCGCGAACGTGATCCGCGCCGGCGCCGCGGTGGCCGGGTCCCGCGACACCCGCCGCAGGATCACCCGGAGCCGGGCGACCACCTCCTCGAGGCTGAACGGTTTGGTGACGTAGTCGTCGGCACCGAGCGTCAACCCCGACACCTTGTCCTCGACGGCGTCCTTCGCGGTGAGGAACAGCACCGGCGCGTCGATGCCGTCGGCCCGCAGCCTGCGCAGCAGACCGAATCCGTCCATGCCGGGCATCATCACGTCGAGGATCATCGCGTCGGGGCGGAACGCCTTCGCCCGGTCGAGGCCCTCCGCGCCGGTGGACGCGGTCGCCACCTCGAATCCCTGGAACCGCAGGCTCACCGAGAGCAGTTCGACGATGTTCGGTTCGTCGTCGACGATCAGGATCTTCGCTTCGGTCCGCGCGGCAGTCACCCGACCAGTGTCGGGCAGTCACCTTCCGGCGAGCCGCCAGGAAGCTGAATGTCTCCTGTGAATCGGCGGCCCGCTGGTCACGGCGGCGCCGGGCCGCCACCGCGGTGTTGCTACGGTGGGGGACGTCGACGACGACATCCGGACGAGCGCACCGTACCCGGCCAGCGACAAGACGGTGCCCTGGGAGTGAAACACCATGGCATGGGTCGTCCTCGTCATCTCCGGTGTCCTCGAGGCGGTGTGGGCCACCGCCCTCGGCAGGTCCGACGGATTCACCCGGCTCGGGCCGACGGCGGTCTTCGGGGTCGCGATCGTCGCCAGCATGGCCGGTCTCGCCTACGCGATGCGGACCCTCCCGGTCGGCACCTCGTACGCGGTGTGGGTGGGCATCGGCGCCGCCCTCACCGTCGGATACGCGATGGTCACCGGCAGCGAGTCGGCGTCGGTGATGAAGGTGCTGCTGATGCTCGGCATCGTCGGCTGCGTGATCGGACTGAAGGCGCTGCACTGACCTCCCCCACGACGCAGGCGCCGTGACACGGGCCGGTGCCCGTCGGGTCCGGTTACAGTGACCGCATGAACCTGGTGGCGATGGTCACAGCGCCTGCCCGGGTGGGCCTCGCGCTCACCGACACGGCCCTCGGCGTTGCCGAGTCCGCGCTCGGCGCCGCCCGCGTTGCGGTGGCCGCGTCGGCAACCGGGAACGTCGCGGGCCTTGGCGGGCTCGCAACGGCGAACCCGTCGGGACCGCTGAAGCTGCTCCAGCAGATCGCGGAACTCGCATCCGATCAGCGCCCCCTCGGGCAGGCGATGCGGCCGGGCGGCCCGCTCGACCGGATCCTCGAACCGGGTGGCGTGGTGGACCGGCTCACCGCTCCCGGCGGCACCCTTGAGCGGGTCCTCGAACCCGGCGGGCCCCTGGAGCGGGTCCTCGCGCCCGGCGGACCGGTCGATCGTCTCCTCGACGAGGACGGACCGGTGGAGCGACTCCTCGCACCCGGCGGCCTGCTCGACCGGCTGACCGCCGAGGATGGCCCGCTCGAACGGCTCACCGCGACCGCGGGCCCCCTGGAAACCCTGACCAAGGAGGGTGGCATCATCGACCGCGCCCTCGAGGAGGGCGGCGTGCTCGAGTCGCTGCTCGCGAAGGACGGTCCGCTGGAACGGATCATCGCCGAGGGCGGTCCCCTCGATCAGATCGTGTCGCTGTCGGAGACCCTCACCTCGCTGGCCCCGAACCTGGAGCAGTTGGGCGACAGCGTCGAACTGCTCCGGGAAACGGTGGGCGTGCTCGGCGCGGCCGTCGGGCCGCTCGGCGAGCTTGCCGGGCGGTTGCCGGGGCGGTGGCTCAAGGGCGGACGGCCGAACGGAAACGAGCTGCACTGACGGTTCGGAGCGCTCACCCGGACGCCGCGGTGCCCCGCGTTCCCGGCGCCGCGCCGGACGCGACGCGCAGCCGGTCGAGTTCGGTCTCGACTTCAACCAGCCGCCGGTATAGCGCCTGGATGCTCGCCATGCACACCCCGTTGGCGTCGACCTGGGCGATGACCCGATCCGACGACCCCAGTGCGAAGGTCGCGGCGAAATCCTGCGCCATCGGCCCGAGGTGGCGCACCGACTCGTGGTCGAACCGGTACGTCCACACGCTGAGCGGCAGGTCCGCGAGCCGTTCGAGGACCTCGTTGGCGCCGTCCGGCACCGCCGCGTCGGTCGACACGCCCCGCCGGCGGGTCGCGTGCGACCGCATCCACGCGAGCGGATGGTGGGCGCCACCGAGCCGCCGCCGATCGTCTTCCCTGTTGTCCACCGGGATCAGGGGCGAAGCGGGCGGATGTGCTGCTTCGCCCGAATGTCGCTGAGCAGAAGTCCGATGCCGCCGCCGAGCAGTCCGAGTCCGAGACCCAGCGCCGCTCCGCCCAGGCCGATCGCGAGTCCAAGCATGATTCCTCCAAGGCTCTCGTCGAGTCGAATGTCGGGGCGGCCTCGGCGTGGGGGCGGCCCCACGAGATGAACACCTTCCACGGTCGTCCTCCCGCACGCCGATTGCAACCATGCGACCGATGTCGGAAGGGCCGGCACGGTCTGATACAGATACCGGTCATGAAACGCATCATGTTCGCCGTCCTCGCCGCCGCCTCCGTCTCCGTGCTCGCCGTCGGGTGCGGATCGGGCTCCGACTCGACCGATGCCGCGACGGTGGAGGCGACCACGGCCGCCGAGTCGGCGACGGGCGGCTACGCCGATCCCGTCTCGACCGGTGACGTGTACACCGACACCTGCAACGGTGTGCGGTCCTACATCCAGACCATGAAGGACGCCGGTCTCGCCGCCGACGACGCGAAGGTGCAGGCGATCGGCGACGAGTTCCTGAACCTGGCGAAGTCGGAGCCGGACTGGGCGGGCAAGTCGGCGCAGGAGCAGGCCGACTTCGAGCGCGGCGTCGCGGACGGTGTCGCGGGCACCTGCTGACGCCGGGAACGACAACGGCCCTGAACTGCGGTGCGCAGTTCAGGGCCGAACGGAGCCCCCTGTCGGGATTGAACCGACGACCTTTCGCTTACAAGGCGAGTGCTCTACCACTGAGCTAAGGAGGCGGGCAGGGCGCGCCCATCATATCCATCCGCCCGGACCACCCCGAACACGGGACCGCCCGGACCGCCCGCGCGAAATCCGCCCGCGGGAACGTTGCCGCGCAAGCCTTCCTGCTGGCGCGGCTCACGCTCCCGTCGCGGCGAGCACGTCGAGATAGTGCTGGTTGTACATCACGCCGAGGATGTTCCCGAACGGGTCGACGACGGAGGCGGTGACGAATCCCGGCCCGCGTTCGAGGGGCTTGTCGTGCACGGTGGCGCCGAGGGCGAGCAGCCGAGCGAACGCCGCATCGACGTCGTCGACGTGCCAGTAGACGACCTGGCCTGCCGGCTGCTCGGGGCGGGGATGCGGCGCGAACCGTGCGTCGACGATGCCGAGCTCGTGCTGCAGGTCGCCGATGCGGAACTCGACGTAGGCGGTGTGCCCGTCGATCTCGCGGGCGAAGTACGCCTCGGTGCCGAGCACCTCGGCGTACCAGTCCCTTGCGGCCGCCACGTCGTCGGCGTAGAAGCTGACGGTGCTGAGTCCTCGCAACATCGGTGGATCCTTCCTCGTTCACGGGGGGTCGAGATCATCCTTACCGGTGAACTGCCCGCCGTTCGAGCACATTCCCCTCGCGTCCCGGAATCCGTTCTGCCGCCGCCGCGCCAACACCACCCACCCGCCGGGCTGCGCCGGGAACCGATAGCGTGGCATCCATGAGTACATCCGAGATCGCCACGGTCCTCGCGTGGCATGACGCGTTGAACTCCGACGACATCGACACCCTCCTCGCGCTGTCCAGCGACGACGTCGAGATCGCCGATGCCGAGGGCGCCGGGCAGGGTCTCGGCGCCCTGCGGGAGTGGGCGTCGACGGCCGGGCTGACGCTTGAACCCGGCCGGATGTTCGTGCACCAGGGCGTGGTTGTCGTCGAGGAGCGGCAGTCGGTCGCCGCACGCCCCGGCGAGACGATTCCGCTTGCCCTCGCCTTCCGCGTCGTGCACGACCAGGTGACGTCGGTGTTCCGGCACACCGACCTGGCCGCCGCGTTCGACGCGACCGACCTCACCGAAGAGGACCTGGTGTCCTGACATGTCGCGGTGGCGCAGCGCCATCACCACCCTGAACAACCTCGTCGGTGAACGCGCGGTCGTCGACGAGCCGGTCGCCGCGCCGACACCGCTGCGCCCGATCGACCTGACCGACGACGCGAGGGTCGCCGAGGTGCTCGATCTCGCGGTCCGCTCCGGGGAGGTGCTGCTGGCGTCCGGCTCGTCCGCGACCGACACCGCCGCCCAGGTCCGGTTCGTCGCCGCGACCTACGGCCTCGCCCGCTGCGATGTGGACGTCACCTACAACGCGATCCGCGTCAGCGCCCACCGCGGCCCGACGATGCCCCCGGCGACGAGCATGCGGATCGTGCACTACCGCTCCCTCGACTTCACCCGGCTCGCTGCCGTCGACAAGCTGACCAGGCAGCTGCGCACCGAGGCCCTCGACCCGGCGATCGCGTTGGCGGAGATCAGTGCGATCAATCGGTCGCCGCATCCGTACAACCGGTGGGTCGCCACGTTCGGCTGGTCCGGGATGGCCGCGTCCGCGTCCGTCCTGCTCGGCGGCGGCGCGCTGGTGGCGGTGGTCAGCTTCCTGACGACGGCGGTCATCTACCTGACGAACCTGATGCTGAACCGGTTCGGGTTGCCGTTCTTCTTCCAGCAGGTGGTCGGCGGCTTCATCGCCGCGGCGCCCGCCGCGGTGCTCTACGCCCTGCGGGACCCGCTTGGGCTCGACGTGAAACCGTCGCTGGTCATCGCGGCAGGGGTGATCGTGCTGCTGTCCGGGCTGGCGCTGGTCGGTTCGGTGCAGGACGCCATCACCGGCGCCCCGGTCACGGCCGTCGCCCGGTTCTTCGAGGTGTTGATGCTGACCGGCGGCATCATCGCCGGTGTCGCGGTGTCGCTGCGGATCGCGGCCGCGCTGGGGACGCCGCTGCCGGACACCACTCCGGATCCGCTGTCGCCGAGCTTCAGCGAGATCCCCGTACAGGTCGTCGCCGGCGCGTTCACCGCGCTGTTCTTCGCCGTCGCCTGCTACGCGGAGCGGCGCGCGCTCGCGGTGGCCGGGCTGAGCGGGGCGGCGGGCATCCTCGTCTACTTCACCGCGCTGACCCTGTCGATCGGGCCGGTGATCGCGACCGCGATCGCGGCGACGGTGGTCGGGTTCGTTGGCGGCCTGCTCGCCAGGCGGGCGCTGACGCCGCCGCAGGTGATCGCCGTCGCGGGCATCACCCCGCTGCTGCCCGGCCTGTCGCTGTACCGGGGCCTGTACGCGCTGCTGAACAACGACCTGCTGCTCGGCATCGGCGCGCTGATGTCGGCGCTCGGCATCGGGGTCGCGCTCGCGGCCGGGGTGACCCTCGGCGAATGGCTGGCCCGGACGCTGCGGCGGCCACGGCGACTCCCGCGAACCGAAGCGCTCCGGTACCCATTCCTGCAGCGATGGCAGGACGGGCCCGGAGCGCGGTGGTTTCGGCGGTGAACCGGATGGCTAGCCGTTGCCTGCGGCCTTGTCCTTCTCCATCGCCTCACGCAGGCTCTTCGGACGCATGTCGGTCCAGTTCTTCTCGACGTACTCGACGCACGCCTGGCGGCTCTCCTCGCCGAAGACGATCCGCCATCCCTGCGGCACCTCGGAGAAGGTGGGCCACAACGAGTGCTGGTCCTCGTCATTGACGAGAACATAGAAGCGACCGTCTTCGTCGTCAAAGGGATTCGTGCTCATTTGGCCTCGCTTGTCGCAAACTCGTTCGTGGTGCTGTCCACCCCTGTGGAGGACTCGACCCTATCAAGATCGCGTCTCGCTGACCGACTTACGACGATCGAATTGAGGATCTCCCCGGACCGGATCGCGACATTCGACAGCAGCGACGCGGTCAAACCGTGCGTCTTCTCCGTTCCGCCCTGCAGATAGATGCCTGCCCGCACGTCGTCCGGGGTGCCGAGGCGGTAGTCCCGGTCCACGTCGGTGACGGCGCAGGCAGGCGCGAACTCGCCGAGCAGCTCGTCGAGCGGCGCCGGGGCGAAACCGGTGGCCAGGACCAGCGCGTCGCAGGTCAGCGTGTCGGTGAGCCCGTCGAGGTTGCTGCGGATCGCGACCTCGATGCCGTCCGCGCCGTCCTGCACGGACACGATGTCCGAGGCGCGGTGCATGAACAGGCGACGCCTGCCGCTCACCAGTTCCTGGTATTCAGCGGTGTACAGCTCGTTGATCAGGTCGATGTCGACGACGGAGTAGTTGGTGCCCTTGTGCACGCCGAGCAGCCGTTCCCGTTCGTCGGGGCTGGCGCCGTGGAACTCGTCGACGGTGGCCGGGTCGAAGATCCGGTTGGCGTAGGGGCTGTCGTCGGCTGGGCTGTAGCCGTACCGCGAGAACACGCTGTGCACCTCGGCCTGCGGGTGGTTGCGATGCAGGTACTGCACCACCTCGGCGGCACTCTGCCCGGCGCCGAGCACCGCGAACCGCTGGTGCCGCGGCTCCGGCATCTGGTCGAGATGGAACAGGAACCGGTGATTGTGGAAGCACCGCGGCGACGGGGTCGCCCACTCCGGCAGCCGCTCCCGCAGCCCGGCGCCGACCGCGATGTTGCGCGCGTGCAGCGTCCGACCGTCCGACGCCGCGACCGTGAACTCGTCGACGGTGCCCGCCGCCGAGCGCACCCCGCTGACCCCGGTCACGGTGAACCCGTAGCGGACGTCGGCGTCGACGCGGTCGGCCGCCCACTGCAGGTAGTCGTTGAACTCGAGGCGGCTGGGGAAGAAGGTCTGATGGTTGACGAAGTCGACCAGCCTGCCCTTGTCGAACAGGTAGCAGAAGAAGCTGAAGGTGCTGGCCGGGTTGCGGAAGGTGACCAGGTCCTTCGGGAACGCGATCTGCATGGTGGCGCCGTCGAGGAGCATCCCCGGATGCCAGACGAACCGGTCCTGGCGTTCAACGAAGCAGGCCCGGATCCGATCCTCCGGCGCGGATGCCGCGTTGTGTTCCTCGATCGCGATGGCGAGCGCGAGGTTCGAGGGCCCGAACCCGACGCCGACGATGTCGAACACTTCGGACCGGGAATCCCCGCTCGTCCGAGTCGAAGTCATGGCAGCAGTCCATCCTCGCCGCGGAGCGGCGGTCCCGTTCTCCGGCACCCCGCATCGAACCGAGGCCCCCGTATTAGTAGCGCAGCCTACCCTAATACGAGGGGGGTTCGGTCGGTGCGGCGAGGACCCGGGCGTCAGCCCTTCAGGAAGTCGAGGACCGCGGAGTTCACCGCCTCGGGACGCTCCAGGTAGCCGTAGTGGCCGCAGTCCTCCAACTCGATGTACCGGGCGCCGGGGATCGCCTTCGCGACCTCCGCGGCGAGGCCGGGCGCGACGAGACGATCGTCGGCAAACCCGATCGCCAGGCACGGCACCGTGATCCTCCCGTAGGCGGGCAGGCGGTCACCGAAGTCGTCGAGACCCTCCTGCGCACGCACCCCCGGCGAGGGGGTGCCCTTGGAGAACGCGAAAATGTCGAGCCAGTCCTGCGCGGCCATCGGGTCGGCCAGCGACGTGGGCGACAGGTTCAGCACCGCGGTGATCGCGGCGCGGTACGTGTCGGGCAGGGTGATGCCCTTCTCGTCCAGTTCCCGCTCGCCGTCCCGCAGCGCCTTCTGCAGGGTGTCGCGCCTACCGTGCGCGGCGAGGAACACCGCCCTGCGGACCAGGTCCGGGCGGGTCAGCGACAACTCCTGCGCGATCCGGGCGCCCAGCGACGTGCCGACGACGTAGGCGGGGCCGCCGAGATGCTCGATCAGTGCCGCGGTGTCCGCGACCATGTCCTCGATCGTGAATCCGGCAGCGCACTCGTCGGTGGGGGCGATGCCGCGGTTGTCGAACGTGCACACCCGGTAGCCCGCGGCGACCAGCGCGGGCACCTGATGCAGATCCCACACCCGGCCGGGGCTGCCCGTCCCCATGATCAGCACGACCAGATCTCCGGAGCCCTTGACCTGGTAATTCAGCTGAATCCCGTTGATCGTGGCGAGCGGCATGAACAGACCTTTCCGAGGGCGGCAACGACGCTGGTCACCGTACCCTGCTGCGATCCGGGCACCCCGCGCCCTGTCAGGCCTTGACCGCGTGCCCCATGTACGAGATCGCGGTGGACCGGGTCCTGCCGAAGTCGAGGCGGCGGCTGACCTCGCCCCAGGGCAGCCTGCCCCGCGACGCGCGGGCCATGTCGAGGACCCGCAGCGGATTCCGGGACCGGGGTCCTAGTCCGACGATCGCGCCAGCCCGCAGGCCCCCGCGGCCCAGCGCATCGACCAGTTCGGCGGGCCTGATGCACATCGCCCAGTCGTGCACGTCGGTGTCGAACAGCCGGGACCACCGCCACTGCTGCATGAGCTTGATCGCGACGAGCCTGCTGGTGCGGGTCCGGTTGATGGTGTCGAAGAGGAACACGCCGCCGGGTTTGAGGGCGCGGGCCGTCTCCCCGATGACGGCGTCCACATCGGTCACGTGTTCGAGCACATCGCAGCAGTAGGCGACGTCGAACTCCGCGTCCCGCACCGGGATTCGCTCCCCCGAGCCCAGCCGGTAGTCGATGTCGAGGCCGCTCGCCGCGGCGTGAGCGCGGGCCGTGGTCACCGAGACGGCGGAGGGGTCGACGCCGACAACACGAAACCCGATCCGGGTGAACTCCTCGGCGAGGAAGCCGCCGCCCGAGCCGATGTCCAGAGCGCACATCCCGGTGAAGTCGGCACCGATCCGCGCGGCGAGCACCTCACGGAAGTACGCGAATCGGCCCGGCGTCAGGCTCCCGTGCAGCATGTTGAGCGGATTGTCCTCGTCCCACCAGCCGTCCCCGACACGGTCGTAGACGTCGTTGTCGATCGGCACCGGATCACCTGCGCGTCCTGGGTCTCGGCGGGGACGGACCCGTCCCCCGGACCACCCTTGCACGATCGGCGCCGTCGTGCCATCGCGGTCACCGCCCGGACCAGGCCGTCCACAGCGTCGCGTAGCGCCCACCCGCCGCAACGAGGTCCGGGTGCGTCCCGGATTCGATGACGACGCCGCGGTCGAGCACCAGCACCCGGTCCGCGGCGGCGGCCTGGGTGAGCCGGTGCGCGACGATCAGGGTGGTGCGGCCGCGGGTGGCCGCCTCGGCCGCCGCCTCGAGATCCCGCGCGCCAGCGCTGCCCGCCTCCGCGGTCGCCTCGTCGAGCACCGCGACCAGCGGGTCCGCCAGCACGAGCCGGGCCAACGCCAACTGCTGGGCCTGGGCGGCGGTCAGCAGCGACCCGCCCTCACCGACGACGGTGTCCAGCCCACGGTCGAGGGCCCGCGCCCAGTCCAGCGCGCCGACGGCGGCGAGCGCGGCCTCCGCCTGCTCGGTGGTGGCGGACGGCCGGGCCAGCCGCAGATCCTCGATCAGCGGGCCGGCGAACACGTGCACCTCCTGGCTGACGATCACCACCCGCTCACGCAGCCCGTCCCCGAGGTCGGCGACGGGCACGCCGCCGAGGGTAACGGCGCCGCCGGTCGGGGCCAGCGATCCTGCTGCGATGGCCGCGACCGTGGACTTGCCGGCGCCGGTGGCCCCGACGAGCGCGACCCGCTCCCCGGGTGCCAGCCGAATGTCAATGCCGCACACCACGTCCCGTTCACCGTCGTAGCTGTAGCGAACCCCGTCCAGGCGTAGTTCCGCGGACCGCGGGACCGCCCCGGACGCACCGCGGATCGGCACCGGAATGTCGACGACACCGACCAGCCGGGCCAGCGACGCGCCCGCCGACTGCACCTCGTCGAAGGTGAACATCAGCATCCCGATCGGGTTGAACAGTCGATGGAACAGCAGCGCCGCCGCGGTGGCGGCACCGACGGTGACGTGCCCGTCGCGGACCAGCACGAAACCGACGACCAGGATCACCGACAGGCCGACGAACTCGGCCCGGTTGCCGCGTCCGGCCAGCCGGGTGAACAGGGCGAACACCCCGGTCGCCAGGTCCCGCGCCCGCGAGGAGGCCCGGTCAATCTCGGCCAGATGCCGGTCCTCGAGCCCGTAGGCGCGGACCGTGCGGGCACCGGACATCGTGGCGACCAGGGCCTGCGCCCGCTCCCCCATCGCGACCCGCTCGGCGGCGAACACCGGCCCCGACCTCGGCAGGTACCAGCGCAGCGCGAGCCCGTACAGCGGCAGGGCGACCGCACCCGCCACCCCGAGACGCCAGTCCATGCCCAGCATCGCGACCAGACTCAACGCCACCAGCAGCACCGCCGACACCAGGCTCGGGACCACGTCCGCGACCGCCTTGCCGATCACCGCGACATCGTCGCCGACCCGGGACAGCAGGTCGCCCGTGCCCGCCCGTTCCACCGTGGCCACCGGCAGCGTCAACGCGCGGTCGACGGTGTCCTCCCGCAGTCCCGCGAGCATCCCCTCACCGAGCCTGCTGATCAGGATCGACGTCCACCCGGCGAACAGGCCGCCGACGATCGCCGCGACGGTGATCACGGCGACCACCCCGACGATCGCGGTCCCGCCCGCCTGCTCCCGCACCCGGTCCACCAGCACACCGAACGCGTAGATCGGGACCAGCGTCGTCGCGGCGCCGACGGTCCCGGCCGCGGCGGTCAGCGCGGTCAACCGGCGGCGCCTGCCGAGTTCGCCGCGCAGCCACGACCAGCACCGCCGGGTGGTGGCGATCGGCAGCAGCACAGCGTCGTGCGCGGTCACCGCAGCACCACCTTCCGGTACGTCGCATCGGTGGCGACCAGGTCCGCGTGCCGCCCCTCGGTGACCACCGAGCCTGCGCCGAGCACCAGCACCCGGTCCGCTGCAGCGAGCAGGGCCGGGCTGGAGGTGATCAGGATCGTGGTGTGGGCGCGGTCGGTGTCACCGTGACGCATCGCGGCGATGCCGTCGGCGATGGCCTGTTCGGTCACCGCGTCCACCGCCGTCGTCGGGTCGTGCAGGACCAGGACCGGGGCCCGCGCGAGCAGCGCCCGCGCCAACGCGACCCGCTGCCGCTGACCACCGGACAGGCTGGCACCGCGGTCGGTCACCGGCTGGTTCAGGCCCTCCGGGTGCGCCCCGACGACGTCGGCGGCGGCGGACGCCGCCAGCGCGCGCCGCACCGCGTCGGGGTCGGCGTCCGGACGACCGCCCGCCACGTTCGAGCCGATCGTCCCGGCGAACAGGTCGGTGTGGTGCGGCTCGACGAGCAGTGCCCGCCGCGCGTGCGCGAGGTCGATCTCGGCGAGCGCCGCGCCGCCGACGGTGACGGTGCCCCGATACTCCCCGGGCGGGACGTGCCCGGACAGCAGGTGCGCCAGCGCCTCCGCGTCCTGGGGGCGGTGCGCGAGCACCCCCAGCAGCTCGCCCCGCCGCGCCAGCAGCGACAACCCGTCCAGCGACCGGAACCCGACCCCGGCCAGCTCGAGGTCGGCGACCGCGGGCACCGGCCTGGTCCCGGCCGGGACCAGGGGCTCGGCGTCGAGCAGCAGGGCCAGCCGGTCGGCGGACGCGCGGGAACCGGCGAGGAACCCCGGCAGCCGGGACAGCGTCCCGAGCGGTTCGATGACGAACTGGGACAACCCGACGACGGTGATCAGTTCCCCGACACCGATCCGGCCCTGCAGCGCGAACCAGCCCGCGAATCCGGCGACCCCGACCGCGAGCAGGGCGCTGACGGTGACCGACGCGCCAAGGTGTCCGCCGGTGGCGCGGGCGGCCCGCAGGGTCGCGGCCAGCGCGGTGCGGCTCGCCGCCCGATACCGGTCCGCCGCGACCCGTTCCGCGCCGAGCCCGCGCAGCGGACGCAGCCCCGCGACCAGGTCGGTCGCCAGCGCCGCCGCCCCCGCGGTCGCCTCCTGCTGCGCGGTCACCCGCCGGGTCACCACCGGCGCGGCCACCTGCATCACCGCGAGGATCAGCGGCGTCCCCACCAGCACCGCCAGCCCGAGCGGGACGTCGATCACCAGCAACGCGACCGCCGACGCGGCCACCGCGGTCAGTGCGGCAACGCAGCGGGGCAGGATGTCGAGGATCCAGGAGGCGCGCTCCGCGTCCGAGGTCGCGACGGTCAGCAGCTCCCCCGCCCGCAGCTCGGTCCGCACCCCGCGCGGGTCCAGGATCCGGCCCGCCACCTCCACCCGCAGCAGGTGCGCCTCCTGCTGCATCGCCCGCACGATCAGCTGCGCGCCGAAGCGCCACGCCAGGGTGAGCACGAGAAACAGCGCCGCGAGGCCGGTGATCGACCAGACCAGCGCCGGACTGGACGAGGGGGCGATCGCCCGCCCGACGATCCACCCGATCGCGATCGGCACCAGCGTCTCGGCGAGCTGGTGGACCGCGAGCAGCGCGGTGCCCGAGGTCAGCCTGCCGCGGTGCCTGCGGACGGTGCGACGAAGAATCGCGCCGCCGCCGGTGCCTGTGGGTGCGTCCGCCATCACTCTCCCGATTCCCTGCGAAGTGAGTGAACCCTAAACCAGCCGGAAGTGGCGCGGGAGGCCCCCGTTCTCTTAGAGTCGCGGGCAGAAATCCCCGGCTGCGCGTCCCGCAGCTTCCCCATGGAGGAACCGGCATCATGGCCACCAAGACCACCACCGAGAACGACATCCCCGACGAGGAACTCGAGCCCGTCACCGACGAAACCGCCCGACAGGCACAGCGGGTCGTCGCGGCGTACGCGGCAGACGCCGACGAATGCCGCATGTTGCTGTCTATGCTCGGCATTGGCCCCTCGGCCAAGGTCGACTAGTTCGCCGCCGCTGCCCGCTCGGCAGCACGGCAGGAAAGACAGGATCACAGTGGGCGCTGCCGCTTCGGAATTCGTCGTCGTCGCCAACCGGCTGCCCGTCGATCTGGAGAAGCTGCCCGACGGCAGCACCCGCTGGAAGCGCAGCCCCGGCGGCCTGGTCACCGCCCTCGAACCCATCCTCCGCGGTAACCGCGGGGCATGGGTGGGCTGGCCCGGGGTTCCCGACACCGAGCTCGAGCCGATCGTCGAGGACGGCATCGAGATGCATCCCGTCGCGCTGAGCGCGCAGGAGGTGTCGGACTACTACGAGGGCTTCTCCAACGCCACCCTGTGGCCGCTCTACCACGATGTCATCGTCCGCCCGGAGTACCGGCGCGAATGGTGGAACGCGTACGTCGAGGTCAACCGCCGCTTCGCGGAGGCAACCGCGAAGGCGGCCGCCGAGGGCGCGACCGTGTGGATCCAGGACTACCAGCTTCAGCTGGTCCCGAAGATGCTGCGGATGCTCCGCCCCGACCTGACGATCGGGTTCTTCCTGCACATCCCGTTCCCCCCGGTCGAACTGTTCATGCAGATGCCGTGGCGCACCGAGATCGTCGAGGGCCTGCTCGGTGCCGACCTGATCGGGTTCCACCTGCCCGGGGGCGCCGAGAACTTCCTGTTCCTCGCCCGCAGGCTGATCGGGCACCAGACCTCGCGGGGGTCGGTCGGGGTGCGCTCGAAGCTCGGGGTCGTGCAGGTGGGGTTCCGCACCGTCCGGGTCGGCGCGTTCCCGATCTCGATCTCGTCCGGCGCCCTCGACGAGCAGTCCCGCACCAAGACCATCCGGGATCGGGCCAAGCAGATCCGCAAGGAACTCGGCAATCCGAAGAAGATCATGCTCGGCGTCGACCGGCTCGACTACACCAAGGGCATCGACGTCCGACTCGACGCCCTGCACGAACTCATCGCGGAGGATCGGGTCGATCCGGCAAGCACCGTGATGGTGCAGTTGGCGACGCCCAGCCGCGAGCGGGTCGAATCGTACGTGCAGATGCGCGGCGAGATCGAGATGACGGTCAGCCGGATCAACGGCGAGTACGCCGAGGTCGGGCGGCCCGTCGTGCACTACATTCACCGGCCCATCCCCCGCGACGAGCTGATCGCGTTCTTCGTCGCCGCCGACGTCATGCTGGTGACGCCGCTGCGGGACGGCATGAACCTGGTCGCGAAGGAGTACGTGGCCTGCCGCAGCGACCTCGGCGGCGCCCTGGTGCTCAGCGAGTTCACCGGCGCCGCAGCCGAACTCCGCCAGGCGTACCTGTGCAACCCGCACGACCTCGAGGACGTGAAGGACAAGATGGAGGCGGCGCTGACGCAGCCGCGCGAGGACGGCCGCAGGCATATGCGCGCGCTGCGCCGTCAGGTCCTCGCCCACGACGTCGACCGCTGGGCCAAGTCGTTCCTCACCGCGCTGTCCAGGGACTCGGTCGCGGGTCCCGCACTGTTGCCCACCGAACCGGTGGACTGAGCCACCCGAACGACGAAGGCGCCGCGGTGAACCCGCGGCGCCTTCGTCGTTCGGTGGATGGTCCTATACCGGCGAGAGTCGCCCGGTCAGCCAGCGGTCGCCGTCCTTGTGCATCTCCATCCGCACCCGGCTGCCGGTGGTTGCGGCGTCCGGGACGTCGGCGCTGGTGGTGATCTGGTTGACGAACAGCAGCACCACCGCATCATCCGGGGTGGCGGAGACGACGGAACCGGCCTGCACCGTCGCCTGCACCGTCAGCTTCTTCTCCTTCGCGCCGGGCGCGATGGTCTCCTTCACCAGCGTGTCGTACTCGTCCCGGAAATCGCCGGTGAGTCCGTCCGCGGCAGCAGCGAGTTGCTGGTCGACCTCGTTGTAGTTGTAGGACAACATCTTCGCGGCCTGGGCGCTCGCCGCCGCGACCGCGTCGGTGCGGGCCTGCTCGGTGGCGCGGTCCTGCAGGTATCCCGTGAGGAGCAGCCCGACACCCACCGCGAGCGCGACAACCAGCACCGCGGCAACGGCCGTGAGCACCTTCGTGGACGAGGTCCCAGGCACGGCAGGCGGGTCCGCGGGCTCGCCCGCTGCCGTCGCATCCGCTGCCGTGTCGGCGTCCTTTGCCGGCGCGTCCGTTGCCGTGTCGGCGTCCGCCGGCGCCGCCTTCTCTAGGTCGACGCCGGGGGCGTCCTTGCCTTCGCCGGGCACATCCTTCGCTTCGCCCGGCACATTCTTCGCTTCGCCCGGCACATTCTTCGCTTCGCTCATGGCACGAACTCCACCTTCGAGGCCGTCATGGTTCCGCCGTCGTCGGTGACGGTGACCCGCATCCGGAAGTCCCGCGGGCCGTTCTGGGTGCCGTCCGGGGTGCTGACATCGGCGCGGGCCGCGACGAGAACCTTGGCGGTGTCGCCATCCTGACTCTCGAATCCGGACTCGAGGATCTTGCCGACGGTGGTCACCCCGGCCTCCTTGACGACGGAGACGAACGGGTCCTCGCGGCCGTCGAACTCGGACTTGAACTCGCCGCTGGCGCCGGCGAGGATCCGCTCGACGTCCTCCTTCGCGGTGTCCGGCTTGATCGTCGTCAGGTTGAGCACGGTCTGGCGGGCGGTCTGCACGAACGCATTGCGCTGCGCGTCCCGGTCCTGCGCGGCGCTGCGCTCGATCAGCAGCCACACCCCGGCCGCGAGCAGTGCCGCGACGAGCACCCCGACCAGGATCCAGGCGAGCATCCCGGGGCGTCTGCCCGGCGCCGCGGTGGTGTCGCCGTCGCCGGTCTGTCCGCCGGTGCCGATGGAATCCGATTCGGCAGCAACCGATTTCGGAGCTTCGGTGTTCTGGGTCGTCAGCCCTGCTGACGTGTCATCATCGTCTGCCACGTCGTGTCCTCTCTTGCTTCTCCACCCGACGCCAGCGCGGGCTGGGCGTACAGGCGGCCGTCGGGCCCGACGTACTTGCCGGTGGTCGGGTCGTACGGGCGCGCCGTGGCGGGCACTCCCGAGGCGCCGCTGTAGGAAGCCGGGGCCGTCGTGTACGAGGGTACAGACGGGTCCTGGACCGGGCCGCTGGGCGGGTTGTTGCCCGCCCCGACGTGACCGCCCGCGCGGCACTGCTCGACGCTCGCGGCCCGCCTGCCGGGGAACTCCATGCACGGGTAGTTGCGGGCGCCGCGCACGGCCGACGGATCGTCGGGCGCGACATTGCAGAACAGGTTCGGCGGGGTGTCGGGAGTCGACACCTCGTCACCGGAGCGACGCTGCTCGGGCGGCAGGAAGCCGGTGGTGCACGGCGGCGGGTCGTTCACCTGGAGATGGAAGTTCACCAGGGCACCCTCGTCGATCGGGCCCTTGAACGCCGCGGTCATCAGGCCGGCGACCAGCGGCGGGTAGATCACCAGGACCTGTTCGATGCTCTTGTTGTAGATGGCACCGACCTCACCGACGCTGACCAGGTTCGCCAGCAGCAGCGGCAGCGTCGGCTGCAACTCCTGGAACAGCTCGGTGGCCTCGGCGGCCGCACCCGGCCCCTTCTCCAGCAGGCCCCGAATCTGCGGATCGCTGGCCCGCAGCTGGTTGGAGAAGGTGACCAGATCCTGGGTCCAGGACCGGATCGCGTCGCTGGTGACGACCTGGGTGTCGAGCAGCGCACCGGCCTGATCGATCAGCGTCTTGGTGGCGTCGACGTTCGCGTTCGCCTCCTGTACGAACAGCCGCGCCGAGTCGATCAGCCGCTGCAGGTCCGGCCCGGCACCGTTGAACGCCTTGAAGGATTCGTCGACGACCAGCCGCAACTGCGTATTCGAGATGCTCTTGACCAGGCTGTCGGCCTGATCGAGCATGTCGCCGACGTCCTGCGGGGTCGAGGTCCGGTCCACCGGGATGACGTCGCCGTCGACGAGATAGGGCTCGCCGTCCGAGCGGGAGATCAGGTCGACGTACTGCTCACCGATCGCGGAGACACTCTTCACCGCGGCGTCCACATCGGCCGGGATGTCGAAACCGCTGCCGATCGACAGGGTCGCGTCGACCCCGCTGTCGGTGAGGGTCACCGACTCCACCTTGCCGACGTTGGTGCCCCGGAACGCGACGTTGGCGTGCTCGTACAGCCCTCCGGTGGAGGACAATTGGACGGTCACCCGGTACTGCCCGATCCCGAACAGAGCGGGCAGCCGGACATACTGGGTGGCCATCACGGCGAGTCCGATGACCGTCAGGATCGAGAAGATCACCAGCTGGACCCGGACGAACTTGGTGAGCATCATGGCGTCGGCGCTCCTAGCTGCGGCAGACCGGGGATCTGGATGTCCGGCAGGCCGGGAATCTTGATGGCGGCGGGCGGCTTCGGCTCGGCCTGGAGCGCGTCCGGCTGCTTTGCCGCGGGCGTGTCAAGCGGATTGGCCGCCTCGCCGGCGGCCCCGGCGAACTGGCCGAGCGCGCCCTCGACCCCGGCCAGCCGGGTCGCCATGCCGCCGCCGCCGAAGTTCAGGTCCAGCCGTTCATTGGTCAGATCGACCATCATCATCAGGTTCGCGTAGTCGCCCCGGATGAACTGGTCCATATTCTTCATCGCGAACGGGAAGGTGAACAGCAGCGACATCACTTCGGTGAGATTGTTTCCGGTACTGGCCAACTCGTCGAGCAGCGGCGCCAGCGAGGCCAGGTTCGCCTTCAGGTCGTCGCCGCTCTCGTTGATGACCCGGGTTGCGGTCGTGCTGAAGGTGCCGAGCGCGACGAGCGCGTTGGTCAGATTCTGCCGCTGATCGACGAGGACGTTCAGGGCGGGCGGAACCGCCTCGAGCGCCGCGTTGAGGACCTCGGTCTGCTGGTTGACGGTGCCCGCGAGCCGGTCGATGCCCTCCATCGCCGAGATGATCTCTCCGCGCTGCCGGTCGAGGCTGCCGACCAGGCTGTCCAGCTGCGGCAGCAGATCCCGGATCGAGTCGGTCCGGCCGTCGAAGGCGGCATTGAGCTCGCGGGTGATGTCGTTGATCTGCGCCAACCCGCCACCGTTGAGCACCACCGACAGCGACGACAGGGTCTGTTCGGTCGTCGGGTACGCGCCTGCCCGGTCGAGCGGGATCACGTCCCCGTCCTGCAGCGTTCCGTCGGGGGCGATGCCCTCCGGCGGGGCGAGCTCAAGGTGCTGGGAGCCGAGCAGGCTGGTCTGACCGATCCGCGCGGTCGCATTGGCGGGCAGCTGCACGTCCGGGTTCAGCGACACCGTGACGAGAGCATTCCAGCCGTCGACCTCGATGCCGGTGACGGCGCCGACGGTCACGTCATTCACCCGGACAGGTGAGTTCTGCGACAGCGTCGTCACATTCGGCATCTCGATCCGGACGGTGTAGGAGCCGTCCTCGGTGCCCTGGGTGCCGGGCAGCGGCAACGAGTTCAACCCGTCCCACTCGCATGCGGTCAGGGTCAGCGTCAAGCCCAACGCCACCGCGACGACGGCGGCCCTGCGGCCCCTGCGCTTGCGCGCCATCATTGTCCGCCTCCCGGATTAAGGAGCGCCCCAAGACTCTTGGGCACGTTCACTGTCGGCATGGCCGCGAGCGGGCCAGCGATGGTCGCCGGAGCGGTGCGCGGCGCGACCTCACCTGCGAGGCTCGGCGGCGAGTACTCGATCTGATCGGGGTTGGCGGTGGTACCGATCGCCGGGTTGGTCAGGATCCCCGGGTAGTTCATCGCGACCGAGTTCAGCACCGGGCCGAGGTACTGCGCGCACAGGTCCGCGCTCTTGTCGGAGTCGTTGTTCTCCAGGCCGCGGATCATGCCGCAGATCATGTTGATCGGGTTACCCGCGTTGGACCCGGCGATCGCGCCGTTGAGCGAGCCCTGCCGCGGGGCGTAGAGGTTGTTGAAGTTCGCCAGCGCGTTCGGCGCAACGTGCAGCACCTGTTCGAGCTCGGGGCGCTTGTCCACGAGCATCGCCGTTGCGTCGGCGAGCCGCTCCACCTGCTCGGTGAGCGAGGACCGGTTCTCCGACACGAACCGCTGCACGTCCCCGACCGCGACGTCGAGATCGGTCAGCGCGGTGCCCAGCTCGTCGCTGGTGTCCGCGAGCAGCGACGACACCGACTGCAGCCTGCCGCCGAACTGCACGATCTGCTGGTTGCTCGCCGACAGCGTGGTGACGAAGGTCTGCAGGTTCCGGATCGTGCCGAACAGGTCGGTCCGGCCATCGGACATCGTCTTCATCGTGTCGGACAGCTCGCGCAGGGTTGTGCGCAGCGAGTCGCCGTTGCCGTCCAGGTTGGCGGCCGCGGTGTCGATGAAGGTGCCCAGCGACCCCTGGTCGGCGGCACCCTGCGGTCCGAGGGCCTCGGACAGCTTGGTGAGCTCGGCCTTGATCTCGTCCCACTCCACCGGAACCGCGGTCCGCTCCAGCGGAATCTCGGCGCCGTCGGACATCGCGTCGCCGCCGTCGTAGACGGGGGTCAGCTGGACGAACCGCGCGGCGACCAGGCTCGGCGCGACGATGACGGCCTTCGCGTCGGCCGGGATGTCCACGGAGCGGTCGATGTTCATCACCACGGTGGCGCCGGAGCCGGTGGGGTTGATCGTCTCGATCGTGCCGACCTTCACCCCGAGCACCCGGACGTCGTCGCCAGCGTAGATGCCGCTGGTCGACGGGAACTCGGCGGTGATGGTCGTCTTTCCGATGCCGGGGAAGAAGTACAGGACTCCCACGACGAGGGCGGCGACCACGGCGACGATCCCGCCGCCGATCAGCCACTTCTTCGAATTCGCTTGCTGGCTCATCGGTTCGGATCCTTGAGCTCGGTCTTGAGCGGGGGAAACTGTTGCAGGTCCTTCGGCACGTGCTCGGGCCAGACGAGCTGGTCGACCATGGTCTGGGTCAGCGCCCCGACGCTGAAGTTCGCGACGTACGCCATGAAGAACGGGCCGCTGCCGACCGCCTCACCGAGCGCGGTCGCGTACGGGGCGAGCCCGTCGAGGCCGCGGCTGATGTTGTCCTTGTTGCGCTGCAGGATCTCCACGGCGGCGTTGAGCTTGTCGAGCGTCGGCTTCATCTGCTGCTCGTTGTCCTGCACCAGCCCGGTCAGCTGCCTCGACACCGCGGACACGTTGGTGATCAGCTCGCTGATCGCGGTGCGCCGCCGGTCCAATTCGCCGAGCAGGTGGTTGCCGTCGACGACCAGCGCGTTGATCTGGTCGCTGCGGGTGGCGAGGATGCCGGTGACACTCTCGGCCCGCGCGAGCAGATCCTTGAGGGACTCGTCGCGGGCGTTGATGCTCTCGGAGAGCCGGGTGACGCCCGCGAGCGCGGTGCGCAGTTCCGGCGGTGTGTCCGCCAGCGCGTCGGACATCGCGTTCAGCGAGTCGTTCAGCTGGCCGGTGTCGAGCTCGGACACCGTGGTGGTCAGGTCACCGAGTGCGTCGTTGAGCGAGTACGGGGAGGTGGTGCGGTCCAACGGGATCGTGCCACCGGAGGCAAGAATCTCGGTGCCCTCCGGCAGCACCTCCACCGACTTGCGCCCGAGAATGGTGTTGGTCTTGATGCTGGCGCGGGAGCTGTCCCCGAGTTCAATCGACTCCTGCATCGTGAAGCCGACCAGGACGTCGGTGCCGTCGAGCTCGATCGCCTCGACCTTGCCGACGTTCACGCCGGCGACGGTGACGTAGTCGCCGACGAGCAGCCCGCCCGCGTCCGCGAACTCCGCCTGGTAGTGGATGCCGCTGGCGATGAACGGCAGCCGGTCGTACTGCAGGCCGGCGATCACCAGCGCGCCGGCGACGACGAGCCCGATGACCCCGAGTTGCACGGGGTTTCGTTCGCGCATGCTCATCGGAACGCGCACCTCCCTGTCTCTTGGGTCGGGGTCGTCGGAAGTGCCACGTGCAGGTCCTTCCCGTCCGGAGCGGAGAACTTGAAGCTCACCGAGCAGGTGTAGAACTGGAAGAAGCTGCCGTAGGTGCCGGTGCGGATCAGCTTGCGGTAGGCGTCCGGCAGGCGGTCGAGCACCCACTGCACGTCGTCCTCACCGTCGACGAGCTGGGTGGCGACCTGCTGCGCACCCGCGATGGTGGCCTGCAGTGGGGGCCTAGCCCCCTCCAGCAGCCGCGCGAGATCGCCGGTGGCGGTGGCGATCTGCGGGATCGCGGCGCCGATCGGATCCCGGTCCTGCGCGAGGCCGCTGACCAGCTGCTGCAGTTCGTCGATCGTCGAGGAGAACTGCTCACCGCTGTTATCAATCGTGGTCAGCGTGGTGTTGAGGTTGGTGATGACGTCGCCGATCAGCTGGTCCCGTTCGGCGAGGGTGTTGGTGAACGAGCTGGTGTTGCCGAGCAGCGAGACCAGGGTTCCGCCCTGCCCCTGGAACACCTGGAGCAGTGCCGCGGTAAGGTCGTTCACCTGGTCCGCGCTCATGCCCTTGAGCAGCGGCTTGAAGCCACCGAGCAGCAGGTCCAGGTCGAGGGCAGGCGAGGTCTGCGATTCCGGGATGGTGCCGCCGTCGGACAGGGTGTCCGTCGACCCGGCGCCCTCAAGCAGTTCGAGGTAGCGGTCCCCGACCAGGTTCTCGTACCGGACGGTGGCCCGGGTGCTCTGCAGCAGCGGGTACTTCGCATCGACGTCGAACGCGACGTGGGCGAGGGCATCCGAGCCGACCTCGACGCCGGTCACCGAGCCGACCGGGACGCCAGCGATCCGCACCTTGTCCCCGGACTGCAGCCCGGAGGCGCTGGTGAACTCGGCGTGGTAGTCGTCGGTCGAGCTGAACCGGGCCTGGCTGAACACGATCGCCAGCCCGGCGAAGATCACCGCCATCACGGTCGCGAAGACGGTCAGTTTGATCGCGGTCGGCCGCATCACTTCTGCCCTTCCTGCGGCGCGACGCCCGCGTAGAGCCACTGGAACATCTTCGGCACGTTCAGCGACGTCTTGGTCGACGGCACGAACGGCACGGTGCCGGTGTCGGTGACGACGAACGGCGCGTTGCCGTCGGTCTTCGGGTCGAAGTTGGGCAGGCCCCAGCAGCTCGGGCCGCCGGTGGCGTTCACCTTGGGCAGGTCCTTCGGATAGGTGTAGGGCTCGGCCCCGGGCAGGAAGCTGGTGCTCAGCGCGACTCCGGGCTGCAACCCACCCATGATCTCTTCGGCCTGCGGACGAACCTTGTTGAGTCCGACGATCACACAGGCCGCGCTCGGCGCGTACTCGGCGAGCATCGCGGTGGTCGGCCGGAGCAGGTCGAGGGACCTGGTCAGGTTCGGCTCGTTCTCGGTGACCACCTGGTTGGCGGTGTTCGCGAGCCCGGTCACGTTCATCAGCAGCAGGTTCAGGTTGTCCTGCTCGTCGACGATCGAGCCACTGGTTGCGGTCGCGTTGTCGAGCAGCGTCATCAGGTTCGGGGTGACGTCGGCGAACGTGTTGGTCACGGTCGCGGCGGCCTCGAGGTCCTTCTGCAGCTGCGGCAGCACCGGGTTCATCGTCTTGAGATACGAGTCGGTCTCCGCGAGCAGCTGGCCCAGCTGGTCGCCGCGGCCGTTGAGGGCCTCGGAGATCGCACCGAGCGTCGCGTTGAGCTTCTCCGGCTCGATCTGCTGCAGCAGCGTCGACAGGTGTTGGAACAGCGTGTTGAACTCAACCGTCACGGACGTCGCCGCGATGTTCGTGCCCGCCGCCAGGGACTGCGAGGACGGGTTCTCGGGCTCGACGAAGTTGACGTACTTCGCACCGAACACGGTGGTGGACTTGATCTCCACCGTCGAGTTCGACGGAATCAGGTGCAGCTGCGAGGGATCCATGTCGAGGTGCAGCACGGCCTCACCGTCGACCTCGTCGATCGAGCCGACGCGGCCAACCTCGACCCCGCGCATCTTCACCTTGGCCTGCGGGTCCATCACCAGGCCGGACCGCTGCGCGGTGACCGTCACCGGCTCGGTGTCCTTGAACCCGCCGGAGAACATCACCAGCGCGGTGGTGGTGATGGCCACGAGGCTGCCGACGAGGATCAGCGCGGCGACCTTCTTCTTTGCTGAGGAATCGGACATGCGCGCTACCCCGAGAGGTTGAAGTTGCCGGACCCGCCGTACACGGCGAGCGAGATGAGCAGGGTGACCGTGACGACCGCGATCAGCGAGGTCCGCACGGCGTTGCCGACCGCGACACCGACCCCGACGGGGCCGCCACTGGCGTTGTACCCGTAGTAGGTGTGGATCAGCATGACCGCGACACCCATCACGATCGCCTGCGCGAACGACCACAGGATGTCGGTCGGGATCAGGAACGTCGAGAAGTAGTGGTCATAGACGCCCGGCGACTGGCCGTTGATCACGACGGTCGCGAACCGGCTGGCGATGAACGACGCGACGACGGCGAGCGAATACAGCGGGATGATCGCGATCATCCCGGCCATCACCCGGGTGCTGACGAGGTACGGGATCGACGGGATCGCCATCACCTCGAGCGCGTCGATCTCCTCCGAGACCCGCATCGCCCCGAGCTGTGCGGTCGAGCCTGCGCCGATGGTGGCGGCAAGCCCGATGCCCGCGATCACCGGGGCGGCGATGCGCACGTTGATGAACGCGGAGAAGAAGCCGGTCAGGGCCTCGACGCCGATGTTGCCGAGCGAGCTGAAGCCCTGGACCGCGATCACCGCGCCGGAGGCCAGCGTCAGGAACGCGACGATCACCACGGTGCCGCCGATGACGGCGAGTGCGCCGGTACCCATGCCGATCTCGGCGATCAGCCGGATCGTCTCCTTGCGGTAGTGGATCAGGGCGCGGGGCGCCCACACCAGTGCCCGCCAGGAGAACAGGGCCTGCTCACCGACGCTGTCGACACCGAGTCCGACCTTGTGCAGGCGGCGGCGGGTGCCCCGGAACTTTCCGGTCAGTGCGAATGCCATCCCGTCACCCCGCCGTCAGCTTGATGCCGATGGCGGTGACCAGGACGTTGACGACGAACAGCGCCATGAAGGCGAAGACGACCGTCTGGTTCACGGCATCACCCACGCTCTTCGCACCACCCTTCACGTTGAGACCGAGGTAGCACGCCACCAGGCCAGCGATCATGCCGAACAGGCCTGCCTTGAGCTGCGAGATCATCAGCTCACCGAAACCGGTGAGCAGGGTGATCCCGTTGACGAACGCGCCGGGATTCACGTCCTGCAGCAGCACCGAGAAGGCGAAGCCGCCCGCGATGCCGATGGTGCTGACCAGGCCGTTGAGCAGCAGCGCGATCACCGTGGATGCGAGCACCCGCGGCACGACGAGCCGCTGAATGGGGTCGATGCCGAGCACCCGCATCGCGTCGATTTCCTCGCGGATGGTGCGGGCTGCGAGGTCCGCGCAGATCGCGGTCGCGCCGGCACCGGCGACGATCAGCACCGTCACCATCGGGCCAACCTGGGTGACCGCGCCGAGTGCGGCGCCCGCTCCGGACAGGTCGGCCGCGCCGATCTCGCGGAGCAGGATGTTGAGGGTGAAGCTCACCAGCACGGTGAACGGGATCGCGACGAGGACGGTGGGGACCATCGACACCCGCGCGACGAACCACGACTGGTCGACGAACTCCCGGCCCTGAAAGGGGGGTCGAACCATGGCGCGGAACACTTCCGCGGTCATCTGGAAAAATCCGCCGACCGCACGGAGCGGCACGGCAAGGAGGTCGTTCATCGGTCCTCCTCGTCAAGGGTCGTTCGCGTGGCGGGATGGGCGCGCACCACGGTTGGGAAGACGTGTCGATTCCCCCCAGGATCTGTGATGCGGGTCATACTAAATAGAACACGTTCACCTGTCAAAGCCGTCCACCGTCCCGGCCGTCACCACTGGTCAGAGCGGATGCAGACAGTCGGGGCCTGCCCGAGGCCGAGGACGCGTTCATCGAACCGTCCAGCCCGGCGAACAGGCGGTCGTCGACCCTCACGAGACCGAGCACGGCGGCCGCATATGCCACCCTCCGACGCATCCTTGAACGACTCACGTTGCCTGCCTTCACCTTTCACCGGGTGGGACAGCCGGCGTCCGACACACCGGCCCAGAAGCGACGGGGCGGACGAGCGCCCGAACGGCAACCCCTCCGCCCCGCGTCGCGAACTCCGAGCTCACGGGCCGGACACACGGCCACCCCGACCCCGACCGCACGCGTGGCCGCCGGGCACGTCCTCGTACCCACGGTCGAGGCCGCGTCCATTCCGCCACATCATGTCCGGTCGGCGCCGCAGAATGCGGGAAACCACAGAGTTCTTTTAACTGCGAACGAACTGGCGCGCCGAGAGTTCGGCGCACGGCGTCAGCCCAGCGACTTGACGGCCTCGGTCGCGGCGAACATCCGACCGGGTTCCCGGCCGTCGAAGTAGCCGCCGATCGACTCGGCGAGCCCGGCCGGGCTCCACTCCGCGTCCGGCGCGTCGAAACGCTGCTCGACGACCGGCGCGGCCATCAGCGCAACCATCGGCCCGTACACGATGAAGACCTGGCCGTTCACGGCATCCGCGGCGGGCGAGGCCAGGTACGAGACGAGGTTCACCACATGCTCGGGCGAGAGCGGGTCGACGGCGCCCTCGGGCGCGTCACCGAAGACGTTCTCGGTCATCGCGGTCCTGGCCCGGGGGCAGATCGCGTTCGCGCGGACGCCGTAGCGCTCCAGCCCGCGGGCGGCGGACAGCGTCAGCGCGGTGATACCGGCCTTCGCGGCACCGTAGTTGGGCTGCCCGGCCGGGCCGAGCAGACCGGCCTCCGAGGAGGTGTTGATCAGCCGGCCGTACACCGGAGCGCCCGCCGCCTTGGACTCGGCGCGCCAGTGCACGGCTGCGTTGCGGCACAACAGGAAATGACCGCGCAGGTGCACCTTGAGCACCAGGTCCCACTCGTCGTCGGACATCGAGAACAGCATCTTGTCGCGGACGATGCCCGCGTTGTTGACCACGATGTCGACGCCGCCGAGCTCCTGGGCTGCCGTCATCAGGGCATCGGCGGTGGAGCGCTCGCCGATGTCACCGGGGACGAACACCCCCTTGCCGCCGATGGCCTGGATCTCGTCGAGCAGGGCGTCCGACTGCTCGCCCGCCGCGAGGTCGTTGACGACGACGTTCGCTCCGGAGCGAACAAGGCCGAGGGCCTCGGCCTTGCCGAGGCCCGAGGCCCCACCCGTGACGATCGCAACCTTGCCGTCCAGACTTACCTCGCGACTAGCCAATCTCACCACTGCCTTCGTGAATAGGTCGAGAATCAGGTGTGGAACGGGCGGAAGGATCGTACAGAGAACATCGCCCCGTTCGTGACGGCAGTCACTTTAGAACGTGTTCTCATTCGCGGCAAGGTTCGATTCTCAGAGCACGAGCGTGAGCGCCGCGCGCGGGCACTGCGAGACGGCCTCCTTCATCAGTGCGACGGTCTCCGGGTCGTCGCCGACGGGCTGCGTGACGATCAGGTTGTCGTCGTCATCGAGATCGAAGACGTCGGGCGCGACACCGACGCAGACGCCATTCGCCTCACACCGGTCAAAATCGACCTTGACCTCCATTGATGAACCTCATTTCTGCTGGGATCGGAACGGCTGACCGGACGGACGATGGGCTGTGTCCACGGCCAGATCCATCATTAGACTAGAACCCGTTCCACGCCTGTGCAATGATGCGAAAAACCGGCCACGACGGGCCAAAAGACGGCCCAGCACGAGGCGCCCCGCCAGAACGCGCCCGGCACCGTTGGCGATCACTAGAACCTGTGTCAGACCGGAGAGGGATCATGCACATCACCTACACCGCGGAACAGCAGAAGCTGAGGGAGGAACTGCGCGCGTACTTCGCGAAGCTGATCACTCCCGAACGCCGCGAAGCGCTGGCCGCCCAGACCGGCGAGTACGGCTCGGGCACCGTGTACCGCGACGTCGTCCGGGAGATGGGCCGCGACGGCTGGCTGGCGCTGGGCTGGCCCACGGAGTACGGCGGACAGGCACGCTCCGCGTTCGACCAGCTGATCTTCACCGACGAGGCCGCGATCGCGGGCGCACCGGTTCCGTTCCTGACCATCAACTCGGTCGCCCCGACGATCATGCACTACGGCTCCGAGGAGCAGAAGAAGTTCTTCCTGCCGAAGATCGCGGCCGGTGAACTGCACTTCTCGATCGGCTACTCCGAGCCGGGCGCGGGTACCGACCTCGCCAGCCTGCGCACCACCGCGGTCAAGGACGGCGACGACTACATCGTCAACGGCCAGAAGATGTGGACGAGCCTCATCGCCTACGCCGACTACGTCTGGCTCGCGGTGCGCACCGACCCGAGCGCCAAGAAGCACAAGGGCATCAGCATGCTGATCGTCCCCACCACCGCGGACGGCTTCTCGTACACGCCGGTCCACACGATGGCGGGCCCGGACACCAGCGCCACCTACTACCAGGACGTCCGCGTCCCGTCGTCCGCCCTGGTCGGCGAGGAGAACGGCGGCTGGTCGCTGATGACCAACCAGCTCAACCACGAACGGGTCGCGCTGGTGTCCGCTGCGCCGATCCAGGGTGCGCTGCGCGCCACCGTCGAGTGGGCGCAGAACACCAAGCTGGCCGACGGCCGCCGGGTGATCGACCAGGAATGGGCCCAGATCAACCTCGCCCGCGTGCACGCCAAGGTCGAGTACCTGAAGCTGCTGAACTGGGAGGTCGCGTCCGCGGACGCGCCGAGCAAGGGCGACGCATCGGCATGCAAGGTGTTCGGCACCGAATTCGCCACCGAGGCATACCGACTGCTGATGGAGGTCCTCGGACCCCTGGCCTACCTGCGGCAGGACTCGACGGGCGCGATCCTGCGGGGCCGGGTCGAGCGGATGCACCGTTCGTCGCTGATCCTCACCTTCGGTGGCGGCACCAACGAGGTGCAGCGCGACATCCTCGCCATGACCGCACTGGGACAGCCGCCCGCCAGGCGCTGACGTCGGCCACCGGCCGAGTGCTGACGTCGGCCACCCCACATCACCCAGGACCGCACCCGAAGGAATCACCGTGGACTTCACCCTCACCGAGGCCCAACTGGACCTCGAACAGCTCACCCGGAGCATCACCGAGAAGCTCACCACCAACGACCGGCTGCGCGAGATGGATGCCGCCGAGGACCGTTTCGACCGCACGCTGTGGCAGGCGCTGGCCGACGCGGGTGTCCTCGCGGCGGCCCTGCCCGAGTCGGTCGGCGGTGGCGGATTCGGCATCCTCGAGCAGTGCTCCGTGCTCCGCGAGATCGGCCGAACCCTCTCTCCCGTGCCGTATCTGAGCTCGATCATGCTCGCCGGGTCGGCGCTCGCCGAGTTCGGCGACGACGCCCAGCGCGACCTGGCGCGGCGAGCGGCCGACGGCTCCGCGGTCGTGACCGTCGCGCTCGCCGAGGAACTCAACCACGACCCGGCGCACCCGGCCACCCGCGCCGAACGCAGCGGCGCCAGCTGGACGATCACCGGAACCAAGATCACGGTCCCGGCCGCCGCGTTCGCGGACACGATCCTGGTCCCCGCCACCACCCCCGACGGCGTCGCGGTGTTCGTTGTCGACCCCGCAGCGCCGGGCGTCCGGATCGATCGGCAGCTCACCACCGACTACAGCGCCGAGGCGATCGTCGACCTGTCCGGTGCGGTCACCGCACAGCTGCTCGGCGGCACCGAGCGCGGCGCCGAGGTGGTCGGCTGGATCCTCGACCGCGCGGCGGTCGGGTTGGCCGCCCTGCAGCTCGGCACGCTCGAACGCGCCCTCGAACTCGTCTCCGAATACGCCCGCGAGCGGGTGCAGTTCGACCGCCCGATCGGCAGCTTCCAGGCCGTGGCACAGCGGCTCGCGGACGCCTTCATCGACGTCAAGGCGGTCCGGTCGACGCTGTGGCAGGCCGCGTGGCTGCTCGGCGAGAACCTGCCGGCCGACGCCGAGGTGCGGACCGCGAAGTTCTGGGCTGCGGACGCCGGGCACCGCGTCGCGCACACGGTGATCCACGTGCACGGCGGCGTCGGATTGGACCGTGACCACCCCGTGCACCGCTACTTCCTCGCCGCCAAGCACAACGAGTTCGCGCTCGGGTCCGCGACGGAGCAGCTCCGCAGACTGGGACAGACGCTGGCCGACGTCCCTGCCTGATCCCTACACTGCGCGCCATGACCACTGCTCCCACCGTCACCGACCTGCTACTCGCACTGCGGGACGACAACGACCACGGAATCCTCTTCGAGGACACGAGGATTCCGTGGTCGGAGCACGTCGGCGCATGCATCGACGTCGCCGCAGCACTGGCGTCGCTGTTGGATCCAGCGGCACCCCCGCACGTGGGGGTGCTGCTGGACAACGTCCCCGAGTTCGCGCTGCTACTGGGTGCCACCGCGGTCGGCGGCACCGTCCTGGCCGGGCTGAACCCGACCCGGCGCGGCGCCGCCCTCGCGGGGGACATCGCCCGATCCGACTGTCAGGTCGTGGTCACCGACTCCGAGAAGGCGCGTCTGCTCGACGGACTCGACCTCGGTGCGGTGCGGGTCCTGCTGGTCGACTCCCCCGAGTGGCACGACCTGCTCGCCGCGCACCGCGACAGCACCGCACCGGACGCACGCCCCGCGCCGGACGAGCTGTTCATGCTGATCTTCACCTCCGGCACCAGCGGTGACCCGAAGGCGGTCCGGGTCACCCACCGGATGGTCGCCGGCCCCGGTGTGATGCTCGCAAACCGGTTCGAGTTGACCGCCGCCGACACCACCTACGCGTCGATGCCGCTGTTTCACTCCGGCGCCGTGATGGCGTGCTGGGCGATCGCGCTCGCCGCCGGCGGCAATTTCGCGCTCCGGCGCAAGTTCTCGGCGTCCGGCTTCCTGCCGGATGTCCGCCGCTTCGGGGCCACCTTCGCCCACTACGTCGGCAAGCCCCTCGCCTACGTGCTCGCCACTCCCGAACGCGGCGACGACGCCGACAACCCGCTGAAGATCGTGTACGGCAATGAGGGTTCGCCGTCGGCGATCGCCGACTTCGGCCGCCGGTTCGACGTCCGGGTCGTCGACGGATTCGGGTCCACCGAGGGCGGTGTGCTGATCTCCCGCCTGCCGGGCACCCCCGCCGGGGCCCTCGGCCCGCTGCCCACAGGCATCGCCGTGCTCGACCCGGACACCGGGGCACCCTGCCCGACAGCGGAATTCGATGCGGCAGGCCACATCCTCAATGCCGACAAGGCCACCGGTGAGCTGGTCAACACCACCGGGACCGGGAGCTTCGCCGGGTACTACAAGAACCCGGCGGCCGAGGCCGAGCGGGTCCGCGACGGCCGGTACTGGAGCGGCGACCTCGGCTACGTCGACGCCGACGGCTACGTGTACTTCGCGGGCCGCAGCTCCGGATGGATGCGGGTCGACGGCGAGAACCTCGGCACCGCGCCGATCGAGAACATCCTCGCCCGGCACCCGCGGGTCGTTGAGGTCGCGGCGTACGCGGTCCCCGACCCCCAGGTCGGTGACCGGGTGGCCGTCTCGATCGTCGCCGCCGACGGCTTCGACATCGACGAGTTCGCCGAGTTCCTCACCGCGCAGGGCGATCTCGGCCCCAAGCAGCTGCCGAGCTTCATCCGCGTCACCGCGGACCTGCCGAAGACCGCCACCTACAAGGTGCTCGGCCGGGCGCTGAGCGCGCAGCGCTGGAACTCCCCCGATCCCACCTGGTTCCGTGCCGCAGGCGCCGCGTCGTTCGTGCCGGTGACCGCGGACCTCGCCGCGCAGCTGGACACCGAACTGGACCGCTGATCCCCTCCCCCTCGCCCGAGTGAACGGAAGCGTTCAGTCGATCTGATCGAATGAATGTGCCGTTCGCTCGGTGCGCCGGCGTCTGCCGAACAGCTATCTTGCTTACACCGATAGTGATACCTTGCTGTGCATGAGTCCTTCCGTTGACCGCCGCAGCCTCATCCTGCGGGGCGTCCTCGACCTCTGTGTCCTGTCGATCCTTCGCGAACGCCCGATTTACGGCTACGAACTGACGGAGCGACTCGCCGAACGAGACCTCCTCGTTGCGGGCGGATCGTCGTACCCCCTACTCGCCAGGCTCGAACGGGCCGGACTGGTGTGCACCGAGAGCCGCCCGTCCGACTCGGGTCCGCCGCGCAAGTACTACTCGGTGACCGACCTCGGCCTCAACACACTGGCGACCGGAACCGAGGAATGGGCAACGCTCGCCGCATCAGTGAATTCGGTTTTGCCATCAACGAACTCGACAGGAGAAGCACGATGAGCGTCACCGACTCCACCCCCAGCGGGGTTCCGACCACCGCCGATGTCACCCGAATCGCCGCCCGGGTGTGGCGCCGTGCCGGTGTGCGACGCAGCGACCGCGCGGGACTGCTCGACGAACTGTCCGGCGAACTCGAGGCCGCGGACAGCGCGGGCCTTGGAGCCGATGCCGTCGTGGGTAGCGATCCCGCCGCAACGCTTCGGTCCTGGGCGGACGAACGCGGGCTGTCCGGTCGGGCAACCCGACTCGGGTTGGTGGTGCCGGCCACGCTTGCCGGCGCCACCCTGGGCATGGGGACGACGCTGACCATGCTGTACCTGGGTTTCTGGCGCAACGTGACCGTCGAGCCCGCCCAGCTGATTGGCGTGATCTTCGCGGCGAGCGGCGCCCTCGGCTACCTGCTCGCGCTGGCCTGTACGTGGGGCACGCTCCGGGCCGTCGGGGATCCCCGGGCCGCGGACACCACACGGGCCCTGGCACGGATTCTGCCGATCGCGGCCCTGTTCGCGATCCTGGCCGGAGTCGGCACCGCGTGGGCGCAGGGCTTCACCACGCTGCCAAGTACCTTTGCCACCACGATCGTGGCCGTGTGCGCGATGGTCGGCGCTGGCGCTGCGATCGCCCGCCACATCGGACTCCGACCCCGCGTCGACTGAAGTCGAATGACGAAGGCCGGGTACGAGATTCGTACCCGGCCTTCCGGCGTGCTGCGGTCCTGACCTCCGGCTACCCGCCCAGCTTGTCCAGCCGCGCGACGGTGGCCTCGAACTCGGCGACCAGGTCGGCCATCGTGTCCGCGACGGGCCGGATCTCGTTCATCCGGCCGACGATCTGGCCCGCCGGCATCGCGACGACATCCGGGTTCTCGGCGGCGGCGATCCGCTGGTGCGCCTCGGCGACCAGGATGTTCTGCAGCGGCATCGGCAGCGCGGCTGGCGCACCCTCCGCCGACCACGCCTCGGTCCACTTGGTCTTGAGCAGCCGCGCCGGCTTGCCCGAGTAGATCCGGGAACGGACGGTGTCGCTCGAGGTTGCCGCAAGCAGTGCCCGCTGCGTCGCCGACGTACCGTCCGCCGCGCTGCCGAGCCGGTACTCGGCCGCGGTGAGCCAGTACGATCCCATCCACACGCCCTGGGCACCCAGCGCCATCGCCGCCGCGACCTGACGGCCGCTGCCGATGCCACCCGCCGCGATGACCGTCGCGGAATCACCGACCGCGTCGACGATCTCGGGAACCAGCACCATCGAGGCGATCTCACCGGTGTGACCGCCCGCCTCGTAGCCCTGCGCGATGACGATGTCGACGCCGTTCGCGACGTGGCTGAGCGCGTGCGGGACCGCACCGGCCAGCGCCGCGACCGGGACGCCGTGGCCGTGCGCCTCGTCGATCACGTCCTTCGGCGGCGAGCCGAGTGCGTTCGCGATCAGCGCGGGACGGTGCTTGAAGGCGACGTCCAGCTGGGCTCGGGCCACCGAGTGCAGCCAGCCGAGGACGCCGGTGGCGTGCTCGACGTCGTCGGACAGCGGAGGAACCCCGAGCTCGGCCAGCGTGCGGTCGACGAAGGCGCGATGCTCGGCCGGGATCAGCTTGTCCAGGTCGACCGCGCTGCCCTCGGTGGGCACCTTCGCGGGCATCACGACGTCGACGCCGTACGGCTTGCCGTCGGTGTTCTCGTCCATCCAGTTCAGCGTCGCGTCGAGTTCCTCGGCGTCGTTGAAGCGGACGCATCCGAGGACCCCGAGCCCGCCGGCCCGCGTGACGGCGGCCGCCACATGCTCGGAGGGGGTGAACGCGAAGATCGGGTACTTGATCCCGAACTTCGCCGCGAGCTCGTTGTGCATCAGGAGTTGCCGTTCGTGTAGTGATCGTCCGCCTCGCGCGACTCGGCGACGCCCTTCGCCCACTTGTAGTCGGGCTTGCCGGCGGGCGACCGCTTGATCTCGTCGACGAACCACACGCTGCGCGGCACCTTGTAGCCCGCGATCTCCTTGCGCGCGGCTGCCACGATGTCGTTCATGCTCGGGCGGGCGCCGTCACGGGTCGCGACGACCGCGGCGACCCGCTGGCCGAACCGCTCGTCCGGGACACCGATGACGAGGGTGTCGAAGACGTCGGGATGCGTCTTGACCGCGCCCTCGACCTCCTCCGGGTAGATCTTCTCGCCGCCGCTGTTGATCGAGACCGAGCCGCGGCCGAGCATCGTGACCGTGCCGTCCGCCTCGACGGAGGCGTAGTCGCCGGGGATCGAGTAGCGGATCCCGTTGTAGACCTTGAAGGTCTCGGCGGTCTTCTTCTCGTCCTTGTAGTAGCCGAGCGGGATGTGGCCGCTGCGGGCGAGCAGGCCGACCTTGCCGGAGCCGGGCTCGATCGGGTTGCCCTCGTCGTCGAGGACGGTGGTCTGCGAGTCGATCTTCACCCGCGGGCCGCCGGTGTGCTCGAAGCCCTTGGTGATCGTCGCGAGGCCACCGAAGCCGGTCTCGGAGGAGCCGATCGAGTCGGTGAGCAGGCGGTTCGGCAGCAGCTCCAGGAACTCCTCCTTCAGCGCCGGGGAGAACAGCGCCGCACTGGAGGCCAGCACGTACAGCGACGAGAGGTCGTACGGCTCACCGGTTTCCGGGTTGCCCGCCTTCAGCGCGTCGAGCATCGGACGGGCCATCGCGTCACCGGTGATGAAGATCAGGTTGACCTTGTGGCGGTCGATGACCTGCCACACGGCGTGACCGTCGAACTCCGGGTGCAGCGCAAGGGTGCCGCCGCCGAAGAGGCTGTGGAACACCGCGGACTGCGCGCCGCCGTGGATCATCGGCGGGATGGGGAACCGCACCATCGCCGGGTTGGCCGCGCCGAGCTTGGCCATGTCCCACTCGTCCTGGACGTACTCGCCGGTGATGAAGTTGACGCCGCCGCCGAGCACCCGCCACCAGTCCTCGTGCCGCCACATGACGCCCTTCGGCATGCCGGTGGTGCCGCCGGTGTAGAGCATGAAGATGTCGTCGGGGCTGCGCTCGCCGAAGTCGCGGGCGGGCGAGGACTGTGCGAGCGCCTCCTCGTACTCCACCCCGCCGAAGCCGGCGAAGTCCAGCTCGCTGGTGCCGTCGTCGATGACCACGACCGACTTGACCTGCGGGGTGTTCGGCAGCACGTTCGCGACCTTGTCGACGTACCTGCGCTCGACGACCAGCGCGGCCATGTCCGAGTTCTCGAAGATGTACTGCAACTCGTTCTCGACGTACCGGTAGTTGACGTTCACCATCACGGCACGGGCCTTGAACACCGCGACCATCGCCTCGATGGCCTCGATGGTGTTCCGGGAGTAGATGCCCACCTTGTCGCCGGGCTTCACCCCGTGATCGAGCAGGTAGTGCGCCAGCCGGTTGGTGCGGTCCTCAAGTTGCGAATAGGTGAACTCGCGACGCCCGTCCAGCAGCGCCACGCGCTCGGGATTCAGGTCGATGGAGTGCTCAACGAAGTCTGCGATGTTAAGTGCCACGACCAACAAAGTAGAACGTGTTACCGTTTCTGGCAAGAGTCAATTTGAGACCCAACTCACACGCATTCGGGAGCAATCAGTGTCCTCCACCACGGCCGCGATTTCAGACGTTTCGGACAAGTCCGCGCACTGCCTCGTGGAGAAGCGCGGTCACGTCCTGATCGTCACGATGAACCGCCCGGAGGCACGCAACGCCCTCTCCGGCGAGATGATGGCGATCATGGTCGACGCCTGGGACCGGGTCGACAACGACCCCGACATCCGGGTTGCCGTCCTGACCGGTGCTGGCGGCACGTTCTGCGCGGGCATGGACCTCAAGGCGATGAACAAGAATGCGCCCGGCGACGCCTTCTCCAAGGGCAGCCTCGACCCGACCTCGCTGCCCGCCCTGCTCAAGGGACGCAGGCTGACCAAGCCGCTGATCGCGGCGGTCGAGGGCGCCGCGATCGCGGGCGGCACCGAGATCCTGCAGGGCACCGACATCCGGGTGGCGGGCGAGAGCGCGAAGTTCGGCGTCTCCGAGGCCCGCCTCGGCCTGTTCCCGCTCGGCGGGTCCGCTGTTCGGCTGGTCCGGCAGATCCCCTACACCGTTGCCGCGGAAATCCTGCTCACCGGCCGCAACGTCCCCGCACCCGAGGCCAAGGAGCTCGGCCTGATCGGCCATGTCGTGCCGGACGGCGAGGCGCTGACGACGGCGCTCGAGATTGCCGAGCGGATCGCCGCCAACGGCCCGGTCGCGGTGCAGGCCATCCTCAAGACGATCCGGGTGACCGAGGGCATGCACGAGGAGGAGGCGTTCAAGCTCGAGGCAAAGATCGGCGCCGAGGTGTTCAAGAGCGACGACGCCAAGGAAGGCCCCCGGTCCTTCGCCGAGAAGCGCGCCCCGAAGTTCCAGGGCAGGTAGCCCCTCACGAGCCCCGCCCCCTCACCCGACCCACTCCGCCCACCCCGCCCCGCCCCCGAGTGAACGGAAGCGTTCAGTCGATCTGATCGAACAAATGTGCCGTTCGCTCGGGCCAGCGAATTGGCGAGAATGACCCATCCGGAGCCACACGGACCGACTGCCATCACCCCGTCGCGCGACGCTCCGGGTCCATGATCACGGGCGGCCGGGGGCGCTGAGCCGCCAGCGCGAAGTGGGCACGAAGCGACGCGGATACCGCGCTCGGATCTGAGTACACCATCCGGGGAATGGTCACCAGGACGACGATCAACTGGTCCTGCATCCTGGTCCGCCGTTCGACCGTGGCCGCATACAGCTCCGGCGTGGCATGCCAATCGACCGAGTCGATCTCCCACGCCAATCCGACGCTGTCGATCCAGCCGTCGGGCTGCGCCAGAAACACACCGTTTGAGGTGCGAATCGGGCGGTTGAATACCATCTCGGGGAGGCCGGTCGACTGCCAGATCTTCCGGGCGACGGCCTCCGGAACCGAGTGCACATTCGCGTCCATCTCCTCGACCACGATGCGTGGCAGAGCCGAGCCGCGGACGCTCCCCTCCTCAAGCTCGACCGCCAACTCGGCAGCGGTGACGGCCCTGCGTTGAACAACGGATGCGATCAACGCGCGTGCCGAGTCGAGCGTCACGCACAGCCGGGCAGCGTCCAGCACCGCCCGCGGGATCGGCGCACACGGCAAACCGCTCCTGTTGACGGGTACTGGCAACCGAGTGGTCCGCTCGACCCGAACAAACGACGTCGACTGCTTCCGTCGACGATCCGGAAGCAGCACGTGAACCTCGCCAGCCTCCTCACCGAAGCCATACTCGCGCAACGCAGCTCGGCCGGTGAGCAAGGCGTCGTCCCCGCAGTACGTCAGGGCCGCGACCACGCGCTGCCGCGGCGTCGGGTAGCCGTTGGTCAACTGGACAACACCGGGAAGGAGCCGCCGCCACGGCCCACCCGGCTTGCATCTCGCAACGATCGTCGACGACGACACCCCGAACGACCCCAGCGTGGCCACGCTGATCACCCCACTGACCGCGGCCATCTCAAGCACTCGACCCTCGCCGCCCCATCCCCCGTGCCTCATGACCTCGATCATGGACGCATCCGGAGACCCGGGCCGTCCCTGGAGTGGGTGTCTGTGTACAAATTCCCGGCCTGTGGACAACCGAGACTCCCGAGTGAACGGCACATTCATTCGATCAGATCGACTGAACGCTTCCGTTCACTCGGGGAGGCGGGCAGTGGGTACTAGGCCGGGTGGACGGCGGCGGCGAGTTCGCGCACGTGTTCGACGTCGCGACAGGTCACCAGCAGCATCGTGACGCCGGCGTCCTCCCACACCTTCACCTGCCTGCGGACCTCGTCGAGGTCGCCGACGATCATCGTGTCGGTGACCATCTCGTCCGGCACGGTCGCGATGGCCTCCTCCTTCTTGCCTGCCAGGAAGAGCCGCTGGATCTCCTTGACCTCGGCCCCGTAGCCCATCCGGGTGTACACCTGGGCGTGGAAATTCAGCTCGGCGGCCCCCATTCCGCCGACATACAGCGCGGTATAGGGCTTGGCGGCGGCGATCGCCGCGGCGCGGTCATCGGTGACGACGACCTGGCAGGTCGCGGCGATCTCGAAGTCCGCCCGGCTGCGTCGGGCGCCGGGGCGGGCAAATCCCTCGTCGAGCCACGCGTTGTACATGTGTGCGAGCCGCGGCGTGTAGTAGATCGCGAGCCAGCCGTCGGCGATCTCCGCGGTCAGCGCGACGTTCTTCGGCCCCTCGGCGCCGAGCCAGATCGGCAGGTCCGCGCGGAGCGGGTGGGTGATCGGCTTGAGCGGCTTGCCCAGTCCCATCCCGTCCTCGCCGCGGTACGGCAGCGGATAGTGCGGGCCATCGTTGGTGACGGCTGCTTCCCTGGCCAGGACCTGCCGGATGATCGAGACGTATTCCCGGGTCCGGGCAAGGGGTTTCGGGAACGGCCTGCCGTACCACCCCTCCACGACCTGCGGCCCCGAGACGCCGAGGCCCAGAATCGCCCGCCCGCCGGATAGGTGGTCAAGGGTCAACGCGTGCATCGCGGCGTTGGTCGGGGTCCGGCCGGACAGCTGCGCCACCGAGGTGCCGAGGCGGACCCGCTCGGTGCTCGACCCCCACCAGGCGAGCGGGGTGAACGCGTCGTTGCCCCAGGATTCTGCGGAGAACACCGCTTCGAAGCCGCAGCGCTCGGCTTCTGTAACGAGTTCGGCGGCGTTCGTCGGCGGCTGCGCGCCCCAGTATCCGAGTTGCAACCCCAGCTTCATTTGCGCGCCTCCGTGTTTTCCCATTTCCGCCGCACCGCGACAGTGACTCTTGCCACAGTAATGAGAACCTGTTCTACTCGATTCCGTGACCCTTGAAAAGACCCAAGTGGCCGAGCAGCCCCTGCGGGCACCACTTAATCTCAAATTCGACTACACGCGGTCCGTTGGACCGACCATCGGCGCGTTCGTCACCGGGCTGCGCGACCGAAAGGTGGTGGGCGCCCGGGCCTCCGACGGCCGGGTGCACGTGCCGCCGCCCGAGTTCGACCCCGTCACCCACGAACCGACGACCGACTTCGTCGACGTCGCGGACACCGGGACGGTCGCCAGCTGGACGTGGATGCCCGACCCCATCGAGGGCCAGCCGCTGAGCCACCCGTTCGCGTGGGCCCTGATCCGGCTGGACGGCGCGGACACCTCGATCCTGCACGCCGTCGATGCCGGATCGGCGGACGCGATGAGCACCGGGATGCGGGTACGGGTCCGCTGGGCCGACGAGCGCACCGGACACATCCGCGACATCGCCTGCTTCGAGCCGGGTGAGAGCGAGTCCACCCCCTCCGCATCCGGCGGCGAGCCGGTCACCGACATCGTCACCCCGATCGACCTGCACTACACGCACACCGCGTCGTTCGAGGAGAGCTACTACCTTCGCGGCCTGATGGAGGGCAAGGTCATCGGCGGCCGCACCGACGCGAACGGCAAGGTGTATGTGCCCCCGCGCGGTGCGAACCCCACCGACGGCGTCCCCACCAAGGAGCAGGTCGAGGTCTCCGACAAGGGCACCGTCACCACGTTCTGCATCGTCAACGTCCCGTTCCTCGGTCAGCAGATCAAGCCGCCCTACGTGGCCGCGTACATCGTCCTGGACGGCGCGGACATCCCGTTCCTGCACCTGCTCCTCGAGGTCGATCCCACCGAGGTCCGGATGGGCATGCGGGTCGAGGCCGCGTGGCGCCCGAAGGACGAGTGGGAGTACTCGCTGCGCAACATCTCCCATTTCCGCCCCAGCGGTGAGCCGGACGCGGACTACGACACCTACAAGCATCACCTCTAGGAGCCGGTAAGACCATGACAGACATTGCAGTCGTCGGCTTCGCGCAGGCCCCCCATGTGCGCGAGACCACCGGCACCACCAACGGTGTCGAGATGCTCGTCCCCTGTTTCCAGCAGCTCTACGCGGAGCTCGGAATCACCAAGTCCGACATCGGGTTCTGGTGCTCCGGATCGTCCGACTACCTGGCCGGGCGCTCGTTCTCGTTCATTTCCGCGATCGACTCGATCGGTGCCGTTCCGCCGATCAACGAGTCGCACGTGGAGATGGACGCCGCCTGGGCGCTGTACGAGGCCTGGGTCAAGATCATGACCGGTGAGGTCGACACCGCCCTCGTCTACGGCTTCGGTAAGTCGTCCGCGGGCAATCTCCGCCAGATCCTCGCGATGCAGATGGATCCGTACGTCGTGGCGCCGCTGTGGCCGGACTCGGTGTCGGTCGCGGGCCTGCAGGCCCGGCTCGGGCTCGACGCGGGCAAGTGGACCGCCGAGGACATGGCCGAGATCGCCCGCCGCAGCCGGGCCGCCGCGAAGAGCAACCCCAACGCCCAGATCTCCGGTGACGTCGACGTCGAGACGCTGCTGGCAGGCGAGTACGTCGCCGACCCGCTGCGCGCGCACGACTGCGCCCCGATCACCGACGGCGCCGCCGCGATCATCCTCGCCCGTGGCGACCGCGCCCGCGACCTGTGCGAACGCCCCGCGTGGATCACCGGAATCGACCATCGCATCGACTCGCCGAACATCGGCTCGCGGGATCTGACGGTCTCCCCGTCCACCGCGGCCGCGGCCCGCGCCGCGACCGGCGGTGACGTCTCAAACATCGACGTCGCCGAACTGCACGCCCCGTTCACGCACCAGGAGATCATCCTGCGGGAGGCGATCGGCCTGACCGACGCCACCAGGATCAACCCGTCCGGCGGCCCGCTGACCGGCAACCCGCTGTTCTCCGGCGGCCTCGAACGCATCGGCTACGCCGCACAGCAGATCATGAGCGGTGACGCCCAGCGCACCCTCGCCCACGCCACCAGTGGCCCCGTGCTGCAGCAGAACCTGGTCGCAGTCATGGAAGGACGCAACAACTGATGGCGAGCAACAATTCCCGAGGCTCCGCCCGAGGTAAGCAACTCGCAGCCGTCCTCGGCACCGGCCAGACCTACTACGTCGCCAAGCGGCACGACGTCACGATGGCGGGCATGATCCGCGAGGCGATCGACCGCGCGATGGCCGACGCCCACGTCGGCTGGGACGACATCGACGCGATCGTCATCGGCAAGGCGCCCGACCTGTTCGAGGGGTCGATGATGCCGGAGCTGGCGATGTCGGATGCACTGGGTGCCAACGGGAAGCCGCTGCTGCGCGTGCACACCGCCGGATCGGTGGGTGCCTCGACGGGCAACGTCGCGACCAGCCTCGTGCAGTCCGGCGTCCACAAGCGGGTGCTCGCGGTCTCGTGGGAGAAGCAGTCGGAATCGAACGCGATGTGGGCGCTGTCCACGCCGGTGCCGTTCACGATGCCGGTCGGTGCGGGTGCTGGCGGCTTCTTCGCCCCGCACGTCCGCTCGTACATCCGCCGCTCGGGCGCTCCCGACCACATCGGCGCGCTGGTTGCCGTCAAGGACCGGCGCAACGGCGGGATGAACCCGTACGCACACCTCAAGCAGGCCGACATCACCGTCGAGTCGGTGATGGAGTCCCAGATGCTGTGGGACCCTATCCGTTTCGACGAGACGTGCCCGTCCTCGGATGGTGCCTGCGCGATCGTCATCGGCAACGAGGACGCCGCAAAGGAGGTGCTGTCGGAGGGACGCAAGGTCGCCTGGATCCACGCGACCGCGATGCGCACCGAACCGCTGTCGTACGCGGGCCGCAATGTCGCGAACCCGCAGGCCGGTCGGGACGCCTCGGCCGCGCTGTGGAAGGCGGCGGGGATCACCGACCCGCTCACCGAGATCGACGAGGCGGAGATCTACGTCCCGTTCTCGTGGTTCGAGCCGATGTGGCTCGAGAACCTTGGGTTCGTCGCCGAGGGCGAGGGCTGGAAGTTCACCGAGGCGGGCGAGACCGCGCTCGGCGGACGGATGCCGGTCAACGCCTCCGGCGGCGTGCTCTCCTCGAACCCGATCGGCGCGTCCGGCATGATCCGGTACGCCGAGTCGGCGATGCAGGTGATGGAGCGGGCCGGCGACCACCAGGTGGACGGCGCGCGGAAGGCCTTCGGGCACGCGTACGGCGGCGGCTCGCAGTACTTCGCGATGTGGGTGGTCGGCTCCGATCGCCCCACCAATTAGGAAGGGGCACACCGTGAAGTACACCGTCGGAATCGCGATGAGTCCGCTCGAGCAGTTGGTCCCGCTCGCGCAGACCGCCGAGGAGTGCGGGTTCGCCAACATCGGCCTCCCGGACTCGTTGTTCTACATGGAGACCGCGGCCGCCGACTACCCGTACACCCCGGACGGGTCGCGGATGTGGAACGCCGACACCCCGTGGGTGGATCCGTTGATCGCCGCCGCGGCGATGGGTGCGGCGACCTCGACGATCGGGTTTTACACCAACGTCCTCAAGCTCGGTTCCCGCAATCCCCTGCTGCTGGCCCGTCAGGTCGGGTCGGTGGCGAACCTGACCGGCAACCGGTTCGGGTTCGGTGTCGGGATCGGCTGGGCGCCGGAGGAATTCGAATGGTGCGGGGTGCCGTACAAGAGGCGTGGCGCCCGGGTCGACGAGATGATCGAGGTCATCAAGCTGGTGCTCGCCGGCGGCATGGTCGAGTTCCACGGCGAGTTCTTCGACTTCGACCGGCTGCAGATGAGCCCGGCCCCGTCGGTGCCGGTGCCGTTCTATGTCGGCGGGCACACCGAGGTCGCGCTCAAGCGCGCTGCGCGCATCGGTGACGGCTGGACGTCGGCGATGATGAAGTTCAGGGATCTCGTAGCCACCAAGGCCCGGCTGGACGAACTCCGAGCCGAATATGGCAGGGAGAACGAGCCGTTCGAGATTCAGGCGGTGTGCATCGACCGGTTCGGCAGGGACGGCTATGCCGAGATGGCCGAGGCGGGCATCACCGACTGCATCGTGGTGCCCTGGCTCTTCGACGGCGTCGCCTTCGACGGACCGCTCGAGGCGAAGCAGGCCTCGCTGCGCAAGTTTGCCGATCAGTACATCAAGTAGGGAGATGCCATGACGGCTGAGACGACCACCGACCACCCTGCCCTGATCGCCTCGCGCGCGTCGCAGGCCGCGGCCAGCGGCAAGCGCAAGGAGGAGTGGCTGAACCTGTTCGCCGAGGACGGCTGGGTCGAGGACCCGGTCGGCCCGTCGGGCTTCGACCCCGAGGGCACGGGGCACCACGGGCGGGAAGCGATCTCGAAGTTCTACGACATGACGATCGCGAACACCGACTCGATCGAGTTCATCATCGACGACCAGTTGGTGTGCGGCAGTGAGGTCGTCAACATCGGGCGGATCCGCACGGTGCTGGCCGGTGCGCAGGTCGATGCCGAGGGCGTGTTCATCTACCGCGTCACCGACGAGGGCAAGCTGCAGTCGCTGCGGGCCTTCTGGGAGGTCGACCGGGCAATGAAGACCATGACGAAGCTATAGCCCTCCCCGGAACAGGCGAAGGGCCGCATCCCGATCGGGATGCGGCCCTTCGTCGTTCACGACCTGCCGGGTGCTCGGCGAGAACCGGGCGCCCCGTCCGGAAGCCAACAGCGGCGGGGGGGGAAGGGGGGGTAGCCAGCGATGTTTTCCGCTTGCTTCTCCTCTTCCCCCCCCCACCCGCTCTTGGCGACGGGGGAAAAACCC
>NZ_JBHXNU010000006.1:86431-195994 GCF_042719255.1 Rhodococcus sp. NPDC058532
GACACGCGGTGGGGGGTATTTCCTTTTTTTTTCAGGGCTTGGTGGGGGTTGTGAAGAAAACCGTCCCCCCCTCAAAAAAAACACCACCCCGGGGGGCCTTGTGTGTCCCCCCCGGCGCTGTTTCGCGTTACCGTCGGCTCGCCCTCACCGAGCCGTCAGTGCGCGACGGGGCAACCCCCACCGGTGCCCTGGGTCTGGTAGTCGACCTGGTACTCCTTGAGGCCGTTGAGCCAGCCGGAGCGCAGGCGACGCGGGTCCGCGACCTCGGTGATGTCCGGCAGGAAGTCGGCGATCGCGTTGAAGATCAGATCGATCTCCATGCGGGCCAGGTTGGCGCCCAGGCAGTAGTGGGCGCCGGTGCCGCCGAACGACAGGTGCGGGTTCGGGTCCCGCAGAATGTTGAAGTCATGCGCGTTCTCGAACACGTCCTCGTCGAAGTTCGCCGAGATGTAGTTCATCACCACACGCTGACCCTTGGTGACGGTGACGCCGCCGATCTCGGTGTCTTCGAGCACGGTGCGCTGGAAGGCGGCGACCGGGGTTGCCCAGCGGATGATCTCGTCCGCCGTGGTCTTCGGGCGCTCCTTCTTGTACAGCTCCCACTGCTCGGGATGGTCCATGAAGGCCTTCATGCCGTGGGTGATCGCGTTGCGGGTGGTCTCGTTGCCCGCAACGGCGAGCAGGATCACGAAGAACCCGAACTCCTCGGCGCTGAGCGCCTCGCCGTCGACGTCCGCCTCGATGAGCGTGGTGACCAGGTCCTCGCGCGGGTCGGCCTTGCGGGCCTCCGCCATCTGGTACGCGTAGCCGAGGATCTCCATCGACGCCGTCACCGGGTCGATGTCCAGCTCCGGGTCGTCGTAGCCGGTCATCTGGTTGGACCAGTCGAAGACCTTGCCGCGGTCCTCCTGCGGCACGCCGATGAGCTCGGCGATGGCCTGCAGCGGCAGCTCACAGGCGACCTGGGTGACGAAGTCGCCCTTGCCCTCTGCGGCGGCGGCCTTGACGATGGCCTCGGCCCGCTCGTGCAGCTCGTCCTTGATCGCATTGATCGCGCGGGGGGTGAAGCCGCGGGAGACCAGCTTGCGCAGCTTGGTGTGCTCCGGGGCGTCCTTGTTCAGCAGCACGAACCGCTGCAGTTCGATGTTCGCACGGTCGATGTCGTCGGCGAACCGCGGAATCGCGGTGTTCTCCCAGGTGGAGAACACGTCGCTGCGCATCGAGACGTCGCGGATGTCCTCGTGCTTGGTGACGAGCCAGTAGCCACCGTCACTGAAGCCGCCGACGCCGTCCGGCTGCTCGACCCAGAACACCGGCTGGGTGTTGCGCACCTCGGCGAGTTCCTCGACGGGGAGTCGATGTGCGTAGATGTCCGGGTCCGTAAAGTCGAACCCGGCGGGGATGTTGGGCTGCGCCACTGCTGTCTCCTGCCCTCGCGTATCAAGTCGCAAGTGATCTGTAACACGTTCTATCGATATTGAATCACACCCCCAACGTCTAGGGAAGATCTGCAGCCAGAGTCCTTGCCGAGGCGCGGAACCTGTTCTACTTTCCTAAGAAGAATATGAAAGGAGCCCGCAGTGGGCACACCAGTAATCGTCGAGGCCGTCCGGACCCCGATCGGCAAGCGCGGCGGATGGCTGTCCGGCCTGCACGCGGCCGAAACCCTTGGCGCCGCGCAGGTCGGCCTCCTCGAGCGCTCCGGCATCGATCCGCAGCTCGTCGAGCAGGTCATCGGCGGCTGCGTCACCCAGGCGGGTGCGCAGTCCAACAACGTCACCCGGACCGCGTGGCTCGCCGCGGGCCTGCCCTGGCAGGTCGGCGCAACCACCATCGACTGCCAGTGCGGCTCCGCGCAGCAGGCCAACCACCTGATCGCGGGCCTCATCGCGACCGGCGCCATCGACGTCGGCATCGCCTGCGGTGTCGAGCAGATGAGCCAGGTCCCGCTCGGCGCCAACGTCGGCACCGAGGCCGGACCGCGCCGCCCCGCCTCCTGGGACATCGACATGCCCGCCCAGTTCGAGGCCGCCGAGCGAATCGCCAAGCGCCGCGGCATCACCCGCGACGACATCGAGGCGCTCGGCGTCCGGTCGCAGGCCCTGGCCAAGCAGGCATGGGAGGAGGGCCGCTTCGACCGCGAGGTGCTGCCCGTGACGGCCCCCGTCATCGGCGCGGACAAGCTGCCCACCTCCGAGACCACGGTGATCTCACGCGATCAGGGTCTGCGCGACACCACCGCGGAGTCCCTCGCGGGGCTCAAGCCGGTCATCGAGGGCGGGATCCACACCGCGGGCACCTCCTCGCAGATCTCCGACGGCGCCGCCGCCGTGCTGCTGATGGACTCGGACCGGGCGCTGGCGCTCGGCCTGAAGCCGCGGGCCCGGATCGTCTCGCAGGTCCTCGTCGGCGCCGAGCCCGAGTTCCACCTCGACGGTCCCGTGCAGGCGACCGCCAAGGTGCTCGAGAAGGCGGGCATGAAGATCGGCGACCTCGACCTGTTCGAGGTCAACGAGGCGTTCGCGTCGGTTGCGCTGTCGTGGGCGCAGGTGCACGGCCCCGACATGGACAAGGTGAACGTCAACGGCGGCGCGCTCGCGCTCGGACATCCCGTTGGCAGCACCGGATCCCGGCTGATCACCACCGCGCTGCACGAGTTGGAGCGTCGCAACGGCTCGACCGCGCTGATCACGATGTGCGCGGGCGGCGCGCTGGCCACCGGCACCATCATCGAACGGATCTGACGCCGCGATGAACCGCCCACCGCTGCTCGACACGAGATTCACGCGCTCGATCATCAAGTGGATGTCGAGGGCGAACGTGGTCACGTACCGGGCGACCGGTGGGCGGATCGGCGGCAAGTGGCGGGTCGGCAGCGCCGCGCGGACGGGGCTGCCGATCTGCCTGCTCACCACCACCGGACGCAAGTCCGGTGCGCACCGGGTCAGCCCGCTGCTGTTTCTCGAGGACGGCGACAGCGTGGTGCTCGTCGCGTCGCAGGGCGGCCAGCCGAAGCACCCGCTGTGGTACCTCAACCTGAAGGCCGACCCCCGGGTGACCATCCAGATCCGGTCCCGGCTACGCCCACTCGTCGCGCGCGTCGCCGACGACGAGGAACGCGCCCGGCTGTGGCCGAAGCTGGTGGCGATGTACCCGGAATTCGACGACTACCAGGCGTGGACCGACCGGCAGATCCCGGTCGTCGTGTGTTCCTAGAAAATCCCCTTCGGGTGGCCGACAATGCGAGATGACTCGGCAATGCTCACCCAACAGATGAGGGAGATCGTCATGACGGCCGGCCCCCAAGATCAGATCCTGGACCGACGCGAACTCGCGTCCGCGTTACTCAAGGCGCTCGAGATGCGACACGAGGTCCTCGACGCGATCGTCGAGAGCGACGACCACGCGGGGGCGGTGCGCGCGGTGAGCGGGCTGCTCGACAGCACCGAGGCGAACGCCGAGGTGGTGCTCGGGCTGCAGCTCGGGCGGTTGACCCGCCTCGAACGGGACCGGCTGCGCGACGAGGTGCAGAACCTCGACGCGACCCTGAAATGGCTTCCCGAACAGCGACCCGCCGCGACCGGGTCCGGCGTCCGGCTGCGACCGTTCGGCGGCAGCGACTCCGATGCCGACCTGTTCCGGCTGCGGTCCGAGGAGCAGTTCGACGACAACGGGAATCCGTGGTCGTCGGACCGGGTGGAATCCGAGCGGGAGCGGGGGCTGCGCCGCGTCGACGACGAGACCGCGGCCTGGTTCGTGTGCGAGGACGTCAGCGGTGACGCCCCGCGCAGCGTCGGGCTGGTGTTCGGCGAACTGACCGGCCAGGAGGTCGACATCGCCGTCTGGGTGGCGCCTGCCTCACGCAAGCACGGCTACGGCACCGCCGCGCTCAAGCAGTCGCGCACCGAGCTGGCCGCCTACTTCCCTGGCACCGTCGTCGTCGTCCGCACCCCGGCAGGCGCGTAGCGCCCGTGAGTCCTTTTGGTCCCCTGGCGGGCCAAAAGGACTCACGGGCGGCGCAGCCGCCTACGCCCCGTAGACCGGCGTCGGGGTCTCGGCCTTGGCCAGCAGGTCCGCGACGACCGGGCCGAGTTCCTTCGGCTCCCAGCGCGCGCCCTTGTCCTGGCTCGGGCCGTGCCGCCAGCCCTCGGCGACGGTGACCTTGCCGCCCTCGACCTCGAACACGCGGCCGGTGACGTCCTTCGCCTCGGTCGAGCCGAGCCACACGACGAGCGGGGAGATGTTCTCCGGCGCCATCGCGTCGAAGCCCTCCTCCGGGGCGGCCATCGCCTCGGCCATCGCACCGCCAGCGCCGACCGTCATCCGGGTGCGCGCGGCGGGCGCGATCGCGGTGACGGAGACGCCGTAGTTCTTCAGCTCGGCCGCGGCCTGGATGGTCATCTCGGCGATGCCCGCCTTCGCCGCGGCGTAGTTGCCCTGGCCGATCGAGCCCATCAGGCCCGCGCCGGAGCTGGTGTTGATGATCCGGGCGTCGACCGGGCGTCCGGCCTTCGACTCGGCACGCCAGTACGCGGCGGCGTGCCGCAGCGGGGCGAAGTGGCCCTTGAGGTGCACGCGGATCACCGCGTCCCACTCCTGCTCGCTCATCCCGACGAGCATCCGGTCCCGCAGGAAGCCCGCGTTGTTGACCAGCACGTCGAGGCCGCCGAAGGCGTCGATCGCGGTCTTGATCAGGTTCTGCGCACCCTCCCAGTCCGCGACGTCGTCACCGTTGACGACGGCCTGGCCGCCCGCGGCGATGATCTCCGCGACGACCTGCTCGCCGGGGCTCTCACCGGTGGCGGTGCCGTCGCTGCCGACGCCGATGTCGTTGACGACCACCTTCGCGCCCTCCGCCGCGAACGCCAGTGCGTGCGCCCGTCCGATGCCGCGGCCCGCGCCCGTCACGATGACGACGCGACCGTCTACCAGTCCGCTCACTACTTCTCCTCCGTTGATGCCGCCGCCAGGAAGGCGGGGCGTTCACCGCCACCGTGGACGGTCAGGGTCGAACCGCTGACGTAGGACGCCAGCGGCGATGCCAGGAATGCTGCACAGTTTCCGATGTCCTCGGGGCGGGCCATCCGACCCAGCGGGACCGTGGCCCCGACCGCCTCGACACCGGCCTCGTCGCCGTAGTGCAGGTGCGCCTGCTCGGTCTCGACGAGCCCGACGACGATCGAGTTCACCCGCACCTTCGGCGCCCACTCGACCGACAGGCTGGCCGACAGGGAGTCGACGCCAGCCTTCGCCGCGCCGTACGCCGCGGTGCCCGGCGACGGGCGGCTGCCGCTCACCGATGAAATGTTCACGATCGAACCGCCGCCGTCCTGCTGCTGCATAACGGCGTTCGCCGCCTGCGAGATCAGCAGCGGGGCCAGCAGGTTCAGTTCGACGATCTTCGAATGGAATTTCGGGCCCGCGTCGGCGGCGAGGGCGAACGGTGCGCCGCCCGCGTTGTTGACGACGGTGTCGAGCCTGCCGTGCCGCGCGACGATCCCGTCGATCATTGCCTGCACCTGCTCGGGGTCGCGGACGTCGCAGGCGACGAACTCCACCCCGCGGCCGTCGACCTCGATCGGGTCGTCCGCGGGCCTGCGCGCGCAGGTCACCACCGTCGCCCCCGCTCGCAGGAAGGTGCGGCTGATGCCCGCCCCGACCCCCCGCACCCCTCCGGTGACGAGCACGACGCTGCCACTGAGACCCAAATCCACCAACGCACCTCCGCTGTCAGCGGCCCCCTCACGGCCGCCCGATGATTCGCCTGCGGACCGGGGGGCTGCTCCGGTCGCATCGGCGACGGACTCCGGCCAGGCCCGCAGGTGTGCTAACTTACCAAGCAATCGCTTGGTTTGGCGACCTACCTAAGGAATCACGATGGGAATCACCTCCACTTCCGACGGGGCCGGCATCGTCACGGTCACCGTCAACTACCCGCCCGTGAATGCGATCCCCTCGAAGGGATGGTTCGAACTGGCCGACGCCATCCGCGAGGCCGGGCAGAAGCCGGACACCCACGTGGTGATCCTGCGGGCCGAGGGACGCGGCTTCAACGCCGGTGTCGACATCAAGGAAATGCAGGCCACCGAGGGTCACGGCGCACTGATCGACGCCAACCGCGGCTGCGCGGCGGCGTTCGGCGCCGTCTACGACTGCGAGGTCCCCGTCGTGGTCGCCGTCAACGGCTTCTGCGTCGGCGGCGGCATCGGCCTGGTCGGCAACGCGGACGTCATCGTCGCCTCCGACGACGCGATCTTCGGCCTGCCCGAGGTGGACCGCGGCGCGCTCGGCGCGGCCACCCACCTGGCCCGCCTTGTCCCGCAGCACATGATGCGGACGCTGTACTACACGGCGAAGAACGTCGACGCCCAGACCCTCAAGCACTTCGGGTCCGTCTACGACGTGGTCCCGCGTGAGGAGCTCGACGCCTGCGCGCTGAAGATCGCCGGTGAGATCGCCGCCAAGGACACCCGGGTCATCCGGCGCGCCAAGGAGGCCATCAACCGGATCGACGTGATGGACGTGCACACCAGCTACCGGATCGAGCAGGGCTTCACGTTCGAGCTGAACCTCGCAGGCGTCGCCGACGAGCACCGCGACGAGTTCGTCGCGACCGGCAAGCCGAAGTCGAACACCAAGGGAGAGGGCAACTAATGGCCGAGAAGCGCGACAAGCGCCGCTCACTGGACGAGGCCGTCGCCGGCATCCAGAGCGGGATGACCATCGGCATCGGCGGCTGGGGCTCGCGGCGCAAGCCGATGGCCCTCGTGCGCGCCCTGCTGCGCAGTGACGTCACCGACCTGACCGTCGTCGGCTACCTGGGCCCGGACCTCGGTCTGCTGATCTCCGCGGGCAAGGTCAAGCGCGCCTACTACGGATTCGTGTCCCTGGACTCGGCGCCCTTCTACGACCCCTGGTTCGCCAAGGCCCGCGTCGCCGGGACCGTCGAGTCCCGCGAGATGGACGAGGGCATGGTCAAGGCCGGCCTGCAGGCCGCCGCCGCGCGCCTGCCGTTCATGCCGATCCGCGCCGGCCTCGGCTCGGACGCGCAGACCGTCTGGGGCGACGAGCTCAAGACCGTCGCGTCCCCGTACCCGGACGCCGACGGCCGCATCGAGTCCCTCATCGCAATGCCCGCGCTGAACCTCGACGCTGCCCTGGTCCACCTGGACCTGGCCGACGAGCGCGGCAACGCCGCCTACACCGGCGTGGACCCGTACTTCGACGACCTGTTCTGCCTCGCGGCCGAGCAGCGCATCCTCAGCGTCGACAAGATCGTCTCGACCGAGGAACTCGTCAAGTCCGTCCCGAACCAGGCGCTGATCCTGAACCGCGCGATGGTCGACACCGTCACCGAGGCCCCGAACGGCGCACACTTCACCTTCGCGGGCGGGTACAAGCGGGACGAGAAGTTCCAGCGCCACTACGCCGAGTCCGCCAAGACCCCCGAGGCATGGCAGGCCTTCGCCGACACCTACCTGTCCGGCAGCGAGGACGACTACCAGGCCGCCGTGCGCAAGTTCGCAGAGGAGCAGAACGCATGACCGAGGTAACCCGCGCCGAGTACTGCGCAGTCGCGTGCGCCGACCTGTTCGCCGACGCTGGCGAGATCTTCGCCTCGCCCATGTCGACGATGTCGCTCATCGGTGCCCGCCTGGCGAAGCTCACCTCCGAGCCGGACCTGATCATCACCGACGGGGAGGCCCTGATCTTCGCCGACGCCCCGGCGATCGGCGCCGCCGCACCGATCGAGGGCTACATCCCGTTCTCGAAGGTCTTCGACGTGGTCGCGTCGGGCCGTCGTCACGTGGTGATGGGCGCCAACCAGATCGACAAGTTCGGCAACCAGAACCTCTCCGCGTTCGGCCCGCTGGACAAGCCGACCCGCCAGATGTTCGGCCTGCGTGGCGCCCCCGGCAACTCGATCAACCACGCCACCAGCTACTGGGTCGGCAAGCACTCCACCCGAGTGTTCACCGAGCAGGTCGACGTGGTGTGCGGGGTCGGCTACGACAAGGTGGACCCGGAGAACCCGGCGTTCCGCTTCCTGAACAACTACCAGGTGATCACCAACCTCGGTGTGTTCGACTTCCAGGGTCCCGGCCGTACCTTCCGTGCCGTCACGCTGCACCCCGGCGTCACCGCCGACGAGGTCGCCGAGAACACCTCCTTCGAGGTCGCCGGGCTGGCCGAGGCGGGCGTGACCCGTGAGCCCACCGCCGAGGAACTGCGGATCATCCGCGAGGTCCTCGACCCGAAGAGCTTCCGCGACCGCGAGATTCCGGCATGAGCAGCCAGGTACTGCGTACCCCGCTGACCGAGCTGGTCGGCATCGAGCACCCGATCGTGCAGACCGGCATGGGCTGGGTGTCCGGTCCGCGCCTGACCGCGGCCACCTGCAACGCGGGTGGTCTGGGCATCCTCGCCTCGGCGACGATGACCTACGACGAGCTCGAGGTCGCGATCAAGAAGACCAAGCAGCTCACGAGCAAGCCGTTCGGCGTCAACATGCGCGCCGACGCGTCCGACGCCGGCCAGCGGTGCGACCTGCTCATCCGTGAGGGTGTCAAGGTCGCGTCCTTCGCGCTGGCGCCGAAGAAGGACCTGATCGCCAAGCTCAAGGACAACGGCATCGTCGTTGTCCCCTCGATCGGTGCCGCCAAGCACGCCGTCAAGGTCGCCTCCTGGGGCGCCGACGCGGTGGTCGTGCAGGGCGGCGAGGGCGGCGGCCACACCGGCGGCGTCGCGACGACGCTGCTGCTGCCGTCGGTGCTCGACGCCGTCGACATCCCGGTCATCGCTGGCGGCGGTTTCTTCGACGGTCGTGGGCTCGCTGCTGCGCTGTCCTACGGCGCGGCCGGTGTCGCGATGGGCACCCGCTTCCTGCTCACCAGCGACTCCGCGGTGCCGGACTCGGTCAAGCAGCAGTACCTGCAGCGCGGCCTCACCGACACCACGGTGTCGGTGAAGGTCGACGGCATGCCGCACCGGGTGCTCAACACCGACCTGGTCAACGCACTCGAAAAGTCCAGTTACGCCAAGGGACTCGTCGCCGCCACCAAGAACGCGATGAAGTTCAAGGCGATGACCGGCATGAAGTGGTCGACGCTGGCCAAGGACGGCCTCGCCATGAAGAAGTCCGGCGACCGGACGTGGCAGCAGATCATCATGGCCGCCAACACCCCGATGCTGCTCAAGGCCGGTCTGGTCGAGGGCAACACCGAGGCCGGCGTGCTGGCGTCCGGTCAGGTGGTCGGCATGATCGAGGACCTGCCCAGCTGCCAGGAACTGATCGACCGCATCGTCGCGGACGCGGTCAAGCGCATCGACGCGCTCGGAGCGCTCAAGGCCTGAGCCGAACGCACCGACCCCCCTCCGGGTGAAGGGCACCATCGACCGGTTGAACCGGTCGGGGGTGCCCTTCACCCGTTTCCGACGCCGTCAGGCCGTCGCCACCCGCAGCACGAGCGCGGCGACCGCCAGCAGCAGGAACCCGGCCGGGAACGGCAGCGTCCGGTACCACCGCACCCGCAGGTGGGCGGCGACGGCGCAGGTGAAGTACAGGACAAGGCCGACGGCCGCGGCTACCCCGATCGCGGGCACGACGATCCCAACAAGCAGGCCGACGACACCGGCCGCCTTGACCAGACCCAACGGCAGCAGCCAGGAGCGGGAGAGCCCCACCCTGACCGCATTGGCGACGGCGGCGTTCGTCTGCAGGAAGTCGGCGACGGCCGCGTAGCCGTTGGCGAGCACGGCAGCGGCGGTGACGGTGACGTAGGCGGTGAACATCGAACCCTCCAGCGAACGCGAAGGCAAACACCTTCTGCCACAATCCTTCCCATCGCGACATTGCCCGTCCAATACCCGCGTCCATACGCTGGTTGCATGGATGTGGACATCCGGTTGCTGCGCTACTTCGTCGTCGTCGCCGAGGAGGCAAGCATCACCGCGGCCGCGGAACGGCTGTTCGTGTCGCAGCCGACGCTCACCAGGCAGATCCGGCAACTCGAGACCACGCTCGGGGTGGATCTGTTCGTGCGGTCCCACACCGGCATGTCCCTGACCGATCCCGGACGTACCCTCGCCGGCCACCTCCCCGCGCTGCTCGACGGCTGGGACACCGCGGTGCGGGAGACACGACAGTCCGCCGCCGTCACGGCGGGGGTGCTGCGGGTCGGGTTCGTGGCGACCGCAGCCAACGAGTCGACTCAGCGGATCGTCGCCGCCTTCACTCGCCGGCACCCGGGTTGGCGCGTCGACATGCGCAGGACCGACTGGGCCGACCCGACCGCGGGGCTCGCCGACGGCCGGGTGGACGCCGCGTTCCTCCGACTACCGGTCCCGGACCACCCGCGGCTGCGCGTCGAGGTGCTGTTCACCGAACCGCGCTGGGTGGCACTGCCCGCCCGCCACCGATTGGCCGGGCGCGAGTCGATCGACTTCCCCGAACTGTGGGACGACCCGTTCGTTGCCGGGCCCGCCGAGGCCGGGCGCGCGCGTGACCACTGGCTCGCTACCGCGGAGCGCGACGACCGGGCCCCGATCATCGGCGCCGTCGCCCACAACTCGGACGAGTGGCTGGCGGCGATCGCGAACGGCTACGGCGTCGCGCTCGCCCCCGAGGGCGTCGCCCGCTTCTATCGACGTCCGGGCATCACGTTCGTCCCGGTCACGGGCGTGAGCGGGAGCCGGGTCGCCGTCGGGTGGGCCGAGGAACGCGACGGCGACCCGGTGCTGCGCGACTTCGTCCGGTGCTGCATCGAGACCCGATCCGGATCCCGGTGAGGGTCGCCGCCGCCCGACCTCCGCTCATCCCTGGCGGGCGGCGATCCGGGCACGCACCTCGGGTCGGCGCAGTGGCGGCACCGTCGATGGTGGCTGCCGCCGCTCCGGCAGCTCGGCGAGCAGCCGTTCGGTGGCGGCGGTGACCTCGGCGACGGCCCGCTCGAACGGCTCCCTGGTGTGGTCGGACAGCTTGTGGATTCCGCTGACCTTGCGGATGTACTGGACCGCGGCGGCCTCGATCTCCTCCGCGGTCGCGGCCGGTTCCAGGCCGCGCAGCTCGGTGATGTTTCGGCACATGCCTCGACGGTAGACCCCGACGGCGCGCGGCGCGACGAGCGTGCCGCGCGCGGACACCCAGGTCGGTGGACTCCCCTCCGGTAACGTCAGCCCCTGTGAAGCTGACGCGTGAACGGGGTGAGCAGGCCACCGGACCGGGGCGTCCCCGTGATCCGCAGGTCGATCGCGCGGTGCTCGAGGCAACGGTCGACCTGCTGGTCGAGTCCGGATACCAGAAGACCACCATCCAGGCGATCGCCCGCCGGGCCCGGGTCAGTGCGCCAGCGATCTACCGGCGGTGGGCGACCCGCGAGATGATCATCGAGGACGCGATCTTCGGCCTCCGCGAGGACGACGAAATGCCTGCGCCCCCGGCCACCGACGACCTGCACGCGGACCTGCTGGTGTGGACTCGCAAGTTCCTCGACAGCACCGCCCATCCGGCGGCCCGCTCGGCGATCCCCGGACTGCTCTCGGCCTACCACCACCACGACGGCGTGCACGAGCGGCTCGTCCAACGAGCCGAGGCACCGGCCCGCGCCGCGTTCGTCGCGCGGGTCCTCGGGTCCGTGTCGCTGCCGGACCCGAAGGCCGAGGACACCGCGGGCATCGTGTTCGACATGCTGGTCTCCGCCACGATGATTCGCGGTGTCACGCACGGCGACGAGGACGCCGACGAGTGGTGCGCGAAGCTGGCCGACGCCCTCAACGCCCTGATCTCGACGCTGCGTTAAACCGCCGGCTCGCGAAAACACCGATGCCCTCCCGATCCGGCGGATCGGGAGGGCATCGGGATTCGATCGCGGTGCCTACTTGATGCGCTCGATGATGGTGACGTTCGCGGTGCCGCCGCCCTCGCAGATGGTCAGCAGGCCGTAGCGGCCGTCGACCCGCTCGAGCTCGTTGAGCAGGGTCGCCATCAGCTTGGTGCCGGTCGCGCCGAGCGGGTGGCCGAGCGCGATCGCGCCGCCGTTGACGTTGACCTTCGCCGGGTCGGCGCCGATCTCCTTGATCCAGGCGAGCACGACCGGCGCGAACGCCTCGTTGATCTCGACGACGTCGATGTCGTCGATGGTCAGGCCGGTCTTGGCGAGCGCGTGCTGGGTGGCCGGGATCGGCGCGGACAGCATGAAGATCGGGTCGTCGCCGCGCGCGCTGACGTGGTGGATCCGGGCGCGGGGCTTGAGGCCGTGCTTGGCGACGGCCTCCTCCGAGGCGAGCAGCAGCGCGCTGGCGCCGTCGGAGATCTGGCTGGCGACGGCGGCGGTCATCTTGCCGTTCTCGACGAGCACGTTCAGGCTCGCCATCTTCTCCAGGCTGGTCTCCCGCGGGCCCTCGTCGACGGTCGCGTCACCGAGCGGGACGGTCTCGTTGTCGAAGCGGCCCGCGGCGATCGCTGCCTTGGCCCGCTCGTGGCTCTGCAGCGCCCACTTCTCGAGCTCCTCGCGGCTGATGTCCCACTTGTCGGCGATCATCTCGGCGCCAAGGAACTGGGACACCTCCGCATCGCCGTAACGCTCGGTCCAGCCGGTGGACTCGGCGGTCGGGGTGCTGAACCCGAACTGCTCGCCGACGACCATCGCCGACGAGATCGGGATCTGGCTCATGTTCTGCACGCCGCCCGCGACGATCAGGTCGGCGGTGCCGGACAGGATGGCCTGCGCGCCGAACTGGATGGCCTGCTGGCTCGAGCCGCACTGACGGTCCACGGTGACGCCGGGGACGTGCTGCGGCAGCCCCGCCGCCAGCCAGGACAGCCGGGCGATGTTGCCTGCCTGGCCGCCGACCGCGTCGACGCAGCCGAAGATGACGTCGTCGACCTCGGACGGGTCGATGCCGGTGCGCTCGACCAGCGCCTTGACGATGTGCGCGCCCAGGTCGATCGGGTGGACACCGGCGAGCGCGCCGTTCTTCTTCCCGATGGGGGTGCGGATGGCGTCGACGATGTATGCCTCAGGCATGGGATCTCCCTAGGGTTAGGACCGGCTCGCGGGGCTGGACAGCCCGTCGAGAACGATGGCGAGGTACTGCTTGGCGACGGTTTCCGCGGTCATCGGTCCGCCGGGCCGGTACCACCGGACCGCGACCCAGACGGTGTCCCGCATGAAGCGGTACACCAGCTCGACATCGATGTCGGGGCGGAAGCTGCCGTCCGTGATGCCGGATTCGAGCACGGACACCCACAGGGTCCGAAACTCCCGGTTGCGGTCGGTGATGTACGCGAACCGGTCGCTCCCGACGAGATGCTTGGCCTCGTCCTGGTAGATCGCGACCGCGGCGTGCGAACTGTCGATGGACTCGAAGGAGGCGACCACGAGCGCCTCGAGGGTGGCTCGGGCGCCGAGCCCGGAGTCGGTGATCGCCTGGTACCGCCCGAACAGGTCGTCGAGGAATCCGCTGAGGATCTCGTCGACCATCGACTCCTTGGAGTCGAAATGGTGGTAGAGGCTGCCGGACAGGATCCCCGCGGCGTCGGCGATGTCGCGGACGGTGGTCGCACGGGTTCCGCGCTCCGCGAACAGTGCCGCCGCGAGGTCGAGCAGCTCAGCGCGGCGACCGGACTTGGTGGCGGACTCTTCGGCACGGGGCGGTGGTGTCACATCGCCATCATACCAACCAAGCGATTGCTAGGGTCCGAGGATGGCTGACACAACGCACTGCGCCGTCGTGACCGGAGGTTCCGGCGGCATCGGCATCGCGATCGTCCGACGGCTCGCCGCGGCGGGACACCCGGTGGCGCTCACCTACCGGGCGAACGCCGGCCGGGCCGAGGCCGCCGTCGCCGAGGTCGCGGCCGCGGGCGGGCTGGCGCGGGCCGACCGCGTCGACGTCACCGACCCGGCCGCCGTCGCGGAGTGGGCCGACGCGGTGCGCACCGGGTTCGGTGAGCCGTCGGTGCTGGTCCACGCGGCGGGCCCGCACATCCCGATGGTCCACCTGTCGCGGGTCTCCCCCGCGACGTACGCCGAGCACCTGAATGCCGAGGCGACCGCGTTCTTCGCGATCGTATCGGCGTTCCTGCCCGCGCTGCGGGCCACCGCGGGCTCGGTCGTCGCGGTCACCACCGCGGCCACCGATCGTTACCCCGTGCGCGACGGCCTGTCCTCGGGCACCAAGGGTGCCGTCGAGGCGCTGGTGCGGGCGTTCGCGGCGGAGGAGGGCCGGTTCGGGGTGCGGTTCAACGCGGTCGGGCCCGGCATGCTCACCGACGGGATGGCCGCGCGACTGATGGGCAGCGCCGATCTCGACGAGCGCGCGCAGGCGGTCGCGATGAGCCGGATCCCCCTTGGCCGCTTCGGGTCAGCCACCGACATCGCGGAGGCCGTCAGCTTCCTCGCCAGCGACAAGGCGGGCTTCATCACCGGCCAGAAGCTGAACGTCGACGGCGGCTACACCGTCTAGGCGGCTTCGCCGCCCGTGAGTCCTTCTGGCCCCCACTCGGACCAGAAGGACTCACAGGCGGGACAGGGGTTTTCGTCCCGCCGCACCCAGCCCTCGCGACGCAGGACCCGCTCGACCTCCTGTGCCACCACGCACGGGGTCCCGACGGTCTCCTCGTAGCCGAACACCAATCGAGGTCGTCCCGCCAGTTCGGCGGCGTTGTCCCGACGCCGGTCGCGGAACTTCACCTCACGCATCGAGTGCGACCAACGCCCGTCCAGTCGGACGATCAGGGGTATGCCGCATCCGGTGTACTCGCAGTCTTCCCACAGGGTCCTGCCGTCGACGATCACCGGCCCCTGCCGGTCCGCTCGTGGCAAACCGTGCGCCTGCTCGACGTCGACCGCGAAGTGGTATTCGAGTACCGATTGCACACCCTCGGCGAGCAGGCGGACCGCGTCCTTGAGCGCCCTGCGATAACGCCGGGGTGTCCGTTCCTGCAGGCGCTGCCGTACGTCCGCCAGCCGGATGCGGCGGTTCGTGACCGACGAGATCAGGCTGACGTAGGCGGCCCGTGCGGTTGGCTCCGCCACCGCGAGGTCGATCGCCGTGTCGGCCAGCGTGGTCCGGGGCATTGCCGTGTCGAGACCGATGTAGGCGTGCGCACGCGAACGGTGCACGACCACCCCGGGGTGCAGGACGGACCCGACGGCGGGCACCGGGAACCGTGCACTGCCGCCCCCGACGTACGTGGGTGACTGGCCCTTGGCCGAGAGTCGGTACGGCACGGTGATGTGCACGGGAACGGATGGATCGGCGGGCACGATGCCCCATTCCTCCGCAGCGGTTCGGTGGCTCAGCAGTGCCGGGCCACCGCCGTAGATCAACGCGGCCATGAGCGTCATCGGCCGGGTCAGCGGGCCGGTGGTCACGCAGTAGACGCCGTGCAGCACCCGCTGCCAGTGCCCGGCCTCAAGCCGTTTACGGACCCGGGTGCGCGGGAAGCCGCATGCGGTCAGCTGAGCCTGGGTAACCAGGCCGAGCTGCGCATCGAGGAGGACCTGAAGCTCGCGAGGTGTCTGTTCCGGAGGCATACACCGGACCATGACCGCCCGGTCCGACACGCGCACCGACCCCGGGAAGGGTTATCCACAGGCGCTACGCGCCTGTGAGTCCTTCTGGCCCCGGTGGGGACCAAAAGGACTCACAGGCGGCGGAGCCGCCTAGGCGCGCTGGCTGGAGATGGAGACGATCTCGCCGGTCAGGTAGGTGGTGTAGTCGCTGGCGAGCATCGCGATCGTCGCGGCGATCTCCCACACCTCGGCGGCGCGGCCGTACGCCTCGCGGGAGGCGAGAGTGTCGAGCAGCTCGTCGCTGGTCACCTTCGCCAGGAACGGGTGCTTGGCGATGGACGGGGCGACGGCGTTGATCCGGACGCCGTACTCGGCGGCCTCGATCGCCGAGCAGCGGGTCAGCGCCATGACGCCCGCCTTCGCCGCCGCGTAGTGCGCCTGCGAATGCTGCGCACGCCAGCCGAGGACCGACGCGTTGTTCACCAGCACACCGTTGTGGTCGACGCTCTTGAAGTAGCGCAGTGCCGCGCGGGTGGCGCGGAAGGTGCTGGTCAGGGTGATGTCGAGGACGCGGTCCCACTGCTCGTCGGCCATGTCGACGACCGGGGTCTCGCCACCAAGGCCCGCGTTGTTGACGAGGACGTCGATGCGACCGAGCTGCTCGGCGGCGCTCGCGATCAGGGCGTCGACCTGCTCGGTGCTGGAGACGTCGCACACGAAGGAGGTGATCTGCTGGCCGCCGAACTCGGCCGCCAGCTTCTCGACGGTCTCGCCGAGACGACGCTCGTGGAAGTCGGAGACGAGAACGTCGGCGCCCTCGAGCAGGGCGCGGCGGGCGGTGGCGAAACCGATGCCGGTGCCCGCGGCGGCGGTCACGACGACCTTCTTGCCCTTGAGCAGGTTGTGGCCCTCGATCTCGGCGGGAGCGACGGAGAGCGGGGACTGGACGGAAGTGGTCACGGGCGTGCCTCTCGGGGAAGGCCGAGCACCCGCTCGGCGATGATGTTGCGCTGGATCTCGTTGGATCCGCCGTAGATGGTGTCGGCGCGGCTGAACAGCCACAGCCGCTGCAGGTCGTTCAGTTCCTCGCCGGGCTCGGTGTCCTCGACGCCGACGAGGGAGGCCGCCCCCTGCACCTCCATCGCGAGTTCACCGAGGCCGCGATGCCAGTTGGCCCACAGCAGCTTGGCGACGGACGCCTCGCCGCCGCTTTCGCTGGCGTCGACGGCCGCGAGGGTGCGCAGCGCGTGGGCGCGCATCACCTGCAGCCCCATCCATGCCCGGGAGATCTTGGTGCGGATCGCGGGATCGGTGGCGGCGCCGTTGCGCTCGGCCAGTTCGACGATCGACTCGAGTTCGCGGGCGAAGCCGATCTGCTGGCCGAGGGTGGAGACACCGCGCTCGAAGGTGAGGGTGCCCATCGCCGTCGCCCAGCCATTGCCCTCGCCACCGACGACGAGGTCAGCGTCGGTGCGGGCGTTGTCGAAGAACACCTCGTTGAACTCGGAGGTGCCGGTGAGCTGGATGATCGGGCGCACCTCGACGCCGTCCTGGTTCATCGGGACCAGCAGGTACGACAGGCCCTTGTGCCGCGACGACCCCGGCTCGGTGCGGGCGACGACGAAGCACCAGTCCGACAGGTGCGCGAGCGAGGTCCACACCTTCTGCCCGTTGACGACCCACTGATCGCCCTCGATCCGGGCGGTGGTCGACACGTTCGCGAGATCGGAGCCTGCGCCGGGCTCGGAGTAGCCCTGGCACCACAGCTCGGTGACGGTCTTGATGCCGGGCAGGAACCGCTGCTTCTGCTCCTCGGTGCCGAACGCGATCAGCGTCGGGCCGAGCAGTTCCTCACCGATGTGGCTCACCCGCGCAGGCGCGTTGGCGCGCGCGTACTCCTGGTGGAAGATGATCTGCTGGCTCAGCGTCGCCTCGCGGCCGCCGTACTCCCTCGGCCATCCGAGGCACGTCCAGCCGGCCGCGGCCAGGTGACGGTCCCATTCGAGTCGCTCCTCGAACGCCTCGTGTTCACGCCCCGGCCCACCGAGGCCCTTCAGCTCGGCGAACTTCCCCGAGAGGTTCTCCTCGAGCCATTCGCGCACTTCTTTGGCGAAGGCCGCGTCCGCGACCTCGCTCTCACCCTGGCTAACGTCCACAGCGATACGGTACCCTACCAAGCACTTGCTTTGTATAGAGGTTTCGCCTCGCCCTAGGAGAAATAGTGAGCACAGATGTGACCACCGAGCCCCGGACGACCCCGGCCGCGCTGCTGCGCGCGGCGGAACTGTACGGGTCGAACGAGGCCATCGCCGACGGGTCCGACCGCGTCACCTACACCGAACTGCTGGACCGGGTCCGCACCACGGCACGGGCACTGATGGCCGCGGGCATCGAGCCCGGGGACCGGGTCGCCATCTGGGCTCCCAACACCCACCACTGGGTGGAGGCGCTGCTCGCCGCCCAGTACGCGGGCGCAACGGTGGTGCCGATCAGCACCCGGTACACCGGTCACGAGGCCCTCGACCTCCTGCAGCGCACCGCGGCCAAGGCGCTCGTCGTGCCCGCCCGGTTCCTCAAGGCGGACCGGCTCGCGAACGTGCTCGACGCAGCTGGCCCCGGCGGGCTGCCGGACCTGAAGCTCGTGGTGCGCACCCCGTCGGACAACCCGGCCGACGGCGTCCCAACGACCGCGTTCCCCGGCGGCGAGATCCTCGAGTGGGATCGGCTCGCCGCAGCGGCCGAGCCGGTGTCGGTCGCCGACGCCGACGCCCGCGCCGCCGCCGTCTCCCCCGACGACATCGCCGACATCCTGTTCACGTCCGGCACCACCGGCAAGAGCAAGGGCGTCATGACCGCGCACCGCCAGACCGTCGGCATCGCCGACGCGTGGGCCGACTGCGCCGAGATCGACTCCAACGACCGATACCTGGTCATCAACCCGTTCTTCCACACGTTCGGCTACAAGGCCGGGATCATGGTGTGCCTGCTGCGCGGCGCCACCAACGTGCCGTTCGCCACCTTCGACGTGCCGAAGGTGATGGACACCGTTGCCGCCGAGAAGGTCACCGTCCTGCCCGGCGCACCCACGATTCATCAGACGATCCTCGACTTCCCGACCCGCGACGACTACGACCTGTCGAGTCTGCGGATCGCGATCACCGGCGCCGCCGCGGTCCCGGTCGTCCTCGTCGAGCGGCTGCAGGCCGAACTCGGGTACGAGGCGGTCCTCACCGCATACGGCCAGACCGAGGCGGTCGTGGTGACGATGTGCCGCACCGACGACGATCCGGTCACGGTCGCGACGTCGTCCGGACGCGCCATCCCCGGTATGGAGGTGCGGATCGGCGACCAGGGCGAGATCCTGGTGCGCGGCGAGAACGTCATGCTCGGCTACCTCGACGATCCCGAGGCCACCGCGAAGACGATCGACGCCGACGGCTGGCTGCACACCGGCGACGTGGGCGTCCTCGACGAGCGCGGCTACCTGGACATCACCGACCGTCTCAAGGACATGTACATCTCGAACGGGTTCAACGTGTACCCGGCCGAGGTCGAAAACACCCTGGCGCGCATCGATTCCGTTGCCGAGGCCGCGGTCATCGGCATTCCGGACGAGCGGGCGGGCGAGGTCGGCCGCGCGTACGTGGTCGTGAAGCCGGGCGCCACCCTCACCGCCGACGAGGTCATCGCGTTCTGCAAGGAGCGTCTGGCCGGCTTCAAGATTCCGCGCGAGGTGCGGATCGTCGACGGGTTGCCCCGTAACCCGTCCGGCAAGGTCCTCAAGAACGATCTGCGCGAGGGAAAGTCGTGACCCCTCCCCTTCCGGACGAGGGCGAGGTCGTCACCTACCAGGTGCGCGACCACATCGCGTACGTGACACTCAATCGCCCCGAGTACCGCAATGCGCAGAACTCGGTGATGACGTACGCACTCGATGCCGCCTTCGAACGGGCCGTCGAGGACGACGACGTCAAGGTGATCGTGCTGGCGGGCAACGGCGAGCACTTCAGCGCCGGTCACGACATCGGCACGCCGGGCCGCGACCATCACGTGCACTACGAGAACAAGGCCGCACTGTGGTGGGATCACCTCGGAAAGCCCGGCGGCGACCAGCGTTTCGCCAGAGAAACCGAGGTGTACCTCGGAATGTGCAGGCGCTGGCGGGAGATTCCGAAGCCGATGATCGCGCAGGTGCACGGCGCGTGCATCGCGGGTGGTCTGATGCTCGCGTGGTGTTGCGACCTGATCGTCGCCTCCGACGACGCGTTCTTCTCCGATCCCGTTGTCCGGATGGGTATTCCCGGGGTCGAGTACTTCGCGCACCCGTGGGTGCTCGGGTCGCGGTTCGCCAAGGAGATCCTCTTCACCGGAGACCGCTTCACCGCGCAGCGCGGGTACGAGGTCGGCATGGTCAACCGGGTGGTGCCCCGCGCCGATCTCGCCGCAGCGACCAAGGACCTCGCCGACCGGGTCGCGCAGATGCCGCGCTTCGGCCTTGCCCTGACCAAGAAGGCCGTCAACCAGTGCGAGGACCTGATGGGTCAGCGCGCGGGCATGGACTCGGTCTTCGGCCTGCATCACTTCGCCCACGCGCACAACGCCGAGGTGGGCAGGGACTCGCTGGGTGGAATGGACGTCAACAGTATGAAAGCGAAGGCGAAATAGTGGATCTCGAACTGGACGACAAGGCCCGCGCCTTCCAGCTGGAAGTGCGGGAGTGGCTCGCGGCCAACGTCCCGGCACAGCCGCTGCCGTCGATGGACACCGCGGAGGGCTTCGAGGCCCACCGCGAGTGGGAGCACAAGCTGGCCGACGCCCGCCTGTCGACCGTCGCCTGGCCCGCCGAATTCGGTGGCCGCGACGCGTCGATGATCGAATGGGTGCTCTTCGAAGAGGAGTACTACAAGGCGGGCGCGCCCGGCCGGGTCAGCCAGAACGGCATCTTCCTGTTCGCGCCGACCCTGTTCGAGCACGGCACGCCGGAGCAGCTCGCCCGGATCATGCCGCGCATGTCGCGTGCCGACGACATCTGGGCGCAGGCCTGGTCCGAGCCGGAGGCCGGATCCGACCTTGCCGGCATCCGCTCGACGGCCCGCCGCACCGAGGGCGGCTGGATCCTCAACGGGCAGAAGACGTGGAGCTCGCGCGCGGTGTACGCCGACTGGGGCTTCGGCATGTTCCGCACCGACCCGGAGGCGCAGCGCCACAAGGGTCTGACCTACTTCATGTTCCCGCTGAACCAGGATGGCGTCACGGTGCGGCCGATCCCGCAGCTCGACGGCGAGCCGGGCTTCGCGGAGATCTTCTTCGAGGACGTGTTCGTCCCGGACACCGACGTCGTCGGCGAGGTGAACAACGGCTGGCGGGTGGCGATGAGCACCGCGAGCAACGAGCGTGGCCTGTCGCTGCGCAGCCCGGGCCGCTTCATGTCCGCGGTCGACCGTCTCGTCGAGGTGTGGAAGTCAGGCGCCGACACCACCGACACCGCCGCACGGGATCGTGTCGTCGACGCGTGGATCGGCGCCGAGGCGTACCGGCTGCACACCTGGGGCACCGTCACCCGGATGCTTGAGGGCGTTCCGCTGGGTGTCGAGGGCTCCATCAACAAGATCTTCTGGTCCGAGCTCGACGTCCGCATCCACGAGACGGCCCTCGACCTGCTCGGTGCCGACGGCGAGCTCGCCGGCACCTGGCAGGACGGCTACCTGTTCTCGCTGTCCGGCCCGATCTATGCCGGCACCAACGAAATTCAGCGCAACATCGTTGCCGAGCGGCTGCTCGGACTCCCGAAGGCGGATCGATGAAATTCTCCCTATCCACCGAGCAGCGCGACTTCGCGGACAGCCTCCGCGGCCTGCTCGCCGGTGCCAACACCCCGGCCGTCGTCCGCTCCTGGGGCGAGAACGACACCGCCCCCGGTCGTGAGCTGCTGACCCAGCTCGCCGAGACCGGCGTGACCGCGCTCGCGATCCCCGAGGAGTACGACGGGATCGCCGCGCACCCGGCCGATCTCGCCGTTGCCTTCCTCGAACTGGGCCGCGCCGCGGTCCCCGGACCGCTCGTCGAGACCGCGGCCGCGGTCCCCGCACTGCTGTCCGCCCTCGGTGACCAGTCGCTCGCGAAGCGGTTCCTGCCCGGCATCGCCGAGGGCACCTCCCTCGCATCGCTGGTGCTCGAACCGTCCACCCCGCGCGCCCTCGACGCCGACCTGGCCGACCCCGTCCTGCGAGTCAGCGGCGACACCCTCGAACTGGTCCGCCCGACCACGCAGCTCGAGTCCGTCGACCCGGCCCGGCGCCTGTTCGAGGTGGAGGCCGTCGAGACCCTGGCCCAGGGGCCGGACGTCGCCGCGGCCGCCGAGCAGGCCTACGACCTCGCGGTGCTCGCGGTCTCCGCTCAACTGATCGGCGCCGGTCACGCGATGATCGACACGGCAACCGACTACGCGAAGAACCGCGCGCAGTTCGGCCGGGTCATCGGCAGCTTCCAGGCCGTCAAGCACCACCTGTCCGACGCGAAGGTCGCCGTCGAGATGGCCACCCCGCTGGTGTACGGCGCGGCGATCGCGATCGCCGACGGCGCCGACACCGTCGCCCGCGACGTCTCCGCCGCGAAGGTCGCCGCCGCGAATGCCGCCTACCTCGCGTCCCGCAAGGCGCTGCAGGTGCACGGCGCGATCGGCTACACCCTCGAGTGCGATCTGTCGCTGTGGCTGACCAAGGTCCGTGCGCTGCAGTCCGCATGGGGCACCACCGCCGCGCACCGCGCGCGGGTTGCGAGCGCGCTGTGAGCGGCGTCGGGGTGTTCGCGGAGGAGCAGCTCGAGCTTCGCAAGACCGTCGCGCAGCTGCTGACCAAGCGCGCCGATCCGGCCGCGCTGCGCAAGACCCTCGAGTCCGGCGATGCCTTCGACCGCGGCCTGTGGGACGTGCTGTGCCAGCAGGTCGGTGTCGCGGCGCTGGCGATCCCGGAGGAGTTCGGCGGCTTCGGCGCCACCGTCGTCGAGCAGCACCTGGTGCTCGAGGAGCTCGGTGCCGCGTTGACGCCGTCGCCGATGTTCGGTTCCGCGGTCCTTGCCGCGCAGGCGATCCTGGCGACCGGGAACGCCGAGGCGTGCGAGCGCCTGCTCCCCGGCATCGCTGAGGGTGCCTCGATCGCCGCGCTGTGCTGGGTCGGCCCCGAGGGACACTGGCGCAGCGACGATGTCGCGACCTCCGCGTCCGGCAGCGAGGCCGACGGCTACACCGTCTCGGGCACCGCGCACTACGTGCTCGACGGTGCGCACGCCGACGTGCTGATCGTCGCGGCCTCGATCGGCGGCGGCATCGAACTGTTCGAGGTGGATCCGTCGGCCGACGGTGTTGCCCGCAGGCAGCTGCCGACGATGGACCTCACCCGTCCGCTGTCGCTGGTGGAGTTCACCGCCGCGTCGGCGGTCCGGCTCACCGACGGCGACGCCTCCCCGGCGCTCGAGCGGGTCCGGCAGATCGCGATCGTCGCGCAGACCGCCGAGCAGGTCGGTGCCGCGGCGCGCTGCCTGCAGATGACCGTCGACTACAGCAAGGACCGGGTCCAGTTCGGTCGCGCAATCGGCAGCTTCCAGGCGCTCAAGCACCGGATGGCCGACCTGTACTTCCTGGTCGAGACGGCCCGGTCGGCGTCCTACGCGGCGGTGTACTCGCTGAGCGAGGGCCTGCCGTCCGCGGCCGCCGACGCCGCGGTCGCGAAGGCGTACTGCTCCGAGGCGCTGCTCGCGGTCACCGGCGACGCGATCCAGCTGCACGGCGGCATCGCGATCACCTGGGAGCACGACGCGCACCTGTACTTCAAGCGTGCGCACGGCAGCGCGCAGCTGTTCGGGCAGCCCGCGGAGTTCGTCAAGGAGATGGAGTCGCTCGCGGGCCTGCCCGCCTGACCGCAGTCCCCACCCGTGGAAGGGCCGGCCCGAACATTTCGGGTCGGCCCTTCCCGCGTCGGCACGCCTAGCCTGGACCCATGACCACTCCAGAGATCACCCTGAATTCCGGAACCGTCATCCCGCAGCTGGGCCTCGGCGTGTGGCAGGCCACCGACGACGAGACCGAACGCGCCGTCCGCTTCGCCATCGACGAGGCGGGCTACCGACACATCGACACCGCGGCCGCATACGGCAACGAGGCGGGCGTCGGGCGCGGTATCGCGTCGGCGGCCGTGCCCCGCGAGGACGTCTTCGTCACCACCAAGCTGTGGAACACCGACCAGGGCTATGCCCCCGCGTTGAAGGCGTTCGACGCGAGCCTGTCCAGGCTGGGGCTCGACCACGTCGACCTGTACCTGATCCACTGGCCGCTCCGGGACCGGGACACCCGGCTGCGCACCTGGGACGCGATGGAGGAGATCGCCGGATCGGGGCGTGCCAGGGCGATCGGTGTGTGCAACTTCGAGCCGCACCACCTGCAGGAGCTGGTGGACCGCGGCGGGATGCTCCCCGCCGTCGACCAGGTCGAACTGCACCCGCACCTGCCCCAGCACGCGATCCGCGACGCCGCGGCGCGGCACGGCATCGCGGTCGAGTCGTGGAGTCCCCTCGGCGGCACCGCGAACGCCGGGTGGGGTCCGGCGTCCAAGCCCAACACGCTGCTCGGCGACCCGCTCGTCGCCCGCGTCGGGGAGCGGCACGGCAAGTCCCCCGCGCAGGTCCTGATCCGCTGGCACCTGCAGAACGGGCTGATCGTGATCCCGAAATCGGTGCACGAGGACCGCATCACCCAGAACGCCGACGTCCTCGACTTCACGCTCACCGAGCGGGATCTCGCCGACCTCGCGACCCTCGACACCGGTATCCGGGTCGGCTTCCATCCCGACGAGATGAACCTCGGCGCCCCGAGCTGAGTCGGTGGCCCACGGGCCGGTTACCTGCGCGGGGCGCTCGCGACGAATGTCACGGGCATCGTCTCGATCCCGGTGACGAAGTTCGCCGGGCGCCTCGGCAGCGGTCCGTCCGCGGCGAGTTCCATTGTCGGGATCCGGTCGAGAAGACGCTCGAACATCAGTCGCCCCTCCAGCCTGGCCAGCTGATTCCCAAGGCAGAAGTGGGATCCGAAACCGAACGCGATGTGCGGGTTCGGGTTGCGGGTGATGTCGAAGGTCGCGGGGTTCTCGAAGGCCGCTTCGTCGAAGTTTGCGGCCTCGAACAGCAGCATCATCTTCTCGCCCTCGTGCATGCGGGTGCCGTGGAACTCGACATCGCGGGTCACCGTGCGGCACATGTTCTTCACCGGTGACACCCAGCGCAGCATCTCCTCGAGCGCCGACGGCATCAGGGCGCGGTCGGCGATCAGCGTGTCGCGCTGCCGCGGATCGCGCAGCAACTGTTCCATCCCCCCGCTGAGGACGTGCCGGGTGGTTTCGTCGCCGCCGATCAGGATCAGCAGGGTCTCCGCGACGATCTCCTCGTCGGTGAGCCGCTGCCCGTCGACCTCGGCGTGCACCAGGACGCTGGTGAGGTCGTCGGTCGGCGCGGTCCGCCGCTCCTCGATGGTCCGCATCGTGAACTCGACGAATGCGACGTAGGCGGCCATCATCCTGTCGATCGCTTCGTCGGACGCGTTGCTTCCCTGCGCCCTGACGAGGTCGTCGCTCCACTCCAGGAACATCGCCCGCTCCTGGGGACGGACCCCGAGCATGTCGCCGATCACGGCCATCGGGAGCGGTGCGGCGAGATCCCGGACGAAGTCGCACTCCCCCCTGTCGACGACCGCGTCGATCAGGTCGTCACAGATCCGCGCGATGTCGTCGACCTTCGCCTCGACCCGCTTGCGGGTGAACCCGGTGTTGACCAGCTTGCGCCGGTGCAGGTGGCGAGGATCGTCCATGTCGATCATGTGCGGCAGGGGCCCGATCTCGGGCCGGATCCCCCCGGCATTGGAGAACAGACCCGCATCGCGCTCGGCGGCGACCACGGCGGCATGGCTCGCGGCGGCGGCCATCCCCGCGCGGTCGCGGAACACCGGCTCGTTGACCCGCATCCAGGCGTACGCCTCCCGCGGATCGCCGAGTTCCCCCGCGTAGAACCGCCCGTCGACCAGCTCGATGTCGGGTCGCATCGCCATCCCCTCGGTCCGTCCTGATGACACCGTCCGGGCCGAGCGTAGGCGCTCACGGTCCACGGCATGCCCGAATGAGGTCGGCATGATAGAACAGGTAGAACAGGTTCCACCCAGTCGAGGGGAGCGCGCGGTGGACATCAACGGTTGGGGTGCGATGCCCGAGCTTGACAGCCGGATGTGGCGTCGTGGAGCGGATTTCAGCTCACCGCCCGAGCCCGCCCGTGACGCCGACCGCGCGGGTGCGGCGGCCCGGCCGTGACCGCCCACGACATCCTCGGGCAGCGGGTCCAGATGCCGGTGCGGATCCGGCACGCGACGGCGTTCATGGCGATGTACTCGGTGCCGACGGCGGCGGCGCAGCACCTGATCGACCACACCGGCCTAAATATGCTCCAATTCCGCCCCGGTCGCGGACTGTGCGGCCTCGTCTTCGTCGACTACGTCGACGGCGACCTCGGACCCTACAACGAGTTCGGGGTGGTGTTCATGGTCCGCGACCACCACACCGTCGGCGGTTCGGTCCTCGGCGATCTGACCGCGCTCGCGAGGGGCCGGGCGGGGGCACTGATCCACCACCTCCCCGTCGATGGCGACTTCACCCTTGCCGCGGGCCGCGGCATCTGGGGATTCCCCAAGGTGCTTGCGGACTTTCACGCCGATCACGCGTCGGACGTCAAGCATGCGTCGGTAAGCCGGGACGGCCAGCTGATCGCGAACCTGACGGTGCGGCCTGGCGTTAAGACGCCGGACCGGGGGCCGGGCACGACGATGCAGGCGTACTCGCATCTCGACGGCACCACCCGCCGCACCGCGTGGGAGATGAATCCGAGCGGGGTCCGCGCCCGCCCTGGCGGCGGCGACCTGACCCTCGGATCGCATCCGATTGCCGCCGAGCTGCGAACCCTCGGCCTGCCACGCCGGGCGCTGATGACCACGTCCATTCCCAGCCTGAGGATGACCTTCGGGGACGCGCGCCCCGTGTGACGGTCACGACTCCAGGATGGTCTTCGCCTTCTCGAGGTTGCCCCGAACGTCGTGCGCGTACAGCTTCTGGACGATCGAGTCGGCGAACGTAAAGATCCCGGTGCCCGCCTCCGACTCCTGACTGAGGGTCACCCTGGTTCCCGTTCCGTCGGTGGCGAAGTCGATGTCGCGAACGTAACCGATCTTCGATCGCGTCGAGCGGTACCGCAGGTGCTTGTTCGCCTCGCGGACCTCCACCTCCTCCTCACCGTCGAGCCGCAGTCCCGCAACCTTGGCGACATAGGCCGCCGTCGAGCCCGCCTCGCCCGGCTGGCCAGACTGGGTGTTGTAGTCAACGACGTTGCTGTTCCACGCGGTGGCGTTCGCCGGGTTCGACAGGTAGTCGAACACGTCGCCGAGCGGGCGGGCGATCGTGATCGATTCCTCGATTCTCAGTGTCCTTGCCATGACGCTTCCTGCCTCGCGAGTGCGTGCTCATCCTCGACCGACGAACACGGCGGTGACGATCGCCCAGCGGCGGCCGGGGGCAGGGCCCGACGATGTTCGGGACGGTTGCTGCTGTCGCGGCGTTCGCGCCGCTCGATGCCTGCCCCGGCGGTCCCGGTGACGACCTACTGGCGTTCTCATCGTAGTCCCGCCCGCGGCACGACAGAAGGCCTGCACAAGGTCTTGCCAAACCGCACTCCGGTCGTGTGTGCTGTCAGCTGGACAGTTGACCAGATTGTATTTTCGACAGCCTCCCAAAGGATTTCCTCGTGAAGATCAGTCGACGCAGTGTGCTCGCCTGCGCCGCGACCGCACCGGTGCTCGCTGCCGTTGCCGGGTCCTCCGGCGCCGCCAACGCTAGCCCAGCCCCCTCGACACCCGGTAACGGCCGCGCGGGCGTGGGATTCCGGGTCGGTGTCGGCCGCGCCGACGTGACCGGTCCGGTCGCCGAGAACGGCATGATGGGCTACTCACAGTTCGACCAACGCACCGAGGGGCTGCACCAGCGCACCCGGGTGCGCGCCTACGTCTTCGCCGACACCGAGGACCGTCGCGTCGTCTACGCCTGCGCCGACACCTGCATGGTGTTCCAGTCCGTGCACGACGCGGTCCTCGCCCGACTGGCCGCGAAGTACGGTCCGCTCTACACCGAGAGCAACGTGATGCTCACCGCCGTGCACTCGCACGCGGCGTGTGGCGGTGCATCGCACGACTACGCATACAGCCTGGCCACCCTCGGGTTTCAGCCGCAGGTCTTCGATGCCGAGGTGGACGGGATGGTGGAGGCGATCAGCGCCGCCCACGACGATCTCGCGACGGGCACGCTCGCATACGGGCGCAGCGAACTCCGCGACGCCAGCGTCAACCGGTCCCGCGCGGCCTTCGATCGGAACCCGCAGCGAGACAAGGACTACTACCCGCTGGGCATCGACACCGCGATGCGGGTGCTCCGGATCGGACGCGGCGACGAGAATGTCGGGGCCATCGCCTGGTTCCCCACCCACGGCGCATCGTTGACCAACGAGAACCACCTGGTGTCGGGGGACAACAAGGGGGCTGCGGCCTACTTCTGGGAGCACGATGTCGCGGGCGTGCGCTACCTGGACGAGGCCCCCGGCTTCGTCGCGTGCTTCCCCCAAACCAACACCGGCGACATGTCCCCGAACCTGGACCTCCGGCCGGGCACCGGGCCCACCGACGACGAGTTCGAGAACGCCCGGATCATCGGCGAACGTCAGGTCGCGGCCGCCCGCGAGGCCTTCGACGGTGCATCCCCCCTCTCCTCCCCCGTGGTCGACAGCCGAATCATGTACCTGGACATGGCCAACCAGGAGGTGGACGGCCGGTACACCGGTGACGGCCAGCCCCGACGGACGGCGCCGGCGTGCATCGGCGCGGCAATGGCCGCGGGCAGCACCGAGGACGGGCCGGCGATCGAGATCTTCACCGAGGGAACCCGCAATCCGCTCCTTGGCGCCCTTGGCGGTGCCGAGCAGACCACCCCACAGTGGCTCGCCGACGCGCAGGCGCCCAAGCTGGTGCTGGTTCCGGTCGGACTGCTGCCACCCGACGGCTGGGTGCCGCACGTGCTCAAGATCCAGATCCTCCGCATCGGTGAGGTCTACGTGGTCGGCGGCCCGGCCGAGTTCACGATCGTCTCGGGACTGCGGATCCGCCGCACCGTCGCCGAGGAACTCGGTGTGCCGCTGGAGAACGTGATCTTCAACGGCTACGCGAACGCGTACTCGAGCTACTGCACCACCCCGGAGGAGTACGACGCACAGCAGTACGAGGGCGGCTCGACGCTCTTCGGGCGCAACACCCTGCCCGCCTACCAGCAGGGCTACGCGCGGCTCGCTGGCGCCCTGCGCGACGGCATCGACGTCCCCCGCGGGCCTGCGCCGCGGGACCTGTCTGCGTTCCAGCCCGGATTTGGCGCGGACTTCCCCGTCGACGCCCCGCCCGCAGGCCGCTCCTTCGGTGACGCCCTGGTTCAGCCCCCGGCCCGGGTCGAGGTCGGGAGCCGCGTCGTCGTCGAGTTCGCCACCGGTCACCCGAAGAACAACCTGCACCGCGGCGGAACATACCTGGAGGTGCAGCGTCGCGACGGCGGGCGGTGGGTCCGGCATGCCGATGACGGGGACTGGTCCACGCGGTACCGGTGGCGCCGCGAGGGACCGAACGGGTCGGTCGCGACGATCAGCTGGGACGTGCCCGCGGGAACGTCCCGCGGCCGCTATCGGATCCTGCACTTCGGCGACCGCAAGGACCCGGGCGGGGTCGTCGTGCCGTTCACCGGCACCTCCGCGGAGTTCGAGATCTGACAACCGCCCGCGGATCGCCTCGCCCGGCACGCCGGTGGGAGGGCCGCAGAGCCGCCGGCATCCCGGCGAGCGAACGGCACATTCATTCGATCTGATCGACTGAACGCTTCCGTTCAGTCGGACATTGGGGTGGTGGTGCGGGGGGAAGCCAAAAGGGCCCGTCCACACGATCTCTCGTGTGGACGGGCCCTTTGTCGCCCCTCCGGGTATGTGGTGGCGTGTGCGGCGGTGCCGCTACAGCCAGGTGTCCTCCGTGGTCGCGGTGAGGAACGCTTCGAGGTCGTCCCGCCACGGCGCCGGCACGGTCTTCTCCGGCTCGATGGCGGTGTACTGACCGCGGTAGAACAGCAACGGCCGTTCCGTCTTGACCTCGCTCATCGACGAGATGCGACCGAAGACCACGTAGTGGTCACCGCCGTCGTGCACGGTCTCGACGGTGCAGTCGATGTGGGCGAGCGAGTTCTCGATGATCGGCGACCCGAGCGGCGACGGCTCCCACCCGATCCCGGCGAACTTATCGGGTTCGCGGGATCCGAACCGGGCGCACACGTCCTGCTGCTCCTCGGCGAGGACGTTCACACAGAACTTCCCGGTCCGCTCAATTGCCGCCCAGGAGCGGGACCCCTTGGTCGGGCAGAACAGCACCAACGGCGGGTCGAGCGACAGGGCCGCGAAGGACTGGCACGCGAACCCGACCGGCTGCCCGTCGTCCACGGTCGTGATGATCGTGACGCCGGTGCAGAACTGTCCGAGGACGTTTCGGAACTGACGCGGGTCGATGGCCGCGCCGGTTCCGGGTTCGGGCGCCGTCACTACTTGAACCCGACGGTGAAGTCGTGGCCCCACAGGCTCACGGCGGTGGACTCGCGCGCGATCCAGTTCTCGTCCTCGACCTCAAGCCCCTCACACCCGAACTCGACGTCGAATCCGCCCGGCGTCTTCATGTAGAAGGACAGCATCAGGTCGTTGACGTGCCTGCCGAGGCTGGCCGACATCTTGACCTTCTTGCGGATCGCGCGGTCCAGGCAGAGTCCGACGTCGTCGGAGTTCTCCACCTCGACCATCAGGTGCACGATCCCGCTCGGGTTCGGCAGCGGCGCGAACGCCAGGCTGTGGTGCCGCGGGTTGCAGCCGAGGAAACGCAGCCAGGCCGGGTCCCCGTCCGCCGGACGGCCGACGACCTGCGGGGGCAGGCGCATCGAGTCGCGCAGCTTGAACCCGAGCACGTCCCGGTAGAACTCGAGGTCCGCGGCATCGTCCTTGGTTGCGAGCACCACGTGCCCAAGCCCCTGCTCGCCGGTGACGAACTTGTGTCCGTACGGGCTGACGATCCGGCGGTGCTGCAGGGCGATGGTATGGAAGATCTCCAGGCGGGAACCGGAGGCGTCGCGGCACGTGATGAACTCGACGACGTTGCGCTCGGCCGCCTCCTCCTTGGTGCCCTCCTCGAACTCCCAGTCGGCCTTGGCGAGCCGCTCCCGGATCTCCTGCAGGCCTTCGGCGTTCGCACATTCCCAGCCGGTCGAGTACAGGCCGTCCCGCTCACCGGGGACGATCACCAGTCGGGCCGGGTAGTCGTCCATCCGCAGGTAGAGGTTCTCGGGGTTGCCCTTGCCCTCGACCATGCCGAGCACCTTGAGCCCGTACTCGCGCCAGGCCGCCATGTCGGTCGACTCGATGCGCAGGTAGGCCAGTGCGCGAATACTCATCTACTTGCCCCCTTCGAGTAGGAAGTCAGATGCGAGCCGGTTGAACTCGTCGAACTTCTCGAGCTGAGCCCAGTGCCCGCAGCCGCCGAACACGTGCAGCTGCACGCGCGGAATCATCTTCAGCGCCACCAGCGCCCCGTCGATCGGGTTGACCCGATCCTCGCGGCCCCAGATCAACAGCACCCGCTGACGCAGCTTGTACGCGTCGCGCCAGAGCATCCCGAGCTCGAACTCCGGGCCGGAGAACGACTTGCCCATCGCCTTCGCCGCGGCGAGGGACTCGGGCGTGCTCGCCGCCGCGAACCGGTCGTCGATCAGCTCGTCGGTGATGAGCTTCTGGTCGAACACCATGATGCGCAGGAACGCCTCAAGGTTCTCCCTGGTCGGCTGGTAGCTGAACTTGCCGAGGTTCTTCACGCCCTCGGTCGGGTCCGGCGCGAACAGGTTGACACTCAGCCCGCCGGGACCCATCAGCACCAGCCGGCCCGCCCGGTCCGGGTGGTCCAGCGCGAACCGGACCGCCGCACCGCCGCCGAGCGAATTGCCCAGCAGGTGCACGCGATCGGTGATGCCGAGGGTGTCGAGCAGATCCTTGAGCGCCGATGCACTGTGCCGGAAGTACTGCGGGTGCTCGGTCGGCTTGTCGGAGCGGCCGTAGCCGGGCTGATCGACCGCGATGACGTGGAATCGCTCCGCAAGGACCGGAATGTTCTTGGCGAAGTTGGACCACGACGACGCACCGGGGCCGCCGCCGTGCAGCAGCACGATGGTGGGGCCGTTTCCGACGCCCGCCTCGTGGTAGTGCAGCTTCAGATCCTCGCGGACCTGGGCGAACCGGGAAGTCGACTCGTACGTGAGTTCGTCGGTAACTGTCACGGGCGTTCTCCTAGACCATCGTGTCGGTCAGCGGCAGGCCGAATTCGGCGCCACCGAACATCACGTAGGCCCGCTCGGCGTCGTTGGCCGCATGCACCCGGCCTGCGTGGGCGTCACGCCAGAAGCGCTGGATCGGGGTGCCGTTCGCGAGGGCGGTGGCACCGGAGTTCTCGAAGAGCAGGTCGATCGACGCGATCGCCCGCGCGGTGGCGCGGACCTGGTCTCGTCGGGCAGCCAGTCGCAGCTCGATCGGGATCTCCTTGCCCGCCAACAGGAGGGCGTACTCGTCGGCGACGTTGCCGGACAGCTGACGCCAGGCGGCGTCGATGTCGCTGGAGGCCTGGGCGATCCGGATCTTGGCGAACGGATCATCCTTGGCCTTCTCGCCCGCGTACGCGGCGCGGACCCGCTTGCCCTGGTGCTCGACGTGGGCGTCGTACGCGCCGTAGGCCATGCCGACGATCGGGGTGGAGATGGTGGTGGGATGGATGGTGCCCCACGGCATCTTGTAGACCGGGGCGGTGTTCTGCTGCAGACCGGGCGCGGTCAGGTCGCTCATCGCCTTGAAGCTCAGGAAGCGGTGCCGGGGCACGAAAACGTCCTTGACGACGACGGTGTTCGAGCCGGTGCCGCGCAGGCCGACCACGTTCCACACGTCGTCGATCTCGTAGTCCTCGCGCGGGATCAGGAAGCTGCCGAAGTCGACCGGGCGGCCGTCCTTGATGACCGGACCGCCGACGACGACCCACGTCGCGTGATCGGAGCCCGAGGACCAGGCCCAGGAGCCGTTGACCTTGTATCCGCCGTCGACGACCTCACCGGCACCCATCGGCGCGTAGGACGAGGAGATCCGGACGTCGGTGTCCGTGCCCCACACGTCCTCCTGCGCCTGCTGGTCGAACAGCGCCAGGTGCCAGTTGTGCACGCCGATGATGCCGGCGACCCAGCCGGTGGAGCCGCAGGCGCTCGCGATGTTGCGGACCGCGGTGTAGAAGGTGACCGGATCGGCCTCGTATCCGCCCCACTGCTTCGGCTGCAGCAGCTTGAAGAAGCCCGCCTCCTGCAACGCCTTGATCGACTCGTCCGGGATGCGACGCAGATCCTCGGTCTCCTGGGCACGCTCGCGGAAGGCCGGCAGTAGCTCGTTCAGCTTCTCCATCACCACGTGACTGTCGTGCTCACTCACTGGTCGCTCCCTCATGTGTGTCGATATGGGTGTATGTCGGTTGGGGGTGTCGATACGCGCCGCGCGTGGATCTCGCATTGCAGGCGGTTCACCTTCGCACCTGAGACTAGAACACGTTCCCATTTGTGTCGAGAGGAGCGATGCAGCGCAGGTCAGACGTTCACGACACGACCGACTCGCCGTGAAATCTAGCGAAATGCTGCCGGGTTCTATAACGTGTTCTAGTACAGGAAGACGAAGGGATGTGAGGGCAGAGATGACGCAGACGAGCGGCGCACCCACCCCCCGCAAGGTGCGGGAAATCGACGTGGGCACCACGCCGACCCGGTTCGCCCGCGGTTGGCACTGCATCGGACTCGAGCGAGAGTTCCAGGACGGCAAGCCACACGCGGTGGAGGCGTTCGGCACCAAGCTCGTCGTCTTCGCCGACAGCGAGGGCAAGCTGAACGTCCTCGACGCGTACTGCAGGCACATGGGTGGCGATCTCAGCCAGGGCAGCATCAAGGGCGACTCGGTGGCCTGCCCGTTCCATGACTGGCGCTGGGGCGGCAACGGCAAGTGCACCGACATCCCCTACGCCCGCCGGGTTCCGCCGCTGGCGCGCACCCGGTCGTGGACCACCCTGCAGCGCAACAAGATGCTGTACGTGTGGCACGACGCGGAGGGCAACCAGCCGCCGGAGGACGTCACCATTCCGGAGCTTCCGGAGGTGCTCACCGACGAGTGGACCGACTGGGAGTGGCACCGGCTCGAGGTCAAGGGCTCCAACTGCCGCGAGATCGTCGACAACGTCGTGGACATGGCGCACTTCTTCTACGTGCACTTCGGCTTCCCGAAGTACTTCAAGAACGTCTTCGAGGGTCACGTCGCGACGCAGTACCTGCAGAACCACGGCAGGCCCGACGTCGGGACCATGGGCACCCAGTACGGCGACTCGGTGCTGGACTCCGAGGCGTCGTACTTCGGACCGTCCTTCATGGTGAACTGGCTGCACAACAACTACAGCGGGTTCAAGGTCGAGAGCCTGCTGATCAACTGCCACTACCCGATCACCCAGGACTCGTTCATGCTGATGTACGGCGTGAGCGTCGAGAAGCCCAAGGGCCTGGACGAGGCCACCTCGGTCAAGCTCGCCCGCAAGTTCACCGAGGGCGTCGCGATGGGCTTCGAGCAGGACGTCGCGATCTGGAAGAACAAGAGCAAGATCGAGAACCCGCTCCTCTGCGAGGAAGACGGCCCGGTCTACCAGCTGCGCCGGTGGTACGAGCAGTTCTACGTCGACATCGCCGACGTCGACGAGAAGATGACGCAGCGCTTCGAGTTCGAGATCGACACCACCAAGGCCGTCGAGGCGTGGCAGCGCGAGGTCGACGCAAACCTCGCCCGCCAGGCCGAGGAGAAGGCCGCCGCCGAATCCGACAACAAGACGGGCGTGTAGACGATGACCTCGACCTGGTCCAAGGCCCCGGACTTCGCGGACAACCCGGCCCGGGTCGAGGCCATTCGCGCGCAGACCGCCGTCGACCTGCACACCTATCTCGAGGATGGGCTGCAGGAGGTGGAGTGCCGCAGCTGCCACACCTGTGTGCTGGTCCGCAAGAACAGCTTCAACCACACCAGCATCCAGTGGCAGTCCGATCCGGCAACGGTGTGCCCGGAGTTCGCGGGCGCGGGCGGGAGCACCGGGTCCCGGCAGACCTGCCCGCGCCTGGTCGCGAGCATCAACCACGCGGTGCTCGAGGGCATCGTCGAGGTCCGGGACCCGAATCCCTGACCGCCACCCGCACCCCCACATGGTGAAGGGCACTTTTACCCGGCCTGGCCGGGCGAAAGTGCCCTTCACCGTTTGCCGGCCTGGCCGCCGGAGGACGGCTAGACGAACTGCAGCGACACCGATCCGAGCCCGGTGAAGTCCGCACGGACCCGGTCACCCGGCCGGACATCGACCGCCCGCGTGCACGATCCGGGCAGCACGATGTCCCCGGCCCGGAGGCGAACGCCGTAGTCGGCAACCTCCCTGGCGAGCCAGGCCACCGCGGCGGCCGGGTTGCCGAGCACCGCATCACTGCGCCCGGCCGCGACCTGCTCACCGTTGACCGTGAGGGTGGCGTCGATCGCGGTCACGTCGATATCGGCGGGCCGGACCCGGGCCGCCCCGATCGCGTGGCCGGCGTACGAGGCGTTGTCGGCGATCGTGTCGACCAGCCCGATCTGCCAGTCCACGATGCGGGAGTCGATCAGTTCGACGGACGGAATCACGAATTCCGTTGCCCGCAGCACGTCGTCGGCCGTGCACCCGGCACCGGGCAGGTCCGCGCCGAGAATGAAGGCCACCTCGACCTCCACCCGCGGCAGCAGGTAGTTCGCGCACGGGACCGGCGCGTCCTCGCGCAGTTCCCTGGTGTCGAACAGGTGCCCGTAATCCGGTTCGGTGACGCCGAACATCTGCTGCATCGCCTCGGCGGTCAGCCCGACCTTGTGCCCGACCACCCGCTCCCCCGCGGCGATGCGACGGCGAATGTTGATCAGCTGGATCTCATACGAGTCGGCAACATCGATCGCGGGGTACGTCACCGAAAGGGGCGCTATCGGGGCGAGCCCCTTCTCGGCGGCGTGCAGCAGGTCCGCGACCGTGAGACGCAGATCGGAGGTGAGCAATAGTCGTTCCTCATGGTGGCATTCGGCAATCAGGTGCCGGCGACCGTACCGGAACGGGGAACTCCGCGACGGGAAACGTGTGATGCGGCCCGGCGACCGGAGAACACGGCATCCGCCAGCGACAGCCCGCTGACGTAGGAGTTCGAGCAGATGCCGACCGCGGTCCGCCCCGCCGCGTACAGTCCGACGATCGGGTCGCCGTCCCGGTCGAGCACCTCGCCGCTGTCCTCGTCGACGACCAGTCCGCCGAGCGTGATCATTGGCAGCGGATTCGACAGGCTCTTCTTCAGGGACACGTCGTACATCGAGAACGGCGCGGCCAGGATCGGGCGGCGAAATTCGTCCGGCTTGCCCATCGGATCGGTCGCCCCGGCGACGATCGCCTCGTTGTGTGCGGCAACGGTGGCGGCGAGGCCAGCCGGATCGATGCCCACCTTCGCGGCGAGCTCGTCGAGCGTGCCCGCGGTGGTGCCGTCGATCCGCGTCATCGTCTCGGACTGCACCCGCTGGAACCAGGTGGTCCGGCTGCCCATCTGCGACCGCGCCTCGGTCACCAGGTCGGCGTCGGCTACCAGCCAGCCGTGCCCGTCCCCCTCGGCGATCATCGCGTGCCCCAGGGCCGCCCCATAGCGGGACTCGTCGACGATCCGGTTGCCCCGTCGATCGACCAGGATCGATCCGAGGAAGGCGGTCGGCGGCACGATGAACCGCCATGCCGAGACGTTCGAGAGCTTGTCGGTCGCGCCGCCGACCGACTCCCCGAGCGCGATGCCGCTGCCGTCGTCGCCGGAGGTACCGAGCGGCAGCCCGCCGAGGTAGCGCGGGGCGTGCTCGGCGACCATCGCCCGGTTCGCGAAGAAGCCACCCGCGCTGAGGATCACGCCGGACCGGGCCTCGATTCGGAAGGGCCGCGCGTACCGCTCCTCGATCCGCGCCATCTGCCGGTCCATCGCCTTGCGCAGCGGCGGAAAGTAGACGCCCGGCTTCGAGGACAGTGCCGCGAACCGCGCGTGCCTCGCCCGCACCCCGGCGGGCGCGTCCCGCAGGCTCAGGCACTCGACCCCGGTCACCGCGCCGGCGTCGTCGGTGACCAGCCGAACCGCCCTGGTCTGCGTTTCCAGCCGCATCCCCTTGGCCAGCGCGGACTCGACCAGCGGACGGTAGAGCATCTTCCCGGAGGTGCCCTTGCCCTTCGGGCGGTGCCCGCGCGGGGCGGGCGCCGCGGCGTCGCGGAAGCCGCCCGCCGCCTCACTCCCGGAGTAGTACAGGTAGTGCCGGTCGGTGGGATAGGACGTCTTGTATGGGCACAGCGATCCCTCGAACGGAACCCCGTTCGCCTGCAGCCAGTCCACCGTCGACGCGCTGTTCTCGCAGAATCGGCGCAGCGTCTCGGGCCGGACCGCATCCCCGACCTCGAGGCTCAGGTAGGCGAACATCGCGTCGACGGTGTCCGCCACGCCCGCCGCACGCTGCACCGAGGTGCCGCCGCCCGCGTAGACGATGCCTCCGGAGATGGTGCTTGCCCCGCCGCCGGCGAACCGGTCGAGGGCGACGACCTCCGCGCCCGCGTCGATGGCCTCGATGGCCGCCGACGCACCGGCGACCCCACATCCGACGACCACGACGTCGGTTGACATGTCCCAGGACACCGGGCATCCCCTTTTCCGCAACTGAACGTGTTGCCGTTCGTGACCAGGCCGTTCCGCGGTAGTCCGGAATAGTTCCTGGCAGAAAGCATGGACCTACCCCTACATCATTCTATAACGTGTTCTACATGAGCAAGCAGGAATACGACATCGTCGTCGTCGGCAGCGGCGCGGCGGGCATGACCGCGGCCCTGACCGCCGCACACCACGGCCTCAGCGCGGTCATCGTCGAGAAGGCCGCCCACTACGGCGGATCCACCGCCCGGTCCGGTGGTGGAGTCTGGATCCCCAACAACGAGGTGCTGCAGCGCGACGGCGTCACCGACACCGTCGAGGACGCGCGCAAGTACCTGCACAGCATCATCGGCGACGTCGTCGAGCCGGAGCGGATCGACACCTACATCGATCGCGGACCGGAGATGCTCTCGTTCGTCCTGCGCAACAGCGCCCTCGAACTGCAGTGGGTACCGGGCTATTCGGACTACTACCCGGAGGCCCCCGGCGGCCGCCTCGGCGGCCGGTCGGTCGAGCCCCAGGTGTTCGACGGCAACCGGCTCGGCGAGGACCGCAAGAACCTTGAGCCCGACTACGTCAAGGGCCCCAAGAACTTCGTCATCACCCAGGCCGACTACAAGTGGCTCAACCTGCTGATGCGCAACCGCCGCGGCCCGATGCGCGCGATGAAGGTCGGCATGCGCTTCCTCAAGGCCAAGGCGACCGGCAAGGATCTGCTGGTGCGTGGGCAGGCGCTGGTCGCGGGCCTGCGCCTCGGCCTGCGCGACGCCGGGGTGCCGATCCTGCTGAACACCCCGCTGACCGAGCTCTACACCGAGGGCGACGCGGTGCGGGGCGTCAAGGTGCTGATCGACGGTACCGAGCAGGTCATCCACGCCAGGCACGGTGTCGTCCTCGGCTCCGGCGGCTTCGAGCACAACGACGAGATGCGCAAGAAGTACCAGCGCGCCCCGATCGGAACGGAATGGACGGTCGGCGCCAAGGCGAACACCGGTGACGGCATCATCGCAGGCCAAAAGCTGGGCGCGGCGGTCGATTTCATGGACGACGCCTGGTGGGGTCCGTCCATCCCGCTGACCGGTGGCCCGTGGTTCGCGCTGTCCGAGCGCACCCTGCCCGGCTGCATGATGGTCAACACCGCAGGCAAGCGGTTCGGCAACGAGGCTGCCCCGTACGTCGAGGCCGTGCACACCATGTACGGCGGCACCTACGGTCAGGGCGAGGGCCCCGGCGAGAACATCCCGACCTGGATGATCCTCGACCAGCGCTACCGCAACCGCTACACCTTCGCGGGCATCACCCCGCGCACCCCGTTCCCCGGCCGCTGGCTCAAGGCCGGAATCGTGGTCAAGGCCAACACGATCGCCGAGCTCGCCGAGAAGGCGGGCCTGCCGGTCGACGCGCTGACCGCCGAGGTGGAGCGCTTCAACGGGTTCGCGCGCAACGGCAAGGACGAGGACTTCGGGCGCGGCGACAGCGGCTACGACCACTACTACGGTGACCCCCGGCTGCCGAACCCGAGCCTCGCCGAGATCGGCAAGGCGCCGTTCTACGCGATCAAGATGGTCCCCGGTGACCTCGGCACCAAGGGCGGCATCTGCACCGACATCGACGGCCGCGCCCTGCGCGAGGACGGCAGCTGGATCGAGGGCCTGTACGCCGCGGGCAACGCCAGCTCGCCGGTCATGGGCCACACCTACGCGGGCCCCGGCGCCACCATCGGCCCCGCGATGACCTTCGGGTACCTCGCGGTTCTCGATGCGGCCAAGCGCGCGAAGGACGCCGCCTCGGCGGGCGACGTCGTCGCTAACTAGATCTCCCCCGTGCGCCGTGCGCCCGGTCCGCTGCGCGGGCCGGACGCACGGCGCACCGCTACCCACGACAGAACAGGATCCATTCGTGCCCATCGACCCCTCGATCGCGATCGGCGCCGAACTTCCGGCCCAGGACTTCACCTGGACCGCCTCGGACGTCCAGCTCTACCACCTCGGTGTCGGTGCGGGCGTGCGTCCGCTCGACGCCGCCGAACTGCGCTACCTCGACGACGCCGCCCCGCAGGTGCTGCCGACCTTCGCCACCGTCGTCGCGAACATCCACGCCACCGAGGCCCCGAAGGTCTCCTTCCCCGGCGTCGAGATCGACCTCGCCAAGGTCGTGCACGGCAGCCAGGAAGTCACCGTGCACCAGCCGATCCCGGCATCCGGCAAGGGCCGCACCACGACCCGGATCGCCGAGGTCTGGGACAAGGGCAAGGCCGCGGTGATCGTGCAGGAATCGGTCACCACCGATCCCGACGGCAACCCGCTGTGGACCGCCCGGTCGTCCATCTTCGCCCGCGGCGAGGGTGGATTCGGCGGTGAGCGCGGACCGTCCGAGGCGGTCGCCCTTCCGGATCGCGCGCCGGACCACGAGGTCGAGATCGCCACCCTGCCGCAGCAGGCGCTGCTGTACCGGATGTGCGGGGACCGTAACCCGCTGCACTCGGATCCCGACTTCGCCACCGGTGCAGGGTTCCCCGCCCCGATCCTGCACGGGCTGTGCACCTACGGCATCGTCTGCAAGGCCGCGGTGGACACCGCGCTGGCCGCCGACGCGTCGAGGGTGAAGGGCTACAAGGCCCGGTTCGCCGGTGTGGTCTACCCCGGGGAGACCCTGCTGGTGCGAATCTGGGCGGAACGGGACCGGCTGCTGATCTCGGCTTCCGTTCCGGCGCGCGAGAATTCGCCCGCTTTGGCAGACGTGGTTCTTACGCTCGCCTAAACTTCCGGGTCGGCGCTGTCGGGACGCGCGCCCTCGCTCGGTCTCACCCCCCTCGTTACGACTGGAGTACTTGCATGCCGAAATCGGACAACGCCACCGGGTTCTCCCGGCGCGGCTTCCTCACCGCGGGCGCGGGTGCCCTCGCGGTCACCGCGATGGGCGGGTGGACCCCGGTCTACGCCCTCCCCCTCGACACCGGATCGCTCGGCTCCGGGTCCGGGTCCGCTGGCGGCGCAACGCTGCCCGCGCCGCCGGACTTCCCGACCGACATCGAACTCGCCCAGCAGGCGTACCAGAACTGGTCCAAGGAGATCATGCTGGACGCCACCTGGACCGCGTTCCCCCGCAACGCCGGTGACGTTGTCCGACTGACCAACTGGGCGCACAAGAACGGCTACACCATCCGTCCCCGCGGGGCGATGCACGGCTGGACCCCGCTCACCGTGGAGAACGGTGCCAACGTCGACAAGGTGATCCTCGCCGACACCACCACGCACCTGGCGAGCATCGCGGTCAACGCGGGCAGCCCGGCCACCGTCACCGCGGGACCGGGCGCCACCCTCGGCGCCATCACCAGCGCGCTGCAGGACAAGGGGCTCGGCTGGGCGAACCTGCCCGCGCCGGGTGTGCTGACCATCGCGGGCTGCCTCGCGGTGGATGCGCACGGCGCCGCCCTGCCCGCGGACGGGCAGAGCGCGATGAAGGGTCACACCTACGGGTCGCTGTCGAACCTCGTCACCGAACTGACCGCGGTGGTGTGGAACGGCACCGAGTACGCGGAACGCACGTTCTCCCGCAGCGATCCCAAGATCAAGCCGCTGCTGGCCGGACTCGGGCGCACCTTCATCACGTCGGTGACGATGCAGGCCGGGCCGAACTTCCGGATGCGCTGCCGGAGCATCACCGACATCGGGTGGGAGGAAATGTTCGGCGCCAAGGGCGCGGACGGTCGCACCTTCGAGAGTTTCGTCAAGTCCGACGGCGGCGTCGAGGCCATCTGGTACCCGTTCACCGACAAGCCGTGGCTGAAGGTGTGGACGGTGGCCCCGGACAAGCCCGCCGGGTCCCGCGAGGTCACCGGACCCTACAACTACCCGTTCTCCGACAACCTGCCCGAACCGATCACCGACATGATCGGTCAGATGAACGCGGGCGTGCCGGGCATCGCGCCGCTCTTCGGCCCCGCGATGTACGGGGTCACCGTCGCGGGACTGGCCGCCACCAACTCGACCGACATCTGGGGCTGGTCGAAGGACGTCCAGTTCTACATCAAGGCGACCACGCTGCGGCTGACCGAGGGCGGCGGCGCCGTCATCACCAGCCGGGCGAACATCGGTCAGGTGATCCACGACTTCACGCACTGGTTCAACGAGCGGATCGAGTACTACCGCGGCAAGGGCGAATTCCCGCTCAACGGCCCGGTCGAGATTCGCTGCTGCGGTCTCGACGAGGCCGCGGACGTGCTCGTCGACTCGGCAGGCGCGCCGACGATCTCCGCGATGCGGCCGCGCCCGGACCGCCCCGAATGGGACACCGCGATCTGGCTGAACGTGCTCGGCGTGCCCGGCACCCCCGGCATGTTCGCGTTCTACCGCGAGATGGAGCAGTGGATGCGCTCGCACTACACGGGCGCCGACTACACCTTCCGTCCCGAGTGGTCGAAGGGCTGGGCGTTCGGCCCGGACAAGCCGTACACCGACGGCGGCATCATCAGCGGCGCGCTGCCGAAGAGCTACCGCGACGGCCTTCCCGCATCCGACAACTGGGACACCGCCGTGCAGGTGTTCAACGAGTTCGACCCGCACAAGGTGTACAGCAATTCGTTCATGGACCAGCTGCTGCCCTGATCCACGCTCCCCGGGCGAAGGCCCGGTGCCGCTGCGGCACCGGGCCTTCGGCCGGTCAGCGTCCCCGCAGCGGAAGCAGCGCGACGAGGACCGCCGCCACCGACACCGCGGCACCGATCCAGTACATGGCGGTGAAGGCCCCCAGCGTCGGTACCGTCACCCCCGAGACGGTGAGGGTGGACGCGGCGAGTACCGCCGCTCCGACCGCGGCCGCCGACGAGGTGCCGAGGGATCGGAGCAGCCCGTTGACGGCGTTCGCGGTCGCGGTCTGGTCCACCGGGACCGCGTCGGTGATCAACACCGGCATCGCCGCCAGCGTCAACGCCACCCCGCCGGAGATCATGGCGGCGCTAACGGTCACGTTCGCGACCGACGGCCCGAGCACCGCCCGCAGGAGGTAGCCCGCCGCGATGACGATCGCCCCGACGACCAGGGTGACTCGGGCGCCGCGGCGCCTCGTCATCCGCGCCGACAGCGGGGCCAGCACCACCATCAGCAGCCCGCCCGGCATCATCGCCAGCCCGGCCGCCGCCTCGGACAGCCCGGGGCCATAACCGGATTCGACGGGGGCCTGCAATTCCTGCGTCGCCGTGTACGCGCTGAGGAACATCGCGAAACCAAGCAGGACCGCACACACATTGGAGATGAGTACCGGAGGCAGCAACGAGGTCCGCAGGTCGACCAGCGGGTCCGGGATGCGCAGTTCGAGCCATACCCACACCGTCAGGGTCAGCGCGCCGCCCACCACGCATCCCACCGTGACCGGGGCACCCCAGCCCCACTGCCCGCCCTTCGAGATGGCGAGCAGCAGGGCCGTCAGCCCGGTGGTCAGCAGCACCGCGCCGGCGATGTCGAATCGCCCCCTCGCCCGGACCGTCGACTCGGGGACGGTGAGCGGCAACAGGATCGCCAGCAGCACACCGACACCGCCGGAGACCCAGAACAGCGCCTGCCAGCCGAGGTGCGCGTAGATGACACCGGCCATCGGCATGCCGATCATGCCGCCGATCCCGAGGGTGCCGCTCATCAGCGCGACCGCACCGCCGAGGCGGGCGGGCTCGAGCACATCGCGCAACAGACCGATCCCGACCGGCAGCAGCGCGATCGCGAATCCCTGCATCACCCGACCGGCCACCACCATCGGAAAGCTCTGCCCGAGCGCCGCGACCACCGACCCGCCGACCATCACGACCAGGCACAGCAGCATCATCTTCCGCTTGCCGGTCAGGTCGGCGAGCCTGCCGATCAGGGGTGTGGCCACCGCCCCGGTCAGCAGCGTCGCGGTCACCAACCAGGATGTCGTGGTGTGCGACACGTCCAGCGCCGTGCTGAACGCAGGGAGGATCGGCACCACCAGCGTCTGCTGGAGCGCGACGACCACGCCGGTCAGGCTCAGCACCGCGACGATCAGGCGTTGGCGCGCCGCACCGGTCGAGACGTCGGGCGCCGCGACGCCGACCGTCACCCGGTCACGCGCGCGGCGTTGCCTGCGTCGATGGGCAGCACGGTGCCGCTGATGTGGGCGCTGGCCTCCGCCGCGAAGAACAGGACCGCGCGGGTGATCTCGGTCGGGTCGAGCCACGGCACCGGCTGCGCGTGCAGCGACTCGAACACCGGGGCGACGTCGTCGCGGGTCGGGGACTCGAGGTCGGGGCGCATCATCGAGTACAGGGCGGCGTTGTGAATCATCGGCGTCGAGATGTTGCCAGGGGAGATCGCGTTGACGGTGATGCCGTCCTGGGCGAGGTCGAGCGCCGAACTCTTGGTCAGGCCGATCACACCCCACTTCGATGCGGAGTACGCCGCCATGTTGGTGTTGCCTGCGCGGCCGAGCATCGACGAGATCGTCACGATCCGGCCATACCCGCGGGAGATCATGCCCGGCGCCACCGCGCCGATGGTGTTGAAGACACCGGTCAGGTTGCTGGCGATCGCCTCGTTCCACTGCGCCGAGGTCATCGACTGGACCGGTGCGGCCACCGAAACGCCCGCATTCGCGACCGCGATGTCGACGCTGCCGAACTCGGCCTCGGCGCGCGCGACGAGGGCGTCCATCGCGGCCCGATCCGCGGTGTCGGCCTTGACCGCGATGCAACGCCGGCCGGCGGCCTCGACCAGGCGCGCGGTCTCGGCGAGGTCCGCCTCGGTGGCGAGCGGGTAGAAGACCACGTCGCTGTCCTCGCAGCGGTCGCAAATCACCACGTCGGCACCCTGCTCGGCGAACGCGACCGCGTGCGCGCGGCCCTGCCCCCTGGCGCCGCCCGTGATCAGTGCGACCTTGCCGTCGAACTCGCCCATGTCGTTGTCCTCCTCGTAGTCGGGTGCACGTCATCACTACCGCGCGGGCCGCGTTCGGCGCATGGCAATCCCGACCACCGGTACCCCGGCGGGCGGGCCACCGTCCACCATGCCCCGAATTGTCCTGTTCCTCCACGGATGGGGACCGGCGGTCGATATCGTGAGCACCCGCCCGCCGCCGACCTCGATGGGGCTCCATGGATTCCGCGCTCGCCACGACCGCCCTTCCGATCGCGCTGGCGATCATCATGTTCGGGCTCGGCCTGTCGCTCACGGTCGCCGACTTCGCCCGCGTCGCCCGGCATCCGCGGGCGGTCGCGATCGCGCTGGTCTGCCAGCTGCTGGTGCTCCCGGCGATCGCGTTCGGGCTGGTACTCGCGTTCGGCCTGTCCCCGCTTCTCGCGGTCGGCATGATGTTGCTCGCCGCGTCACCGGGCGGGACGACGGCGAACCTGTTCTCGCACCTGTTCCGCGGCGACGTCGCGCTCAACGTCACGCTCACCGCGGTCAACTCCGTGATCGCGGTGGTCACGCTGCCGCTCGTCACCAACCTCGCGATCGGCTACTTCGAGCCGTCCGAGGGCGGCGAACTGGGGCTGCAGTTCGCCAAGGTGGTGCAGATCTTCGCGATCGTGCTGGTGCCGGTCGCGCTCGGCGTGTGGGTGCGCCGGATCCGTCCCGTGTTCGCGGACCGGATGGATCGTCCGGTGCGGATCGGGTCGGCCGTGGTGTTGGCGCTGGTCATCGTCGGCACCGTCGCCGCCGAACGGGAGAACGTCGGCGGCTACCTCGCGGACGTCGGGCTGGTCGTGTTGATCTTCTGCCTGGCGAGCCTGGCCATCGGGTACCTCGTCCCGCGGGCGCTGCGCGTCTCCGATCGGCAGTCCATTGCCTGCGCCATGGAGATCGGGATCCACAACAGCACCCTGGCGATCACGATCGCCATCAGCCTCCTCGACAGCACCCGCATCGCGGTCCCGGCGGCGGTGTACGGCGTGGTCATGTTCCCGGTCGCGGCGCTGGTCGGGTGGGTGATCACCCGAAGGCGCAACGACGCACAACAGCACGCGGTGTCTCACGCTGTTCCGTAGCCGATCGTGACCGCGCCCGCGCCTGCCGCGACGAGCACGATCACGAGCAGGAGGACGTTTCCCCCCAACTCCGCCCGTACGCGCCCCCTCGCGAACTCGCCACACACCCGCCGGTGTCGCCGGGGTGCGGAGGCAAGCAGCGCCCCCGCACCCACCAGCATCGCGACGCCGACCGCCGCCGTCGCACCGCCCGCCGCGGGCACACATCGGAGATAGATCGCGCCCAGTGCGGCGAGAGCGGACGCCGACCGTACCCAGGACAGCGTCGTCCGTTCCGGCTGCAGACCGGGGTCAACGCGCACGCCGACGTTCACCCGATCGTCAGGACCGCGAGCAGTGCCAGCGCGACCCCGCCCACCAGCACAGCCACCAGCGCACCCAGGGACGGGACCGGCAGGCTCCGCCCCATCCGCATCGCGCGCTCGACACCGAGCCAGCGAACGAACGCGAAGCCGGCGATCACGGCTGCTCCCGCAAGCATGCCCAACACGAGCACCAGTTGCACCGCAGGCCGGACGATCTCGGCGCCAAACGCCTCGAATCCCACCGCGCCGGCGATCAACCCCATCGCCGTCCGCATCCAGGCAAGGAAGGTGCGCTCGTTGGCGAGGGTGAACCGCGGATCCGGATCGTCGCCGTCCCGTAGTGCGCGCGGTCGCCACCGCCCGCTGCCCGCGGGTCCGGTACCCGCTACCCGCTCCGTGTCCAGGAGGTCAGCGCGGGACATCGCCGAGAATCGCCACCCGCTCCATCACCCTCCGGTGCGGGAAGTAGTCGCTGGCCGCGTAGTGCTGGGTGGCCCGGTTATCCCAGAAGGCAATGGAATTCGGTTGCCAGCGGAACCGGCACTGAAAGTCCGGGACCTTGGCCTGATCGAAGAGGTGCCGCAGCAGCGCTTCCCCTTCCTTCGGGTCGAGGTCGGGGATGTGGGTGGTGAACAGGCTGTTCACGAACAGCGTCTTGCGGCCGGTCTCCGGGTGGGTCCGCACCATCGGGTGCCGCACCGGCGGGTACAGCTCCTGCATCTGGGCCTGCTTCTCCGGGGACATCGAGCGACCGAACGAGGGCATGAAGTCGTGCACGGCCTCGAGGCCGTCGATCCGAGCCTTGACCTCGTCGGACAGGCAGTCGTAGGCGTTACCCATGTCCACCCAGAGCGTGTCGCCACCTGCCGGGGGCACGTCGATGGCACGGAGCACGGATCCGAGCGGTGGACGCTGCTGCCACGTCACGTCGACGTGCCAGATGTTCTCGGTGCCCGGACTGTCCTCGCCGCGCTCGAACCGGACCACCGAGGGCACCTCGCCCTGCGGGAGCAGCGGGTGTACCTCCAATTCACCCCAGTTCCGGGCGAAGTCGCGATGCTGCACACTGCTGATGTCCTGATCGCGGAAGAAGATCACCTTCCACTCGAGCAGTGCCCGGCGCAGGTCGTCGATCACCTCCGCACTCGGGTCCCGCAGATCCACCCCATGGATCTCCGCCCCGATGAACGGCGTCACCGGCCGAACCTCGAATCGCTCGTACGGCATCGATTCGACACCGTCCGCGTTCAACCGCATTCCGCGTGGACCGAACTCGATGGAGTGCCCACCGATCTCCACCGTCCGCGACGTGGTCAGAGTTGACAAGTTTCCTCCGTAGATGTTGGGCGCCGGGCGTCGCCGACTCAATCCGTGTCCGAACAGGGAGCGCCCAGCGCCCCCACTGACATGTCGATCACGTGGTGCACGGTGTCCTCGAAACTCGTGTGCACCACGATGTTTCCGCTCGCATGGCGTTGCTCGAAGGTCGCGAGCGCGGAGACCGCCATGTTGAGCATCAGGTCCACCCGAGCCACCGCCACCCGGCGCGGCAGGTGGCCGAGGACGCCCATCAGGCGTCGGGAGACCTCCCTGCTGCCCGCGGAGATGCCGGCCATGTCGGGTTCGTCGAAGTCGATGGCCGGCGACACCCGAACCAGGAACTGGGCATAGTAGGAATCGACACCGCGTTCGGCGATGTAGTCCGCAAGGGGAACCACCACCGCCTCGACGAGGGCGCGCACGTCCTTGCCCCGGCCCTCGGCGTCGATAGTGGCGATGAACTGCTCGCGAGCGGCGTTGACGGTCGCCATCCGGCGGCGGAACACCTCAAAGATGAGCCCGTCCCGGCCACCGAAGTGATATTGCACGGCCGAGTTGTTCTTCTGCCCGGCCGCCGAGGCGATATCCCGCATGGATACCCCGTCCAGACCGCGTTCGGCGAACATGCGTTCGGCGACCTCGATCATGACATCCTTGGCACTAACTTGGTTCGACACCATTGTTACACCCCGCTAAATCAGTGTCTTAACAGATCGTTCAGAGCGTAGCTCCTCGGGCTAGAGCTTGCTCGCGGTCGGATCCCACAACTTTCGCGCGGTTTCCCCGATCCGGTTGAGCGAGAACACCGTCAGGAAGAGCGCGGCACCGGGGACCAGCACCAGGTACGGGTTGTCCTGGAACTCGCTCTGGCCTGCGGCGATCATGTTTCCCCACGTCGGCTCGGGACGGGGAATGCTCAACCCGAGGTAGCTGAGCGAGGCCTCCGCGACGATCAGCACCGCGACCACCATGAAGCTGTACGAAAGCACCGGCAGGACCAGGTTCGGTGCGATCTCCCGGACCATGATCCTGCGGTTACTCGCCCCGAGAGATCGGGCCGCGGTGACGAACTCGCGAGAACGCAGGCTCATGGTGTTGGCCCGCACCAGCCGGATGTAGGTGGGCACCACCATGATGCCGAGCGCGATCGCGACGTTGCGGACGTTGGGCTCGAGGATCGTCACCAGGGCCATCAGCAGGATCAGCGGCGGGAACGCCAGCATCGTGTCGCTGAGCACCGAGACCAGGGTGTCCGTGCGGCCGCGATAGTAGCCGGCGACGATCCCGATCGCCCCGCCGACCAACACCCCGCAGATCACTCCGCCGAGGCCAACGATCAGCGAGACCCGGGCCCCGTAGATCAGCCCGCCGAGCAGGTCGAGACCCTGCTTGTCGGTGCCGAGCGGGTTGGCGGACAACAGGTTCGGCGGCTGCATCGACGGGGTGAGCAGGGTCTTCGATGGGTCGCGGGACTCGCTGAGCGGAAGCCAGTCCGCGACCACGGCGGCCAGGGCGACCACGGCAAGCCAGGCCAGGGCCAAGGCGGTGCCCAGGTCGAGCCTGCGCGTCACGCGCGGCGTGGGTTTGCTCTCGACTGCGGGGGTGGCGGGGCGGGCGGTCCGGACGGATTCGGGGGTCAGGGTGTCAGGCACGGCGGATCCTCGGGTCGATGGCGGCGTATGCGATGTCCACGAGCGCATTGATCAGCACGTAGACGATGGCGATGACGAGCACGCCACCCTGGACGACGGGAAAGTTCTTGAGCTGAACGGCTTCGACGATCATCGTCCCCATGCCGGGGAGGTTGAACATGGTCTCGACCACGACGGTGCCGCCGATCAGCCGCCCGAGGCTGACGCCGGCGATGGTGATCAGGGAGACGGTCGACGGGCGCAACGCCTCCTTGACCAGGACGTGCCCGGCTGGCATGCCCTTAGCCTTGGCCGAGAGCACGAAATCCTGCTGCAGCGTGGAGATCATGTCGGTGCGCAGCACCCGGGTGAAGATCGCGATCTCGGTCAACGCCAGGGTCAGCGCGGGCAGGAAGACCGTCCGCAGGTTCTCCCCAAGGCCAGCCGGGTCGGTCAGCCGGGAGAAGCCCTGCCGCGGGAACTCGGGCAGCAGGTACCCGATCACGCACAACACCGCGGCGACACCCATGCCTGCCAGCAACGACCGCCCCCAGCGGGCGCCGAGCGCGCCGCCAACACCGCGCCGGAGAATCGGCCCGAGCGCAACGGCCGCACCGATCAGGACACCGATACCGATGATGATCTGTTGGGCGAGTGAGTGGTTGAAGACGAACAGGTAGATCAGCAGCAGACCGGCGAGGAAGCTGGGGGTCGAGATCAACGCGAAGGACGCGGCCGAGGACACCCTGTCGAAGGTCCGGCCCGCACGATAGGCGGACCAGATCCCGACCGGCACGGCGATCGCGAGCGACAGCACGATCGCCACCAGCGCCAGTTCCAGGGTCACCGGCAGCTTGGACATGATGATGTCGGTGACGTCCTGACGCGGCGGCAGCAGCGAGGTGCCAAGGTCACCGGTGAGCGCCGACCCCGCCCAGCCGAAGAACCGCTCCGCAACCGGCGCGTCGAGGGCAAGTTCGGCCCGCACGGCCTCGTACTGCTCGGCCGTGCCGTTGGGTCCCACGACCGCGGCAGCGGGGTCACCCGGGGTGAACTCGAGGATCAGGAAGGTCAGTGTGGAGACCAGCGCCACCACGACCGCGACATGGGCGAGTTTGCCCAGCGTGTAGCGAAGCAAGGGTAGGGACCCCTTCCGGGAGAAGTCGACGCGACGACGCGTCAATGCAGTGCATTAAACAGAGTGGGAGTTTCCTTGACAACCCCCCAATTGTTCGGTGACACTCACCACATCGTCCGATTAAGAGTGATTCTTATCTCCGATATCGAGGCGCCGCACCCGGCCGTCCCACCGAGTGAAATCCGTCAGTAGCAACGAGGAGAACTCGATGTCCGACCCCACACCGTTGCTGTCCGTGACCAAGCTGCGCACCACCCTCGCCACCCCCGGCGGTCCCCTGACCGCCGTCGCGGACGTCGACCTGACCCTCGATCGCGGTCAGAGCCTCGGCATCGTCGGCGAGTCCGGTTCGGGCAAGTCGATGCTGGTGCGGTCGATCATGGGCATCGCGCCATCCGCGGCCACGGTGCACCCGGACAGCCGGATCCTCTTCGACGGCAAGGACGTCACCCGCCTCGACCGCAAGCAGGCCCGGCACTTCTGGGGCACCGAGATCGCGATGATCTTCCAGGACCCGCTGACCTCGCTGAACCCAGTGCGCACCATCGGCAGCCAGATCACCGACCCACTGCGATTCCACCTCGGCCTCGGCCGGAAGCAAGCCCGGGCCCGGGCGCTCGAACTGTTGGATCTGGTCCGCATCCCCTCCGCGGCCAGCCGGCTCGACGAGTACCCCCACCAGCTGTCCGGCGGCATGCGCCAGCGCATCGGGATCGCGATCGCGCTGGCCTGCGATCCCACCCTGCTGATCGCCGACGAGCCGACGACAGCGCTGGACGTCACCGTGCAGTACGAGATCCTCGAACTGCTGCAGTCCATCCAGATGGAGCGACAGATGGCGATGATCCTGGTCAGCCACGACCTCGGTGTCGTCTCTCGGTACACCGACCGGATCGGGGTGATGTACGCCGGCCGACTGATCGAGACCGCCGCGACGACCGGTCTGCGCGGACAGGCCCGGCACCCCTACACCGAGGCGCTGCTCGCGTCGATACCCCGCACCGATCTGCCCCCGCATACCCGACTGCAGGCCATCGACGGGCGGCCCCCGGACCTGCTGCACCTCGAGCCGGGGTGCCGGTTCGCGCCGCGTTGCGGATATGTCCGGGACCGCTGCCGCACCGAGGAGCCCCTGCTGCACCTCGACGACCGGCGTGAGCATCCCGCCGCGTGCCACTTCCCCCTCGGCCCATCCCACCCCGACTCGTCCACCACCGAACTGATCGGAGCGCACTGATGGCAGGCACCGGCACCGCGCACCTGCGCGAGGACGCCATGGTCACGCTCGACCGAGTGGTCGTCGAGTACCCCACCGCGAAGGGCACCGTGCGGGCCGTCTCCGGCATCAGCCTCGACCTCGTGCGCGGCGAGACCCTCGGCCTGGTCGGCGAATCCGGTTGCGGCAAGTCCAGCCTCGGGCGCGGCGTGCTGCAGCTGCCCGCGCCGACGTCGGGTTCGGTCCGACTGCGGGACATCGATCTCTGCACGCTGAGCGGGGACGCGCTCAAGGAGCAGCGCCGGCACGTGCAGATGGTGTTCCAGGACCCGATCTCCTCGCTGAACCCCAGGCGCAGGGTCGGCGACATCGTGGCCGAGGGCCTGCGGATCCAACGACCCGAGATGTCCAAGGAGGAGGTCACCACGGTCGTCGACGGCGTCCTCGAGGCCGTCGGCCTTGACCCCGCCAGGGCCCGCACCCGGCGTGCGTCGGAGTTCTCCGGAGGACAGTGCCAGCGCATCGCCATCGCCCGCGCCCTGGTGCTCGAGCCGGAGTTGCTCGTGTGCGACGAGCCGGTCTCCGCCCTCGATGTCTCGGTGCAGGCACAGATCCTCAACCTGCTCGAGGATATGAAGGACCGCTATGGCCTGACCATGTTGTTCATCTCCCACGACCTCGGGGTGGTACGCAACATCAGCGACCGGGTCGCGGTGATGTACCTCGGCAAACTGTGCGAGATCGCGCCGACGCTCGACCTCTACGACCGGCCCGCCCACCCCTACACCCAGCTGTTGCTGTCGTCGATCCCGACTCTCGACGACGAGGCGGTGACGCCCGTCCGCAAGGTCGACGCGGAGCTGCCCTCCCCCCTCGATCCCCCCTCGGGTTGCCGATTCCGCACCCGTTGCCCCTTGGCCACCGACCAGTGCGCCGCTGTCGAACCGGAACTGCGCGAGGTGCAGCCCGGGCACTACGCCGCCTGCCACCACCCCCTGTTGGAGAACTGATGAAGTCGATCACCAAGACCACCACCGCGGCCGTTGCCGCGGCCCTGCTGCTGGCCGGGTGCGGCTCGGGCGGCGGCTCGACCACCGCCTCCGGCACCGGCGGCGACGCCACCCCCGTCGACAACGGTCAGCGGTGCACCGCCGAACGGGTCGGCGGCACCATCTCGATGGGCGAGTACTTCATGCTCCCCAGCTTCGCGCCCGGCCAGGGCGGCTTCGGGGCGCGCGGCGGCGGCCAGTCCGCCGCGGTCTTCGACCGGCTGATGCGCTGGGATCCGGCCACCAACGACTACACCCCGAAGATGGCCGAGTCGATGACCGCCGACGAGACCAGCACGGTGTGGACCCTCAAGCTGCGGCCGAACGTCAAGTTCAGCAACGGCGACCCAGTCACCGCCGAGGCCGTGAAGTTCAGCGTCGAACTGCATAAGGACCCCGCCCTGCGCTCGAGCGCACTGCAGGACGTCCAGTCGATCACCGGCATCGAGGTCGTCGACCCCACCACCGTGAAGTTCACCCTGGACGGTCCGTGGACCACCTTCCCCTACGTCCTCGCCGGCCCCGCCGGTGAGGTGGTCAATCCCGCCGTCTACCAGTCGATGCCTGCGGACCAGTACGCACTGAACCCGGTCGGCGCAGGCGCAGGCGCCTACACCGTCAAGCGCAACGCCCCCGGCGAGGAGCTGCTGCTTGAGCCGAACCCCAACTACTACGGCGGCCCGGTCTGCGCGGCCCTGCGGTTCGTGATGGTGCCCGGCGCCCAGGCCACCTACGACGCGCTCACCACCGGCGAGCTGCAGGCCGCGTTCCTGCGCGAGGCGCCGATCATCGCGAAGGCCAAGCAGGACGGCACCAAGGGCTACTCGGAACTGGCCAACTCCGGCAAGATCCTCGTCCTCAACAACGGCAACGGCGGATACACCGGCATCACCACCGACGTCCGCGTGCGCAGGGCCATCGCAGCGGCGATCGACCCGGCACTGGTCGACCAGCGCATCAATGGCGGCACCGGGGATCCCGGCTCTGCGCTGCTCAGCGAGAAGTCGACCCTGTTCGACGGCACCGCAGGCCCCCAGTACGACCCGGAGCAGGCCAAGAAGCTGGTGGCCGAGGTCAAGGCCGAGAAGGGTTGGGACGGAGGCCTGAAGATGCTGATGGCGTCCACCCCGGAGGGCACCGAGCAGGGCATCGTCCTTAAGGCGCTGCTCGACGCGGTCGGCTTCGACGTCACGATCAGCAACGTCCCCGTCGCCCAGGTCACCGCCCAGACCTTCCAGGGCGACTTCGAGGTGGGTACCGGCGGAATGGTGCTGCGGGATTCACAGCCGTACGCGGCACTGGCGAATTTCCTGGGTACCGGCGGCTCGACCAACATGACCGGCTTCGGCAATCCCGAGCTCGACGCGACGGTGGCCAAGCTCAAGGCTGCCACCAGCCTCGACGAGCAGAAGCAGATCATGGGCGAGGTCCAGACGATCCTCAACGAGCACCAGCCGATCGTCAGCTACGGCGCGGTCGAGGAGTTCGTGGCTGTCAGCCCGACCGTCAAGGGCGTCGTCCCGACCCTGAACGCGGTCATGTTCTTCGACGGCGCCTACCTCGAGAAGTAGCACACGCCTTCATCATTCCTCCCGGGGCGGGCGTATCCAATGCGCCCGCCCCGACCCGTACAGAGAGCACCCCATGACCGCAGAGAACACCGAGTTTCCTGGCCGGATCACGACCAGCCTGTCGACATCACAGCCGTGGTGGCCGCCGCGGACGCAGGCGCCTACCGACGCGCCGAACGTCGTCGTCATGATCGTCGACGACATGGGCTATTCCGACATCGCCCCGTTCGGGTCGGAGATCCCCACCCCGCACCTCGACGCCGTCGCCGACGAGGGCATCCGAATGTCGGACTTTCACGTCACCTCGATGTGTTCGCCAACCCGGGCCGCGCTGCTGACCGGATGCAACGCGCATGCCGTCGGCGTCGGCGCCGTCTGCAACACCGATCCCGGGTTCCCCGGCTACGCGGGCGAGCTGCCCGCCGACCAGCCGACCCTCGCGGAAATGCTGCGGGGCAACGGGTACAGCACCCTGATGGTCGGCAAATGGCACCTGTGCAAGGAGAGCGACCTCAACGCGGCAGGGGACCGTCACTCCTGGCCCCTGCAACGCGGATTCGACCAGTTCTACGGATTCCTGGAGGCGCAGACCAACTTCCACCACCCACACCAGCTGTACGAGGGCAACAACCCGCTGCACGTCGACGAGTACCCCGCTGGCTACTACCTCACCGACGACCTGACCCGACGCGCCACCGAAATGATCTGCGACAGTGTGGCATCCGATCCGGACAAGCCGTTCCTGCTGTACTACGCGCACGGCGCGGTGCACACCCCGCTGCACGCCAAGGACTCGTACATCGAGTCCTTCCGCGGGGCGTACGAGGAGGGCTGGGACGCCATCCGGCATCGCCGGTTCACCCGTCAGCAGGAGTTGGGCTTGATTCCCCGGTCGGCCGACCTGGCGCCCCTGGACGACCCCACCGGACCCGACGTGCCCGCCTGGGCGGACCTCGGCCCGGACGGCCAGCGACTGGCCGCCCGGTACATGGAGGTCTACGCCGCGATGGTCACCTCCATCGACGAGAGCGTCGGCCGGATCCGTGAGGTCCTTGGCCGCCTCGGCCAGCTGGACAACACGGTCTTCGTGTTCCTCAGCGACAACGGCGCGGCAGGCGACGGCGGCACCGACATCGGGGTGTTCAATCACCTCGGCAACCTGGACCGCTCCGCCAAGCGCACGGTCGCCGAGCGGCTGCCCGTCGAGCTGGCCCGGATCGACGAGATCGGCGGGCCCACCTCCTGGCCCGCCATCCCGGTTGGCTGGGCCACCACCTCGAACACCCCCTTCCGCAGGCACAAGTTCAGCACCTTCCGCGGCGGGCACCAGGTGCCGTTCCTGATCTCCTGGCCGCGCGGCCTGGACGGGGTGGGCGGCGAGATCCGGCACCAGTACGCGCACGTGACCGACGTGGTGCCGACCCTGATGGACCTGATCGGACTTCCGGTCACCGTCGAACGGCACGGCCGCCGCGGCCGCGACCTCGACGGGGTGAGTCTGGTTCCGACACTACGCTCGGCCGACCATCCGTCCGACCACCACGAGCAGTACTACGAGTCCTTCGGCGAGCGCGCTTACCTGCGCGAAGGCTGGGAGGCAGTCTCGGTCCGCACCCCGCTGACCCCGTTCCGGGACGACCGCTGGGAGCTGTTCGATCTGTCCGACGACCGCACCCAGTGCCGAGACCTGGCCGCCGAGCACCCGGAGCGGGTGGCGGAGCTGGTACGGGCATGGGAGGAGGCCGCCGGGGAGAACCAGGTGCTGCCGATGGCGGACGGCACCCCGCTGCACTGGTTCCAGCGTCCGCCGCACGAGCAGCGGTTCACCCGGCCGGTGACCCTGCTGCCCTGCACACCCACCCTCGAACGGTTCCGGTCCGGCCACCTGATCGACGGCCGCTCGTTCGAGATCGTGGTGGACCTCAACGCGTTCACCCTGGCCGACAGCGGGGTCCTCGTCTCACATGGCGGACAGGAGGGCGGCTACGTCCTGTACGTCGAGGACGGGTACCTGCACTTCGTGGAGAACGCGTTCAGCCGGATGATCGAGGCGCCGCCGGTGCCGTTGCCGCGGCGGTGCAGCCGCATCACCGTCGCGGTCACCGCACCGGGCAAGGCCCGCTGGTCGGTGCAGATCCGCATCGACGACGAGGTGGTGTCGCGGTCCGACGAGTTCATTCAGCTGTCTTGGCTGGTGCCCTACAACGGGATCAACGTCGGCGTGGCCCGCCGCTCCCCGGTGTCCTGGGAGCTGGCCAGCAAGTACGGCACCTTCCGCTACAGCGGGCGGATCACGGGCGTCACCTACGTTCCCGGCACGCTGGCCCCGGACGCCTTCCCGATGATGATCGAGCATTTCCGCGAACTGGGCATGGCCACCCAGTGACACACTCGCACACTCTCTTTCGGAGGACCTCATGAACCGCCACTCGATTCCCGTTGTCGGACAACGGCACCAGCCCGCGGCCGCCGTCGACTACCGCGACCAGGAGGAGCCGTTCGTCCGGCCGCAGCCGGTGCGGCCGCCCGCGGGTGCGCCCAACGTCCTGCTGGTGATGCTCGACGACGTCGGGTTCGGCGCCGCGTCGGCGTTCGGCGGTCCGTGCCGCACCCCGACCGCCGACCGGCTGGCCGCCGACGGGGTCAAGTACACCCGCTTCCACACCACGGCACTGTGCTCGCCGACCCGCGCGGCGACCCTGACCGGACGCAACCATCACAGCGTCGGATTCGGCGTCATCGCCGAACAGGCGACGGCCGCACCGGGTTACAACGGAACGCGACCCGACTCGGCGGCGACGGTGGCCCGGATCCTGCAGGGCAACGGTTACGCGACGGGCGCGTTCGGCAAGATGCACCAGACGCCCACCTGGGAGATCAGCGAGGCCGGTCCGTTCGACCGGTGGCCCACCCGTGAGGGATTCGACCGCTTCTACGGCTTCCTCGGCGCCGAGTCGGACCAGTTCTCCCCGGTCCTGTACCGGGACTTCACCATCGTCGATCCCCCCGCCACGCCCGCCGAGGGCTACCACATGTCGGAGGATCTCACGGACCGCGCCATGGAGTGGATCGAGTCGGTGTCCGCGATGGACCCGGACAAGCCGTGGTTCTGCTACCTGCCGTTCGGCGCCTGCCACGCACCGCTGCAGGTACCCGATCGCTACCTCGACAAGTACCGGGGCGAGTTCGACCACGGCTGGGACCGGCAGCGGGAGATCACCCTGGAACGGCAGAAACGGCTCGGTGTGGTCCCGCCGGAGACCGAACTCGCGCCGTGGGCGCCCGACCTGCCGCACTGGGACGAACTGGACGAGGACCAGAAGACCGTCTCGGCCCGGCTGATGGAGCTGTACGCCGCCTTCCTCGAGCACACCGACGACCAGGTCGGCAGGCTCGTCGACCGGTTGCAGCAGCTCGGCATGCTCGACGACACGCTGGTGCTGTACATGCTCGGCGACAACGGCGCCTCCGCGGAGGGCGGCATGGAGGGCTCGTTCAACTACCTCGCCGGACTCAACGGGTACAAGCAGACCACCGCCGAGGTGCTTGAGCGGTTCGACGAGCTGGGCACCCCGACCAGCTACCCGCACTACCCGGCATCCTGGGCGATGGCCCTCGACACCCCGTACCAATGGACCAAGCAGGCGGCCTCGCACTACGGCGGCACCCGCAACGGTCTAATCGCGCACTGGCCCAAGGGCATCACCGACACCGGCGGGCTGCGACACCAGTGGCATCACTGCGTGGACATCACCCCGACCATCCTCGCGGCGGTCGGGGTCCCCGCCCCGGACACGGTCGACGGCGTGCCGCAGCAGCCGATGGAGGGGGTCGCGATGAACTACACGTTCACCGACGCCGCCGCCCCGGACCGGCACACCACCCAGTACTTCGAAATCTACGGCAACCGCGGCATCTACGACCACGGCTGGACGGCGGTGACGCTGCACCGCGCGCCGTGGCTGATGGCGACGCGCGGGCTGACCCTGCCCGCCTTCGAGGAGGACCGGTGGGAGTTGTACGACACCACCGTCGACTGGTCGCAGGCCCGGGACCTGGCGGCCGAGCACCCGGAGAAACTTGAGGAGCTCAAGGAGAAGTTCCTCGTCGAGGCCGCGCGGTACCAGGTGCTCCCCCTCGACGACCGCACCGTGACGAGAAACGCGGCGCCGCGGGACCGTCCGCCGCATCCGCTGCGCGGTCGGACGAGCATCACGCTGTACCCGCACATGAACGGTCTGGTCGAGAAGGCCGCGCCGCCGATGTTCAACCGCTCCTACGTGATCACCGCCGCGCTCACGACCGGCGGCCGACCATGCGAGGGCGTGCTGGCCAGTCTCGGCGGACGTTTCGGCGGGCTGGCACTGTATGTCGCCGACTCGAAGCCGGTGTTCTGCTACAACTTCAGCGGCGGTGGCATGACCTTCGTCCGTCCGGATGTGGAACTGACCGGCGGCACCCGCGAGGTGCGTCTCGAATTTGTCTACGACGGCGGCGGAATCGGCAGGGGCGGCACGGCGATTCTGTCGGTGGACGGTGTCGAGGTGGGTCGGGAGCGGATCGCGGAAACCACCCGCGCGATCTTCAGCATGAACGAGCAGCTCGACATCGGCGTCAACCGCGGCAGCCCGGTGTGCGCCGACATCGTCGGCCGGTTCGTGTTCACCGGGCGACTCGACCACGTCCGCGTTGACCTGCCCGGCGAGGAGCGCCCCGAAACCGTGGAGGCGCGTCGCCGGATCGCGCTGGCGACGCACTGACGATGGCGGGTCGAGCCGTATCTGCGGCCGCACCGGGTACCTGCCCGGCGAACTCGTGCCGCGGTCGGCTCCGCCGCCCCGTGAGTCCTTTCGGCCCGCAGGGGGGCCAAAAGGACTCACGGGCGCGCAGCGCCTATGCGGTGAGCACGAGTCCCGAGGTGGGGACGCCGGTGCCGGCGGTGACCAGCACCTTCTCGGCTCCGGGCACCTGGTTGACGGAGCTGCCGCGGATCTGGCGGACGCCCTCGGCGATGCCGTTCATGCCGTGGATGTACGCCTCGCCGAGCTGGCCGCCGTGCGTGTTCAGCGGCAGCGCGCCGCCGACCTCAAGGGCGCCGGGCTGCCGGACGAAGTCCTTCGCCTCGCCGCGCCCGCAGAACCCGAGATCCTCGAGCTGCATCAGCACGTACGGGGTGAAGTGGTCGTACAGCACCGCCATGTCCATGTCCTGCGGACGCAGACCCGACTGCTGCCACAGCTGGTTGCCTACCAGTTCCATCTCCGGGATGCAGGCCAGGTCGGGCCGGTAGTAGCTCATCATCGTGTACTGGTCCTTGGCGCTGCCCTGCGCCGCGGCCGCGATGGACACCGGCTTCTGCTTGAGGTCCTTGGCGCGCTCCGCGGACACCACCACGATCGCGATGCCGCCGTCGGACTCCTGGCAGCAGTCCAGCAGGTGCAGCGGCTCGGCGATGAACCGCGAGTTCTGGTGGTCCTCGAGGGTGATCGGCTTGCCGTAGAAGAAGGCGTTCGGGTTGGTCGCCGCGTGCTTGCGGTCGGCGACCGCGATCCGGCCGAAATCCTCACTGGTGGCGCCGTACTGGTGCATGTACCGGCGGGCCATCATCGCGACCGTGCCCGCCGGGGTGCTCAGCCCGTGCGGGTACGAGAACGCGTAGTCCGCCCCGGACGAGTCGACGCGGTTGACCAGGCCGGTGTCGACCTGGCCGAACCGATGCCCGGACCGCTCGTTGAACGCCCGGTACGCCACCACCACGTCCGCGACACCCGACGAGACGGCGAGGGCCGCCTGCTGGATCGTCGCGCACGCGGCGCCGCCGCCGTAGTGGATGCGGGAGAAGAACTTCAACTCCGGGATGTCGAGCGCGCGGGCGACCGCGATCTCGATGTTGGTGTCCATCGTGAACGACACCAGACCGTCGACGTCGGCGGCGGTCAGACCGGCGTCGGCGAGGGCGGCGTTCACCGCCTCCGCGGCCAGGCGCAGTTCGCTGCGGCCGGAGTCCTTGGAAAAGTCGGTGGCGCCGATGCCGGCGATCGCCGCCTGCCCTGACAGACCGCTCATGCGCCCGCCCCCTTCGCGTCCGAACCGTCCATGACCAGCGTGACCGTGGCCGTGATGTGCTTGCCGAGCGAGTCGGTGCCGGTGACCGCGACGGTCACCAGGCCGTCGTCGATCGACTCGACCGTGCCGGTGAGGGTGAGGGTGTCGTAGGCGTACCAGGGCACACCGAGGCGCAGCGAGATGGACCGGACGACGGCCTTCTGGCCCGCCCAGTCGGTGACGTACCGCTGCACCAGGCCGGTGTCGGTGAGGATGTTGACGAAGATGTCCTTCGAGCCGCGCTGCTGGGCGCGGTCCCGGTCGTGGTGCACGTCCTCGAAGTCCCGGGTCGCCAGCGCGGTGGCCGTGATGAACGTGGGCGTGCCCTCGATCGCGAGCGACGGCAGCGCGTCGCCGACCGCGACGACCGGCGGCTGCGCCGGGGGTACCTGCACGGTCGTGGTCATCGCTGCTCCTCAACGGGTCGCCAGGCGTACAGGGTCCAGGGACCCCGCTTCTCGTTGTCCGGGTCGGCAGGGAAGTCGAGGAAATCGACGGTCACCGGCTGCCCGATCTCCACGGCCTCGGGGTCGACGCCGCGCAGCTCGCCGAGCATCCGCACCCCCTCCTCGAGTTCGATCAGCGCGATCACGAACGGCAGCTGCCTGCCCGGAACCTGCGGTGCCCGGTGCACGACGTAGCTGAAGACGGTGCCGCGGCCGGAGGCGACGACGTAGTCGGTGGTCTCGCCCTTCGGCTTCCAGAGCGCCGGCACCGGCGGATGCTGCAGCGACCCGTCCGGCCGCTGCTGCAGGCGCAGCTCGTGGGCGGCGACGCCGTCCCAGAAGAACTGGGTGTCGCGCGAGGCCTGCGGACGCATCAGCCGGGCGCCGTCGAGGTCGTCGACGGCGTCGCCGCTGGCCGCGCGGGCCGCGGCAGGCTGCTCGGCCGCGGCGGGCTCCGCGGTGGGCGGCCGGAACTTGAGGATCCGGAACTCCATCTCCGCGACGACCTCGCCGTCGGCGTCCCGCCAGAAGTTGCGGGTGGTGAAGAACCAGCCCTCCCCCAGCCCGGTCTTCTTCGGTCCCACAACGTCTTCGAGGACCGACTCGATGGTGACCTCGTCGCCCGGGGCCAGGTACCGGTGGTACGTCTGGTTGCAGTTGGTGGCGACAACCGAGGTGAACCCGGCCTCGTTGAGGATGTCGGTCATCCGGCCGAGCGGGTCGTCGGCCTCGCGCACCGCGCCGAGCCCGCGCATGGTCCACACCTGCGCCATCGCGGGCGGGGCGACGATGCCGTCGTGCCCGGCGGCCTTCGCGGCGTCCGCGTCGACGTAGATCGGGTTGCGGTCACCGATCGCCTCGACCCAGTTGTTCACCATCGGCTGGTTGATCGGGTCCCGGCCACGCCGCGGCGCGCTGCCGCCGGCGTCCCGAACCTGCTGCGCGGCAGCGAGAATGTCGATGTCGGTCATCGCCGCGCCACCTTCGGCAGGCCGAGGCCGCCGGTGGAGATGAGGTCACGCATGACCTCATTGACGCCACCGCCGAAGGTGATCACCAGGTTGCGCTTGGTCTGCGCGTCCAGCCACCGCAGCAGGTGCCCGGTCTCCGGGTCCGCCGGGTCGCCCCAGCGTCCGACGATCTCCTCGGCGAGCCTGCCCATCCGCTGGATCTGCTCGGTCGCGAACACCTTCGTCGCCGACGCGTCCGACATGTTGAGCGCCCCGGTCTGCGAGGCCACCTGCCAGTTGAGCAGCTCATTGAGCCGGTAGATCGCGCGGATCTCGCCGAGCGCGCGCTGCACGTCGGGCTGGGTCAGCAGCGGGTTGCCGTCCGGTCCGGGACGCCCGGCCCACTCGCTGACGTGGTCGTAGAGTCCGCCGACGCGGCCGCACGGGCCGAGCATGACACGCTCGTGGTTGAGCTGGGTGGTGATCAGGCGCCAGCCCTTGTTTTCCTCGCCGACCAGCATCGACGCTGGGACGCGGACGTTCTCGTAGTAGGTGGCGTTGACGTGGTGCGCGCCGTCGGCGGTGATCACCGGGGTGGAGGAGAAGCCGGGATCGGTGGTGTCGACGATCAGGATGGAGATGCCGCGGTGCCGGTCCTCGGTGCTGCCGGTCCGCACCGCGAGCCAGATGTAGTCGGCGGCGTGGCCGCCGGTGGTGAAGTATTTCTGCCCGTTGACGATGTAGTCGTCGCCGTCGCGGACCGCGGTGGTGCGCAGCGACGCCAGGTCGGTGCCCGCCTCGGCCTCGGTGTAGCCGATCGCGAAATGCACTTCGCCGGAAAGGATGCCGGGCAGGAACTTCGCCTTCTGCTCCTCGGTGCCGTACACCTGCAGCGTCGGGCCGACGGTCTGCAGCGTCACCGACGGCAACGGCACGTCCGCGCGAACCGCCTCATTGGTGAAGATCTGCTGCTCGATCTCACCGAAACCCTTGCCGCCGAACTCCGTCGGCCAGCCGACACCGAGCCAGCCGTCGCGGCCCATCCGGCGGATGACCTCGTGGTACTCCGGTCCGTGCCGGTCGGTGAGCATCGCCTCGGCCTCGTCGGGCGAGATCAGGTCGGCGAAGTACTTGCGCAGCTCCGCCTGGAGCTTGCGCTGCTCGGGGGTCAGATCGATGAGCATGCTGCCTCCACACCGAGGTCGCGGGCGCTGAGCGCGCCAAGAATGGTCAGTCGGGACGAGGGACCGCCGACGAGGCGGGCCAGGTCCTTGGTCTGCTCGTAGAACAGGTGCGCCGGGTAGGTGACATCGGCGCCCATGCCGCCGTGCAGGTGGCTGCACTGCTGCATCGACACCGGCAGCTGCTCCGCGAGCCAGTAGGCGGCGACCGCGGTGTCCTCGGTGGCGTCGAGTCCCTCGGCGAGCCGCCAGCAGGCCGAGGTCGCGGCCAGTTCGAGGGTGCGGGCGGTGACGTAAGAGTCGGCGAGCTGCTGCGAGACGGCCTGGAAGACCGCGATCGGCTTGCCGAACTGTTCCCGACCGCTCACGTACTTCGCGGTGAGGTTGGTCATCCCGGTGCCGAGGCCCGCCGCCTGCGCGGCGACCGCGGCGAGCGCGATCCGGTACAGCGCCTCGACCGGGGCGCCGGTGAGCAGGGCGCCGGCGTCGATCCGCACCCCGTCGAGCGCCATCGTGTACTCGGGGGCGAGCGAGGCGGTGAAGGTGCGGGTCAGGGTGACCCCGTCGGCGTCGGGGGCGACGACGGCGACACCGGCGGAGGTCGGCACCAGCACGTAGGCGGCCTGCTCCGCGTAGCGGACACCGACCTTGCGACCGGTGACCACGAAGCCGTCGCCGTCGGCGGTCGCCGTGGTGGCGGGGACCGCGGGCAGCGGGGCACCCGGTTCGGCGAGCGCCGCGGTGAGGATCCCGCCGCCCGCGACGCCAGCGAGGAACCGCTGCGGGTCGCCGCCGAGCGCGAGCAGCGGCAGCACACCGAAGCCGAGGGTCTCGAGCACCGGCACCTGAGCGGCCTTGCGCCCGACCTGCCCGAGCAGCACGCCGATCTCGGCGATGCCGAGGTCGTCGCCGCCGAGCGATTCCGGCAGCGGCAGCGACAGCACGCCCTCGTCCGCCAGCCGACGCCACAGCGTGGTGTCCCACACCGGGGCGCCACGGTCCATCGCCGCGAGCGCCTCGGCGCTCGCGGCTGTCTCCAGCACCGCGGCGGCCACCTCGGCCACCGCCTGCTGTTCACTACCGAAAGTGAAGTCCACCTGAGATTTCCGTCCTGTAGAAGTGCGTAGTGGTCAGCCGCGCGGCAGCCCGAGCAGGTGCTCGGCGGCGACGGTGAGCAGGATCTGCTCGGTGCCGCCCGCGATCGACAGGCAGCGGGTGTTGAGGAACTCCCGGGACAGCGGGCCCTCGACCGCGCCGCCGACGCCTGCCAGCTCGAGCGCGTACTCGGCGACCGCCTGCCGGTGCCGGACACCGACGAGCTTGCGCACACTCGACGCCGGACCCGGGTCCTGCCCGTCGAGCTGCCGCAGCGTGGTGCGGTGCTCGAGCAGCGACCCAACCAGTGCCTCGCCGACCAGGAAGCCGATCCGGTCCTCGGTCACCGGGTCGGTGCCGCCGCGGCCGGCCAGGTCGAGGAGCTCCTCCATCGCCTTGCCGAGCGAGGAGCCGCCGCTCATCGCGACCCGCTCGTTGGCGAGGGTGGTGCGGGCCAACTTCCAGCCGCCGTTCACCTGCCCGACAACGCACTCGTCGGGCACGAACACGCCATCGAGGAACACCTCGTTGAACAGGGCGTCGCCGGTGATCTCGCGCAGCGGGGAGATCCGGATGCCCGCGGACTTCATGTCCACCACGAAGTAGGTGATGCCGCGGTGCTTCGGTGCGTCCTTGTCGGTGCGGGCCAGGCAGATCGCCCAGTCCGCCTCCATCGCGAGCGAGGTCCAGACCTTCTGCCCGTTGAGGATCCAGCCGCCGTCGACCTTCTCCGCGGTGGTGCGCAGGGCGGCGAGGTCGGAACCGGCGCCCGGCTCGGAGAACAGCTGGCACCAGATCAGGTCGCCGCGCAGGGTCGGCATCGCGAACCGTTCGATCTGCTCGGCGGTGCCGTGCTCGAGGATGGTCGGCACCGCCCACCAGCCGATGACCAGGTTCGGGGTCTCCAGTTCGGCGCGCACGAGTTCCTCGCCGATCAGGATCTGCTCGGCGGCCTTCGCGGACTTGCCGTACGGCGCCGGCCAATGCGGTGCCAGGTAGCCGGATTCGGCGAACGCCACCCGGCGCTCCGCCTCGGGGAGCGCGACGATCGCCTCGATCTCGGTGCGCACCGCGGCACGCCGCGATTCGAGATCGCCGAGGTCGACGGTGAGGTGCCTGCGGTCACCCGCGCGGGTCAGTTCCGCGACCCGGGCGCGCCAGGCGGCGCCGCCGCCGAGCAGCTGCCGCAGCGCCACGACCCGACGCAGGTAGAAATGCGCGTCGTGCTCCCAGGTGAACCCGATGCCGCCGAGCACCTGAATGCAGTCCTTCGCGGTGTCCACGGCGGCGTCCAGCGCGACCGACGCGGCGACCGCGGCCGCGATCGGCAGCTCCTCACCGGACTCCGCCGCGACGGCGGCGTCCCACGCGACGGCACGGATCTGCTCGGTGCGGCACAGCATTTCGGCGCACAGGTGCTTGATCGCCTGGAACGATCCGATCGGCTTGCCGAACTGCTCGCGGATCTTGGCGTACTCGACGGCGGTGTTCAGGCACCAGCCGGCGATCCCGGCCGCCTCGGCGGCCGCGAGTGTCGCGGCGAGGTCGCGGACCAGCCCCGGCCGCAGGTCGGACAGCACCCGCTCGGCGGGCACCCGCACCCCGTCGCAGCTGACCGACGCGAGCGGAACGCTGACGTCGACGTTCTGCACGGCGTCAACCGACAGGCCCTCCGCCCCGGCCTCGACCAGGCACCAGACCTCCCGACCGGAGACGGTGGCGGGCAGCAACACCCCGAGATCGGGGGCGCCGCCAAGCACCAGGCCTGCCGCACCGCGAAGCACCAGGCCGCCATCGGGGCCCGGCTCCGCCGCGACGTCACCGTCGAGGGCAACCCCGACCGGGAGGGCACCCTCGGACAGCTCCGGTCCGCACTGCTTCGCTGCCGGTTCGCCGCTGCGACCGACGACGAGCGCCGCGAGCGCCGTGGACAGTACCGGGCCCGCGGCGAGGGCGGCGGCGGCCTCCTCGAGCATCGCCGCCAGGTCGACGATCTCGCCGTCCGCGCCGCCGACCTCCTCCGTCTGCGCGACCATGAACAGGCCGAGCTCGGCGAGCGCGCTCCAATGCTCGCGCCACGAGTCGGCCGGACCCTGACGCAGCGTCTCGACCGGGTTCGCGGAACGGGCCCAGGATCGGATCGATTCCTGGACCGCCCGCTGCTCCTCCGTCGTGGCAATACTCACAAGCCTGGCCGCCCTTTCCGTGCTGACAAAACAGTCTAGAACGTGTTCTAATCTCTTAGTCGGCTCTCAGTCAAGGCCGGACGCCAAGCGCACATAGAACCTTTAGACATTGAGCAGCACAACAAGGAAGCTCGTTGATGACCTCCTCTTCACGCACCCGTTCCGCAGGCAAGGGCAATGGAACCGTCTCCACACTGACGGACGACGACCTCAGCTCCAACGCCCAGCGTGAACGGCGTAAGCGCATCCTCGACGCGACCCTCGCGCTCGCGTCGAAGGGCGGTTACGAGGCGGTGCAGATGCGGGCGGTCGCCGAGCGGGCCGATGTCGCGGTCGGCACCCTGTACCGCTACTTCCCGTCGAAGGTTCACCTGCTGGTGTCCGCGCTGGCCCGCGAGTTCGAGAAGATCGACTCCCGCAAGAAGATGCCGCCCGGCGACAGCCCGATCGAGCGGATGAACCTGATCCTCGGCCAGATCACCCGGGCGATGCAGCGCGATCCGCTGCTGACCGAGGCGATGACCCGCGCGTTCATGTTCGCCGATGCGTCGGCGGCGGCCGAGGTCGACCAGGTCGGCCAGCTGATGGACTCGCTGTTCGCCCGCGCGATCAGCGACGGCACCCCCAGCGAGGAGCAGCTGCAGATCGCCCGCGTCGTCTCCGACGTGTGGCTGTCCAACCTGGTCGCGTGGCTGACGCGGCGCTCCTCCGCCACCGATGTCGCCAAGCGTCTGGAACTGACCATCGAACTGTTGCTCGGTGGGTACCAGGATCCGGCGACTTCCTAAGTAGACTCTGCGCAGTGAGTGCGCAGGATCTGCCAGTCGAGCTCCGTCGGCGTCTCGTGTCGATCGCGAGGACGCCGCGCCTACTTGTCGCGTCCGATTACGACGGCACCATGGCGCCGATCGTGTCGGACCCGTCGAAGGCGTTCCCCCACGCGGACGCGGTGCGTGCCCTGCGCGCGCTGGCGATCCTGCCCGGAACCACCTCCGCCGTGATCTCCGGTCGCGCGCTGCGCGACCTGGCGATGCTGTCCCGGCTCCCGGTCGAGGTGCAGCTCGTCGGCAGCCACGGGTCCGAATTCGACGTCGGGTTCGTGCACGAGATCAGCGACGACGCTCGCCGCCTGCTCCGGGAACTGACCGCGGAACTGCAGGCCGTCGCCGCCGACGGCCCGGGGGTCGACGTCGAGGTCAAGCCGGCGAGCGCGGCACTGCACGTGCGCAACGCCGCGCCGGACGTCGCCGAGGACGCCCTGGCCCGGGTCCGCGACGGCGCGGCCAAATGGAACGGCGTTCAGGTCACCGAGGGCAAGGCGGTGATCGAACTGGCGGTGATCGTCACGGACAAGGGCGAGGCCCTCGACATCCTGCGACATCGGGAGGGCGCCTCGGCGACCGTGTTCTTCGGGGACGACGTCACCGACGAGAAGGCCTTCGCCCGGCTGCAGGGACCGGACGTCGGCATCAAGGTCGGCGACGGCGAGTCCCTCGCGGAGTTCCGGATCGACCGCACCGAGGACGTCGGGGCGGCGCTGGCGTTTCTGCTCGAGGAGCGGCGGACCTGGCTGCACGGGGAGAGCGCCCCGCAGATCGAGCGGCTCACCATGCTCGCCAACCCCCGGACCGTTGCCCTGCTGACGCCGGACGCGACGGTGACCTGGCTATGCCATCCGGAGCCGGATTCCGCGGCGGTCTTCGCGCATCTGCTCGGTGGGGTCGGCGCGGGCCACTTCACGGTCGAACCGCTGCGTCCCGGGTTGCCGCTGAGCCAGAGTTACGTCGACGGCACGATGACGGTGCAGACCCGATGGGCGAGCCTGCAGGTCACCGACTACCTGCCGCACGATGTCCCGCAGGGACACACGGAGCTGACCCGGGTCATCACCGGGCGCGCCAAGGCTGGAGTCACCTTCGCGCCGCGCCCCGAGTTCGGTCAGGTGCAGGTGCACCTGGAGGTCGAGGAGAACGGCCTGCAGGTGTACGGCACCAACGACCCGGTGGTGCTGCGGTCGCCCGGGGTCGAATGGGAGATCACCAGCGACGGCATCCAGCAGACCGCGCACGCCGTTGTCGACCCGAGCAATGGCCCGATTGTTCTCGAATTGCGCTGCGGAACAACAGATCTTGGTCCGTCCGCGGTCCCGGAGGCGGAGCGACGCAGCACCAGCGAGGCGTACTGGCAGGACTGGGCGGACGGCCTGGAGCTGCCGTCCCGCAAGACCGGGCTGATGAAGCGGTCCGCGTTGACCCTGCGCGGGCTCGTGCACGCGGACTCCGGCGCGATCCTCGCCGCGGCAACCACCTCACTGCCCGAGGAACTCGGCGGGGTCCGTAACTGGGACTACCGCTACTGCTGGCTGCGGGACGCATCGATGACCGCGTCCGCCCTCGTCGCGCTCGGATCGGTCGGCGAGGCCGAGGGACTCCTCGAGTGGGTGCACCGCGTGCTCGAGACCATCCCCGGACCGGAACGCCTGCACCCGCTGTACACGATCCACGGCACCAATCTGCCGCCGGAGGCGGTGATCGACTCGCTGCCCGGCTACGGCGGCTCCCGGCCCGTTCGGGTGGGCAACGCGGCGAACTCCCAGGTCCAGTTGGACGTGTTCGGGCCGATCGTGGAGTTGATCGCCGACCTCGCGCAGGCCCGCAAGAAGAAGGGTGCCGCCGAGCCGCTGACCGACCGGGACTGGGACCTGGTCCTTGCAATGGTGTCGGCGGTGCAGCGCCGGTGGGCGGAACCCGACAACGGGATCTGGGAGATCCGCGGAACCCCGCGCCACCACGTGTACTCGAAGGTGATGTGCTGGGTGACCGTGGACCGGGCGCTGGCGCTGGCCGCGGACTTCGGTCGAGTGCCGGGCGCCGACTGGGAGGCGCTGCGGCGGGAGATCTCCGACGAGGTGAAGGACCGCGGCTGGAGCGACCGCGCAGGCTCGTACACCGCGGCCTACGAGGGCACCGACCTCGACGCCGCGACCCTGCACATCGGGCTGTCCGGCCTGATCGACCCGTCCGACCCCCGGTTCGCGGCGACCGTCACCGCCACCGAGGCCGAACTGCGGAGCGGCGCAACGGTGTACCGGTACCACCACGACGATGGACTGCCCGGCGGGGAGGGCGGCTTCCACCTGTGCGCGGCGTGGCTGGTGGAGGCGTACCTGCTGGTGGGGCAGCGCGCCGACGCGGAGGCGCTGTTCGCGCAGCTGGTCGACGCCGCGGGCCCCACCGGCCTGCTCGCCGAGGAGTACGACCCGGTCGCGGAGCGCTCGCTGGGCAATCACCCGCAGGCGTACAGCCACATCGGCCTGCTGCGCTGCGCCCAGCTCCTCAGCTGAATCGGCTCCGCCGCCGTGCGTGATGTGCACCCCGGTCGGGGTACCCATCACGCACGGCGCGCAGCGCCTACGACACGATCATGTCCGACGGCGCCCAGTAGGCGCGGAGGGCGACGATCTCGCCCGCGTCGTTGAACCGGAAGGTGTCGATCGGCTCGGTCGTGTATGTCGTGTCGCCCGCCTTCGAGGCGACCCGGAAGTGCGCGGCCGCCTCATTGCCCGCGACGCGAACCCGGAGCAGCTCGGTGGTGTTCTCCATCGCGGCGGCGCGGTCGTAGAACTCTGCCAGGGCGGCCCGCCCGACCTTGGGCTCGCTGCCGACCGGGTCCTCCACGCTGCCGTCCTCCGCGTACAGCGCGGCGATCTCCGCGCCGGTGCCCGTCGCGATCAGGTGCACGTAGCGCTCCACGACTGCCCGCAATTCCTCGGCCGACGCCATCGATGAACCTCCCATGTCACGGGCGGGCACCGGTGGCCGGTTTCGGCACACGCACTGCAGTGACCCGCCCGACGGTCAACCTAGGTCGGATCGGCGACGGTCGCCGGCGGGTCCTACTCAGCGAGACGTGCTGGGGTCACTCGGCGGGGCCACGCTGCTGGGGTCACTCGGCGGGGCCACGCTGCCAGGTGCGGGGCGGCGCCGAGGTGCGGCCACGGATGAGTTCGGTGTCGAGCATCTCGACGTCGACGATCCCGGACTGCGCGGTGCGGTGCAGCAACTCGCCTGCCCGCCTGCCCTTCTCCTCCGCGGGCTGCCGGACGGTCGTCAATCCCATGCGCAGCGCCCTGGACACCCCGTCGAAGCCGGTGACGGTCAGTTCGGCTGGCACGTCGATGCCGCGCCACCTGGCGAATTCCAGTGCTCCCAGCGCGAGGACGTCGGTGGTGCACACCAGCGCGGTGATGTGCGGGTTGATCGCCAGGGCGCGTTCGGCTGCGGCGTATCCGGCGTCGCCGGTGTGGTCGGCGCTCTCGATGACAGTGAGCGTCTCGGGGTCGTGGCCCGCGGCCACCATCGCATCCTGCACGCCGCCGATGCGTTCCCGTTGGACGTGGGAGTGGGGCGACCGGAGCCGTTCGGGGTCGGCGCGACCGTTGCGGGCGTCGCGCCCGAGACGCATGCACAGGATCCCGATTTCGCTGTGCCCCAATGAGGTGACGTGGTCCGCCAGCTCGCGCATTGCGCCGCGGTCGTCGATGCCGACCAGTGCGGCGTCGGGGACCCGGCGGGGCTGGTCACACACGACGACGGGCAGGCGGCGTTCCAGGACGGCGGCCAGGTGCGGGTCGTCGTCGGCGACGGAGTAGACGACGAATCCGTCGACGCCTGCCTTGTGAACGGCTGCGGCGGCGTCGTCGGCGGCGCGACCCGGCCCCGCAGGGATCAGCAGCAGGCCCTGCCCCGCCTCTTCACAGGATTCGGAAAGGCCCGCCAGGAAGCTCATTGCCGCGGGGTCGCGGAACGAGTAGCTGAGCGCCTCGGTCAGCAGCAGGCCGACCGCACCCGCCTTGCGGGTGCGCAGCGACCGCGCGACGGGGTCGGGGCCGGGGTAGCCGCGCCGCTTGGCCGCCTCGAGGACTCGAGCGCGCAGCTCGGCGGAGAGCTGATCGGGCCGGTTGTACGCATTCGAGACGGTGGTGCGGGACACCTTCAGCTCCGCCGCGAGGGAGGCCAGGGTCGCCTGGCGATGCGGATGAGGGGAGCGGGGCATAACGGGACGGTACGCGCCCGGTCGGGTGACCGAACGCACGACCCCGCCAATGTACAACGGAAACGGTTTCCATTAATGTTATGGGCATGCCGCTCCCCCCGCCGTCGCCCCACCGCGCCCCGCGCCCCGCTCGCGGCGGGCTCGGCCGCCGGGCCGGGGCGGCACTGGGACTGGCCGCCGTCACCGTCCTTGGCCTGAGCGCCTGCGGAACCGCCGCCTCCGACGCCGCCGGGGACGGGCGCATCCAGGTCGTCGCCTCGACGAACGTGTGGGGCTCGGTCGCGACCGCCGTCGCCGGTGAGCACGCGGACGTCACCGCGCTGATCGACGAACCGTCCGCCGACCCCCACTCCTATGAGGCGTCACCGCGGGATGCCGCAGCCCTGACCGACGCCGATCTCGTCGTGCACAACGGGGGCGGCTACGACGAGTTCATCGACGACATCCTCGCCGCGCTGCCCGACAAGCCCGCCGTTACCGCCGTCGACCTGCTCGGGATCGAGTCCGACCTGCACGCGGGCGACGACCATGCCGGGCACGACACCGCGGCGCCTGCCGACGACACCGAGGCCGGGGACGGACACGGCCACTCGCACGGCGGCAGCAACGAGCACGTGTGGTTCGACGTCCCGACCGTCGACTCCGTCGCCCACCGCGTCGCCACCGAACTCGCCGCACTCGACCCCGCGAACGCCGCCGCATACACCGCGAATGCCGACGCGTTCCACGGGAAACTGCATTCCGTCGCGGACGTCACCGCTGGCATCGCCGCACGGCACCCCGGGACGGCGATCGCCCAGACCGAGCCGATCGCCCACTACCTGCTCGCGGCAGCAGGCCTGCGCGACGAAACGCCGGCCGACTTCACCCGCGCCATCGAGGAGGGCAACGACCCGCCGCCCGCCGCGATTGCCGCCACCCGGGACCTGCTGGCAGGTAAGAAGGTGTCCGTGCTCGTCTACAACGGCCAGACCGAGGACAAGGTGACCCGCAGCATCCGCGAGGTCGCCGAGGCCGCCGGGATCCCCGTCGTCGAGGTCACCGAGACCCTCCCCGACGGCATCGACTACGTGCAGTGGCAGATCGGCACCGCGGAACGGCTCGCGCAGGCGCTGGACGGCGCCGCCGCCGCACCCGCCGCATGAGCACCGCCAGCGCACTCGAACTGAAGGGTGCCGAACTGTCCTACGGCGCCCGCACGCTGTGGTCGGGGCTCGACCTCGACGTCGCCCCTGGCGAGTTCATTGCGGTCCTCGGCCCCAACGGGTCGGGCAAGACGTCGCTGCTGAAGATGCTCCTCGGCCAGGTTCCGCTGACCGCGGGCAGCGCCCGGATCGCGGGCAGCCCGGTCCGGGTCGGCAACCCGCACGTCGGATACATCCCGCAGCAGAAGTCGATGGACGAGGGTTTGCCGCTGCGGGGTCGTGACCTCGTCGGCCTCGGCGTCGACGGGCACCGTTGGGGCACCGGGCTGCGGGGGCGGCGGACCAGGAGGGCGATCGTCGACGCTGCGATCGCCGAGGTCGGCGCCCAGTCGTACGCGAATGCCCCGATCGGCGCCCTCTCCGGCGGGGAGCAGCAGCGTCTGCGGGTCGCGCAGGCACTGGTCGGCGACCCCCGGGTGCTGCTCTGCGACGAGCCACTGCTCAGCCTGGACCTGGCGAACCAGCATCGCGTGTCCGACCTGATCGACCGCAGGCGCCGCAGCCACGACACCGCGGTCCTGTTCGTCACCCACGAGATCAACCCGATCCTGCCGCTCGTCGACCGCGTCCTCTACCTCGTTGACGGCCGGTTCCGGATCGGCACCGCCGCCGAGGTGATGACCTCGCGGGTGCTGTCCGAGCTGTACCGCACCGAGGTCGAGGTGCTGCACGTACGCGGCAGGCTCGTCGTCGTCGGGACCGGCGACGCGATCGACGCGCTCGGCGGCGCTGGCGAACTGAGCACCGACTGCGCACACCACGAGGACCGCGACGCATGAACGACAAACTCTCCGACGCGCTGTCGAGCATGCTCGACTGGCGGACCACGCTCGACCTGCTGCAGTACGACTTCGTCCAGCAGGCGCTGCTGGCGGCCGCGATCCTCGGCCTGCTCGCGGGCGCGATCGGCCCGCTGATCATCAGCAGGCAGATGTCGTTCGCCGTGCACGGCACCAGCGAACTGTCACTGACCGGTGCGTCCGCCGCCCTGCTCGCCGGGATCAGCGTCGGGGTCGGCGCCATCGTCGGCTCGGTGATCGCCGCCGTCCTGTTCGCGCTGCTCGGCAGCAAGGCGCGCGAACGGGATTCGGTGATCGGGGTCATCATGTCGTTCGGCCTCGGTCTGTCGGTGCTGTTCATGTGGCTCTATCCCGGCCGCACCGGCACCAGCTTCTCACTCCTCGTCGGGCAGATCGTCGGCGTCGGCAACAGCGGTCTGCAGCTGCTGCTGGTGTGCGCGGTTGCCGTGCTCGCCGTGCTGGTGCTCGTGTACCGGCCGCTGCTGTTCGCGAGCACCGACCCCGACGTCGCGCGGGCGCGGGGCGTCCCGGTCCGCGGGCTGTCACTGGTGTTCGCTGTCCTCGTCGGCGTCGCCGCCGCCCTCGGCGTCCAGATCGTCGGTGCGCTGTTGGTGCTGTCGCTGCTGATCACGCCTGCCGCCGCGGCCGCCCGGATCACCTCGAGCCCGCTGAAGACGACACTGCTCGCGATCCTGTTCGCCGAACTCGCTGCGGTCGGCGGGATCCTGCTCTCCCTCGCGCCCGGGGTGCCGGTGTCGACGTTCGTCACCACCATTTCGTTCGTGATCTACCTGATCTGCCGGTTCGTCGGGTCGCGGCGCCGCGCGAACATGGGGCGGCTCGTCGCGGCCTGATGTGTCGGGCGGCTCGTCGCGGCCTGATGTGTCGGGCGGCTCGTCGCGGCCTGATGTGTCGGGCGGCTCGTCGCGGCCTGATGTGTCGGGCGGCTCGCGGTCGCGGCCTAGGATCAGCCCCGTGGCGATGATCGATCTCAACAGCGACCTCGGCGAAAGCTTCGGCACCTGGCGCCTCGGCGACGACGCCGCGATGCTGGCGCTGGTGACCAGCGCGAACGTGGCCTGCGGTTTCCATGCGGGCGACCCGGCCACCCTGCTGTCGACGTGCCGGTCCGCCGCCGCGCGCCGGGTCCGGATCGGCGCCCAGGTCGGCTACCGCGACCTGGCCGGCTTCGGCCGCCGGTTCATCGACGTCTCCCCCGCCGATCTCACCGCCGACGTGATCTACCAGATCGGCGCGCTCAACGGCCTCGCGCAGGTGTCCGGGTCCGCGGTCGGGTACGTCAAACCGCATGGTGCGCTGTACAACACGGTGGTCCGACACCGCGAACAGGCGCGGGCGGTGGTGGCGGCGGTCGTCGCATACGACCCGACCCTTCCGGTCCTCGGGCTTCCCGGGTCGGTGTTCCTCGCCGAGGCGAAGGCGGCCGGACTGCGCACCGTCACCGAGGCGTTCGCGGACCGCGGCTACCTGCCGACCGGCGAACTGGTCCCGCGCTCGCAGCCGGGGGCCGTGCTGACCGACCCGGACGCCGTCGCCGCGCGGGTGCTTCGGATGGTCGAGGACGGTCGGGTCGAGGCCGTCGACGGCACCGTCCTCGAGGCCCGGCCGGAGTCGGTGTGCGTGCACGGCGACTCGCCGGGCGCCGTCGCGATGGCGGTCAGGATCCGGGAACGGCTCGACGGCGCGGGCGTCGACGTGGCGCCCTTCGTGTGATGCGCATCCTCGACGTCGGGGACAGCGCGATGCTCGCCGAGTTCGACTCCCTCGACGCGGTTCTCGCGGCGTTCCGGGCGCTCGACGGGACCCGCCCGGTCGGAGTCGACGAGGTGGTCCCCGCGGCCCGCACCATCCTGGTGCGTTTCGACCGGACGGTCGTCGACCGGGCGACGGTGCTCGGCTGGCTGCGCGACACCCCGCCGCTGCCGGACGCGGACACCGGGCGCCGGGATACCGTCCGGGTCGGCGTCCGGTACGACGGGCCGGACCTCGACGAGGTGGCGGCGCTGACCGGGCTCGGGGTCGATGGGGTGGTTGCCGCGCACACCGCCGCGACGTGGACGGTCGCGTTCGCCGGCTTCGCCCCCGGATTCGGTTACCTCGTCGGGGGGCCTGCGTCGCTGCACGTCCCGCGCCGAGGGACGCCCCGCACCGCTGTTCCCGCTGGCGCGGTCGGGTTGGCTGGCGAGTTCTCCGGCGTCTATCCGCGATCGTCGCCTGGCGGCTGGCAGCTCATCGGCACCACCGATGCCCGGTTGTGGGATGCGGACCGCGATCCGCCTGCCCTGCTGCGACCCGGCGCCACCGTCCGCTTCCACCCCGTCTAACCCCCCCGAAGCATTGAACGGGGGTTCATGCGTCGATCTGGGCGAGCAGGTGACGCATGAACCCCCATTCAGCGGTTGGCTGGGCCGAGATTCAGCCACCCAGGGCGAACGCGACCAGGAAGCCGAGCGCCGTCGACAGCCCGACCCACCAGCCGCCCTCCCGGTACGCCTCCGGCATCAACGAGTCGGCGAGCACCGCGATCGTGGCACCGCCAGCGAACGCCTGGATCACCGCGATCCGCTGCGGGGAGATGCTGTCGGCCGCGGCATATGCCGCGACCACGACGAGGATCAGCACGACGGCGGTGACCGTCCACAGCAGCGCGGCCCTGCGACGGTCGAAGTTCGGCTGCGCCCGCATCGACGCCGCACCCGCAACCGCCTCGGGCACGTTGCCGACCGCGATCGCGACCAGCAGGACCAGCCCGCCCTCGACACCGAGGGAGACGCCGAGAGCCGTGTTCTCCGGGATCCCGTCGAGCAGTGCACCCAGCATCAGTGCCCACCCGAGTGCGGCGGCGCCGAGCTTGTTCTCGATCAGGCGGTCGGCGACGACGTAGACCAGCGCACCGAGCATCAGCGCGACACCGGCCACCACAATGCCCTCGGCCTCGAACGCGGGCTGGAACAGTTCCGTCGACACGGCGGCCACCATCGCGCCCGACCCGAACGCCATCAATGCGGCCAGCAGCGGACGGGGCAGGTCGTACCGCAACCCGACGAAGGCGCCGACGAGCATCGGCAGCGCGGTCCCCAGACCGTAGAGCAGCGCGGTCACCATGCGGTGATGCTACGGCGCTCCGGCGCCGCCGCCAGGGATGCGCGACAATCAGTTTCGTGGGATGGCTTCTCGTTGAGCGGGTCGGCGCATCGGTCACCGTGCAGGACCGGGGTCGACCCGGCTACGCACACCTCGGGGTCGGGCGGTCGGGCGCCGCCGACCTCACCTCCCACGACACCGCAAACCGACTGGTGGGCAACGCACCCCACGCGGCGACCCTTGAGGTGCTGCTCGGCGGACTGCGAGTGCGCGCCGCCGCGCCGGCCACCGTCGCGGTCACCGGGGCTCGGGTTCCGCTGTCCGTCAACGGGGTTCCGCACCCCGACTACACCGTCGTGCACCTGGCCCCCGGCGACGTACTCGCCCTCGGCCGGGTGACCGGCGGCCTGCGCAGCTACCTGGCAGTGCGCGGCGGCGTGGACGCGCCCGTCACCCTCGGCAGCCGGGCAACCGATACCCTCGCCGGCCTCGGTCCCGATCCCGTTCGGGCCGGCGATCGGCTGCCGATCGGACCGTCCCCCCGGGAGTGGCCCGCATCGGATCTCGTCCCGCCGCCACCCACCCCGCCACGACCGGCCGTGCTTCGGGTGCGGATCGGTCCTCGCGCGGACATGTTCGATCCCGGCGCGCTGCGCGTCCTGACCGAGCAGGCGTGGACGGTGACCACCGAGACCAACCGTGTTGGCGCCCGGCTCGCCGGACCCACGCCCCTCGTCCGAGCGGTGACCGCCGAACTGCCCAGTGAGGGCATGGTTCCGGGGGCACTGCAGGTTCCCGGCAGCGGGCTACCCGTCCTCTTTCTCGCCGACCACCCGGTGACCGGCGGATACCCGGTGATCGCGGTCGTGGCCGACGCGGATCTGGGCGCGGCCGCACAACTGGTGCCCGGGGACGTCGTCCGCTTCTCCGCAGATCAGCGACTGTGAGCGATTTTTACCCCAGTTGGGGTAAAAATCGCGCACGGGCGCGTCAGCGCCTCTGGCGGGCGATGTCGGCGAGGACGACGCCCGCGGCGACGGACGCGTTGAGCGACTCGACGGGGCCCGCCATCGGGATGGACAGGATGCTGTCGCAGGTTTCGCGGACCAGACGAGAGAGGCCCTTGCCCTCGGAGCCGACGACGACCACAACCGGGCCGGTGCCGTCGTACTCGTCGAGGGTGGTGTCGCCGCCCGCGTCGAGGCCGACGACCTGCACGCCCTTCGCGGCCCAGTCCTTGAGGGTGCGGGTGAGGTTGGTGGCCTGCGCGATCGGGAGCCGGGCCGCGGCGCCCGCGCTGGTGCGCCAGGCAACGGCCGTGACCGATGCGCTGCGCCGCTGGGGGATCACCACGCCGTGACCGCCGAACGCAGCCACCGAACGGACCACGGCGCCGAGGTTGCGGGGGTCGGTGATGTTGTCGAGCGCCACCAGCAGCGCGGGCTCCTGTTGGGCGCGGGCATTGGCGAGAAGATCGTCCGGGTGCGCGTACCGGAACGGCGGCACCTGCAGCGCGACACCCTGGTGCAGGCCGTTGGCACTCATCCGGTCCAGATCGGTGCGCGGCACCTCGAGGATGGAGATGCCCTTGTCCGCGGCGATCTGGACGCTTTCGGACAACCGGTCGTCGCTCTCGGTGCCGACCGCGACGTACAGCGCGGTCGCGGGCACACCGGCCCGCAGGCATTCCAGGACGGGGTTGCGGCCGAGGACGTTCTCCGGGCCTGCGTCGCCCTTGCGCGGCGATCCGCCACGACCGCGGGGCGCGCTGCCGCCGGGACGTCCGGAGGCCGCGGCCTTCTCGGCCGCCCGGGCCCGCTTCGCGGCGGGGTGCTTGGTCCGCTCGACCGCAGGCGGGGTGGCCCCCCGGCCCTCGAGGCTGCGCCGCCCCTTGCCGCCGGAGCCGGTGACCTGCCCCTTCTTGGTGCCGCTCTTGCGGACCGCGCCGCGCCTGCTCGAATTGCCTGCCATCACTACCCTGCTTCGTTGCGGTTCTTCTCGAGGGACCACTCTGGCCCGTTTGCCGTATCGGTGACCGCGATGCCCGCGGCGGCGAGCCGGTCCCGGATCGCGTCGGCCGCCGCCCAGTCCCTGTCCGCCTTGGCCTGCTGGCGGGCGTCGAGGGTGGCGCGGACCAGCACGTCCAGTGCGTCGAGGGCGGCGGTGGCGTCGCCGGATTCGCGTGCCCAGTGCGGGTCGAGCGGATCGACACCAAGGATGCCCATCATCGCCCGCACCTGCCCGGCGATCACGACTGCCGTGTCGAGGTCGCCCGCGGTCAGCGCCCGGTTGCCCTCCCGCTGGCGGCCGTGGATTTCGGCGAGCGCCTTCGGCACCCCGAGGTCGTCGTCGAGCGCGGCAGCGAACGCCTCGGTCCAGGTGCCGACCGGTACGTCGCCCGCACGCTCGGCGGTCTTGAGCACGAACGCCTCGATACCGCGGTAGGTCTCGGCGGCGACATCGAGCGCGTGATCGGAGTACTCCAGCATCGACCGGTAGTGCGCGCCGCCGAGATAGAACCGAAGCTCCTGGGGCCGCACCCTTTTCAGAACGTTGGGGACGGACAGCACGTTGCCGAGGGACTTGGACATCTTCTCGCCGCCCATGGTGACCCAACCGTTGTGCAGCCAGTACCTGGCGAACCCGTCGCCGGCGGCGCGCGATTGGGCGAGCTCGTTCTCGTGGTGCGGGAACACCAGGTCCAGTCCACCGCAGTGGATGTCGAACTCGGCTCCCAGGTAGGCACCCGCCATCGCGGAACACTCGAGATGCCAGCCGGGTCGCCCGCGTCCCCACGGCGTGGGCCAGGACGGCTCGCCCGGCTTCTGCGCCTTCCACAGCGTGAAGTCCCGCGGGTCGCGCTTGCCCTCGGCTGCGCTTTCACCCTGGTGCACGTCGTCGAGCTTGTGCCCGGACAGCGCCCCGTATGCCTTCCAGCTGAGCACGTCGAAGTACACGTCGCCCGCGGACGGGTAGGCGTGCCCGGCGTCGATGAGACGCTGCATCAGCTCGACCATCTGGGTGATGTGTCCGGTGGCCCGCGGCTCGACCGACGGCGGCAGCACCCCGAGCTGGTCGTACGCCCAGGTAAACGACCGCTCGTAGGTCGCGGCCCACTCCCACCACGGCCGGCCCGCGTCGGCGGCCTTGTTCAGGATCTTGTCGTCGATGTCCGTGACATTGCGGACGAACGCGACGTCGTTGCCGTGCGCGGTCAGCCAGCGGCGGAGCACGTCGAACGCCACCCCGCTGCGCACGTGACCGATGTGCGGCTCGCCCTGCACGGTGGCCCCACACAGGTAGATCGACGCGTAGCCGGGGACCAGCGGGACGAACTCACGCAGGGCCCGCGTTTCGGTGTCGAACAGTCGCAGGGTCACGACGTGCGATCCTACCGGTCCGCCGCTGCGGTGATGACCAGCGCGGTCGCGACCGCGGCGATGCCCTCACCGCGTCCGGTCAGCCCAAGGCCGTCGGTGGTCGTCGCGGACACCGAGACGGGCGCCCCGAGAACCGCCGAGAGGGTGTCCTGCGCCTCGGCCCGCCGGGGCCCGACCTTCGGCCGGTTGCCGATCACCTGGACCGCGGCGTTGCCGACCTCGAAGCCGTGTTCACGGAGCAGCCTGCGGACCTCGATGAGCAGGGTCGCCCCGCTCGCACCGTCCCACTCGGGGCGGCCGGTGCCGAACACCGAACCCAGGTCGCCGAGGCCCGCCGCGGACAGCAGCGCGTCGCACAGCGCGTGCGCGGCGACGTCACCGTCGGAATGGCCCGCGCATCCGTCCTCGCCCTCGAACAGGATGCCCGCGATCCAGCATGGCCGTCCCGTCTCGATCGGATGCACATCCGTTCCGATGCCCACTCGCACTGCCGCGCACTCCTATTCGTTGGTGTCGGGGTCCGTCAACGCCCGCGCCAGCGCGAGGTCGAGCGGTGTGGTGATCTTGAAGGCGAGGGGTTCGCCGGCGATGGTGCGGACCCGCGCACCGATTCGTTCGACCAGTCCGGCGTCGTCGGTGGCGATCGTGTCGGCGGCCAGGTATGCCCGCCGGAGCAGTTCCGCGGCGAAGCCCTGCGGGGTCTGCACGGCCCGCAGCTGCGACCGATCCGGGGTCCCAGTGACCACGCCGAGCAGGTCCACCGTCTTGATGGTGTCGGCGACCGGGAGGGCGGGCACCACCGCGTCGCGGCCCGCCCGCAACTCGGCGACCACCCTGGCGATCAGGGTGGGCGGGGTGAGCGCGCGGGCGGCGTCGTGCACGAGCAGCAGGTCCGCGTCCCCCGCCGCGGCGATGCCCGCCCGCACCGAGTCGGTCCGTTCCGCTCCGCCGCCGACGACGTCGACGCCAGCGGGCAGCTCACCGCGGATCCGGTCGACATCGTCGGGCGGCACGATCACCACGACGCGGTCGACGGCGCCGGAGTCGAGGAGTCCGCCGACGGCACACTGCAGCAGCGTCCGGCCGCGCAGCGTCACGAACGCCTTCGGTATCCCCGCCCCGAGCCGGGTGCCCTGCCCCGCCGCGGGCACCAATGCGACGACCCGGCCTCCGCTGGGTGCGTCGGCCGGGCCTGTCACGGTGTTCATCTGTGGTGCATTCGTGTCTGCATCGTCCTGCGTCGGGCGTCAGGACGCAGCCGCGAGGACCTCATCGAGAATGGTTTCGGCCTTGGCGTCGTCGGTGCCCTCGGCGAGCGCGAGCTCACCGACGAGGATCTGGCGAGCCTTGGCGAGCATCCGCTTCTCCCCCGCGGACAGGCCGCGGTCCTGCTCGCGACGCCACAGGTCACGGACGACCTCCGCCACCTTGTTCACATCGCCGGAGGCCAGCTTCTCCAGGTTGGCCTTGTACCGCCGCGACCAGTTGGTCGGCTCCTCGGTGTGCGGTGCGCGCAGCACCTGGAAGACCTTGTCCAGACCCTCCTGGCCCACCACGTCACGAACGCCGACGTACTCGGCGTTCTCTGCGGGGACCCGGACGGTGAGGTCGCCCTGCGCGACCTTCAGTACGAGATATTCCTTTGCTTCACCCTTGATGGTGCGAGTTTCGATTGCCTCGATCAGCGCCGCTCCGTGGTGGGGGTATACGACGGTGTCTCCGACCTTAAAAATCATCTGTCCCGTGCCCCTTTCGATCTGCCCAGTTTATCACGGGTTCTCCCGATACCGGTTCCAACGTCCCTGGTCAGACGCACAGTGGGCTGATCAGAGGGGTTGACACGAGGTCACGAACATGCATCGACGGGACCCGATCGGGGGCCCGTCCCCCCGGGATTTGCGCACCCCGCGAACGGTGCGCAACCCGGGAAGATCGACCCGGGGACGCGCGATGTCCGCGTGACTACTACTCTGCCTAGTTGAGTTACACGACCCGACGCCGTGGAGGACACCCCGTGACAGCACTGAACGCGTCGACTCGCCGAGTCGCCACCGCCGTTGCCCTGGCCGCAGCCGCGGCCATCTCGCTGTCCGCCTGCAGCGCGGGCCAGATCTCCCAGACCGCGACGCAGGTCGCCGCGGTCAACGGCAACTACGCCAACCAGGGCGACATCTCGCTGCGCAATGTGCACATCGTGTACCCCGACTCGGCGTCCGAGCACAGCCTGGAAGCGGGCGGCACCGTTGCCCTCGCCTTCACCGCTGTGAACGAGAGCGAGTTCCAGCCGGAGCGGCTCACCAAGATCACCACCGACAAGGCGGCCTCCGTCACCATCGCGGGCGAGGTCGGCGGCCGGGTGATCAAGCCGCAGACCGCGCTGAGCGCGGGCACCCCCGACGCAACGGTGACCGACGACGGCGAGCAGATCGAGTCCGACATCATCCTGGTCACCCTGAACGACGTCGCCGAGACCGTCCGGCCCGGCCTGACCGTTCCGGTCACGTTCACGTTCGAGCGCTCCGGGGAGATCACCGTTGACGCCCCCGTCGACGCGGGCCCGGTCCTCGACCGCCACGAGTCCGACGTCTCCGGCAACGCGGGCACCGGCACGCTGGCCGAACTCGTCGGCGGCCACTGATCCGAACCGCCGCCGTGGCCCCCGACCTGTACCAGGTCGGGGGCCACGGTCGTTCCGGGGGCAGCGCGAAATAGAGTGCAGCACAGTCTGCTCGACCGACGATCAGGAGAAGCGCATGACCGGTCCGCACGTGGTGTCCTTCGACGACGCGACGCCAACCGTCGCCGACTCGGCATGGCTGGCACCGACCGCCACCGTCATCGGTGACGTGACCCTCGGCGAGCAGGCCAGCATCTGGTACGGCGCGGTCGCGCGCGGCGACGCCGAATCGATCACGGTCGGCACCGGAAGCAACATCCAGGACAACGTCACGCTGCACGCCGATCCCGGGCTGCCGCTCACGGTCGGCGCGAACGTCAGCGTCGGGCACAACGCGGTCCTGCACGGCTGCACCATCGGCGACGCCACGCTGATCGGGATGGGCGCCGTCGTCCTCAACGGTGCCCGCCTCGGCGCGCACTGCCTCGTCGCGGCGGGCGCGGTGGTCCTCGAGGGCACCGAGATCCCGGACCGGTCGCTGGTCGCCGGGGTGCCCGCGAAGGTGCGGCGCCAACTCACCGACGAGGAGGTCGCGCACATCGGGCACAACGCGGAGGGGTACCGGGCCCTCGCCGCGAAGCACCGGTCCGCGACGGTCTCCTGACCGAACCCGCCCGCGAGCCCCGCCGTCAGGCTAAATGTCGGTGCCGGGTCCTAGGCTCACCGGCGTGGCCAAACCGAAGACCAGCTACCGCTGCACCGCCTGCCAGTACGCCGTCGCGAAGTGGGTCGGCCGCTGCCCGGAATGCGGTGAGTGGGGGTCCGTCGAGGAGGCCGCGCCCGTCCTCACCGCCGTCGCCAACCGGCCCGGCGCCAGCGCCGCCCGTGCGGGCACCGGGCTGACGCCCACCTCGCCCGCGACCCCCCTGACTCAGGTCAGTGCCACCGTCAGCCGGGCCAAACCGACCGGCGTGCCCGAACTCGACCGGGTGCTGGGCGGCGGGATCGTGCCGGGGTCGGTGGTGCTGCTCGCCGGCGAGCCCGGTGTCGGGAAGTCGACGCTGCTGCTGGAGGTGGTGCACCGTTGGGCGCGCCGCGGCCCCGACGACCGGTCCCTCTACGTGACGGGCGAGGAATCGGCAGGCCAGGTGCGTCTGCGCGCCGACCGCACCGGCGCGGTCCACGACCGGGTGTACCTGGCGGCGGAATCGGATCTCGCGACCGTGTTCGGGCACGTCGAGCAGGTGAAGCCGACCCTGCTGATCGTCGACTCGGTGCAGACGATGCTCGCCGCCGACGTCGACGGCGTCACCGGCGGGGTGACGCAGGTCCGCGCGATCACCGCGGCCCTGACCACCCTCGCCAAGACCAGCGGCATCCCGGTGCTGCTCATCGGGCACGTCACCAAGGACGGCGCCGTCGCGGGCCCCCGCGCCCTCGAACACCTGGTGGACGTGGTGCTGCACTTCGAGGGCGACAAGCATTCGACGCTGCGGATGCTCCGCGGGGTCAAGAACCGGTTCGGGTCGGCCGACGAGGTCGGCTGCTTCGAACTGCACGAGGACGGCATCGAATGCGTCACCGACCCGTCCGGCCTGTTCCTCCACCACCGCGACGACACCGCTCCCGGGACCGCGGTGACCGTCGCGATGGACGGCAAACGCGCCCTCCTCGGGGAGGTGCAGGGGCTGGTCGTGCCGACGCAGAACCCGTCACCGCGCCGCGCGGTGAGCGGCATGGACGCCGCCCGGGTCGCGATGGTCCTCGCGGTCCTCGCCAAGCACGCGAGCATCCGCACCCACGACAAGGAGGTGTACGCCGCCACCGTCGGCGGGATGCGGTTGACCGAACCGTCCGCCGACCTGGCGTTGGCGCTGGCCATCGTGTCCGCCGACCGTGACAAGCCGCTGCCGTCCGGGCTCGTGGTGCTCGGCGAGGTCGGGCTGGCAGGCGAGGTCCGCCGGGTCACCGCCGTCGGACGCAGGCTCGCCGAGGCCAAACGCCTCGGCTTCACTCATGCCGTGGTGCCGCGCGACTCCGGCCCGCATCCGAAGGGCATGCGGGTCGACGAGGTCGCGACCATCAGGGAGGCGCTGCGCGCGGTGCCGCGCCGGATGGAGGTGGTCTAGGAGGCAGGCCCTACAGCGTCGAATTGCCGAAGCTCGGTGCGGTGGGCTCCCCGTCGACGAATTCGGCCATCGGCGTGAAGTGCTCGGGCTTGATGGTGAGGAACAGGCCCCGCGACGTCGCGGCCACCTCGTCGCTCGCCGCGGGCCCCTCCACGATCCGGACCTCGGAACTGGTGTACGCCTTCCGCCGGACGAGACCGTCGATCCGGGCTCGGAACTCGAGCACCGACCCGAGCGGGATCGGCCGGGCGAAGTCGATCTGCAGGTGCCCGGTCACCACCGGCACGCCGAGCACCATGCACGCCATGCCCTGCGTCTCATCGAACGCGGTCGTGAGGATCCCGCCGTGGATCACGCCGGGGCCGCCCTGGTAGCGGGACGCGACGGTCAGCCTGCCGACCACCTCGATGCCCTCGGTCGCGGTGAAGTGCATGACGAGTCCGGTGGGCTGGTCGTCACCGCACCCGAAGCACTTCGCCCAGTGCTGGGGCAGTGCTCCGCCGGGCTCCGGGAAGAAATCCGGTCGGGTGGGAATCTCGAGATCATCAGGCAACGTCCAGGTACCGCTCATGTCTCGGTAATCTAGTCGCGACACAGTTGCGCGGGACGACGGCCTCCCGCGCACCGGCACGCGCCACTCGGCGACGGCGAGGCAAGGGGGGGGACGGCGATGGAGGTCACCGCGGCCACGCTTCGCGAGACGATCGCGAGGCTGGCGCCGGGGACGGAACTGCGGGACGGGCTCGAACGCATTCTGCGCGGACGCACCGGTGCGCTGATCGTGCTCGGCTACGACCCGCAGATCGAGGAACTCTGCGACGGTGGGTTCGAACTCGACGTGGAGTTCGCCCCGACCCGACTGCGGGAACTGTCGAAGATGGACGGTGCCGTCGTGCTGTCCACCGATGGCACCCGGATCGTCCGCGCGAACGTGCAGCTCGTCCCGGACTACAAGATCCCCACCGTCGAGTCCGGCACCCGGCACCGGGCGGCGGAGCGGACCGCGATCCAGACCGGGTACCCGGTGGTGTCGGTGAGCCAGTCGATGAGCATCGTCTCGGTGTACGTCGGCGGCGTACGGCACGTGCTGGAGGGGTCGCCGACGATCCTGTCCCGCGCGAACCAGGCGGTCGCCACCCTGGAGCGGTACAAGTCGCGCCTCACCGAGGTCACCAACGCCCTCTCGGTCGTCGAGATCGAGGACTTCGTCACCCTCCGCGACGCGCTGACCGTGTCACAGCGGCTGGAGATGGTGCGTCGGGTGTCGGTGGAAATCGAACGCGACGTGCTCGAACTCGGCACCGACGGCAGGCAACTTGCGCTGCAACTCGAGGAACTCGTCGGGGACAACGATGTGGCCAGGCAGCTGGTGGCGCGCGACTACCTGGCGGGCACCGGCCAACCATCCACCGAGGCGGTCGAGCGTGCCCTCGCCGCGCTGGACGAGCTCACCGACGCGGACCTGCTGGACCTGACCACCCTGGCACGGGCATTCGGATACCCGGCGACGATCGAGGCCCTCGACGCACCGATGAGCCCCCGCGGCTACCGGGTGCTGGCGCGGGTGCCGCGGCTGCAGTTCCACCAGGTGCACCGGCTGGTCGCGTCGTTCGGGACGCTGCAGGGCCTGCTGGCCGCGACGGCCGCCGACCTGCAGTCGGTCGACGGGATCGGCGGCCTGTGGGCCCGCCATATCAGGGAGGGCCTGTCCCGGCTCGCCGAAACCTCGATCGCGGGACCGTTCGACTGAACGCTTCCGTTCACTCGATTAGATCGACTGAACGGTTCCGTTCACTCGGCGGACGGGCGGGGCCGACGGGCGGGAGCTCAGCTCAGGTTGAACGGCTCCGGGGAGCTACGCAGGTTCCCCAGCTGGCCGACGACGGAGTACGCGCCGGCGCCGACCGGGGTCCGGGGCGCCGCGCACCCCGGCTCGGACGTCGAGCCGGACCACTTGACCGTGAACGCGGCCTGCTCGCCCGGCTTGAGGGTCCGCACGTCGGGGGTCGAGTTCGGGTAGCAGTCGTTGTTCGACCACAGTCGCTGCTGGCCGTCCAGGCTGTACACGAGGACCTGCTGCATGCCCGCGCCGAGATCCCGGTCGCACGACGCGTTGCCGATGTTGGTGACGACGATCCCGAACTCGGGTTCCTCCCCGGCCTGGTAGGTCGCCTTGTCCGCGCTGACCTTGATGGCGAGGGAGCTGTCGGCACACTGACCCGCCGGTGCAGCGGCAGCGGTGCCCGACGGGGCGTCGTCGCCCGATTCGGTCGTCGACTCGCCGCCGTCCGCGGCACCGGACTCGGTGGCGGACGTGGTGTCCGAGGCGGCGGTCGTCGACGTCAGGGACGAGCTCGCGGCCGCCGCCTCGGCGGTCGGATCGTCGTCGCCACCGCCGCGGAGGGCGGTGACGATCCAGATCAGCAGGACCAGCGCGACGACCGCTGCACCGATGGCAAGCCAGCGACGTCGCCAGTAGATCTCGGAGGGCAGCGGCCCGGACGGTTCCATCACGGCTACCACGGTAAGTGCCCGTGGTATTGGTACCAGCCACCAGGTCCGGCGTGTCGCACCGACCGGCGCTAGAGGGCGTCCTTCTCGTCGACGACCTCCCCGATCTCCCCGACCGAACCGCGCAGCTTGATGCCGCCGTCGGAGAGGGTGTACGTGACGCCGACGATCGCGCAGGTGCCGTTCTCGACCCTCTCCGCGATGATCCGAGACCGCTCCATCAGCAGATGACCGGTCTCGACGACATGCCTGCCTTCGAGCTCGTCGATGGTGGACAGCCCCTCGTTGCGCCCGACCAGGATCGACGGCGCGACCCGTTCGACGATGCTCCGGATGAATCCGCCGGGCACCTCGCCGTTGTCGAGGGCCTTGAGGGTGGCGGCGACCGCGCCGCAGCTGTCGTGGCCCAACACCACGATCAGCGGCACGTTGAGGATGTCGACGGCATACTCGATGGAACCGAGAACTGAGCTATCGATGACATGTCCGGCGGTGCGCACGACGAACATGTCGCCGAGTCCCTGGTCGAAGATGATCTCCGCGGCGACCCGCGAATCTCCGCATCCGAACAGCACTGCGGTCGGATGCTGCGAGTTCACGAGCTTCGCCCGGTCGGCGATGCCCTGACTGGGGTGCAGCGAGGTGTCGCTGACGAACCGCTCGTTACCCTGCTTGAGGGCCTTCCAGGCTGAAATGGGGTTCGAATTCGGCATGTCTGCCATTGTGCACCCGGCCCCGAATCGGACATGGCGGCGACCTGGTGAATCGACGAAGGACAGGTGTGACGTTCCGGTGAATTCCTCCGCGCTGATCGGCTGGTACGAGCGTGCGGCCCGTGACCTGCCCTGGCGGCGCGACGACGTGACCGCCTGGCACATCCTGATGAGCGAGATCATGCTGCAGCAGACGCCGGTGGCCCGGGTTGCCCCGATCTGGGAGCAGTGGGTGCAGCGCTGGCCGGTGCCGTCAGCGATGGCCGCGTCCAGCCAGGGCGAGGTGCTGCGCGCCTGGGGTCGGCTCGGTTATCCGCGCCGGGCGCTGCGGCTGCACGAGTGCGCGGGCGTCCTCGCCGCCGACCACGACGACGCGGTCCCGGCCGACGTGCAGGTGCTACTCACCCTGCCCGGCATCGGCGACTACACCGCCCGGGCCGTCGCCTGCTTCGCCTACGGTCAACGAGTTCCGGTGGTGGACACCAATGTTCGACGGGTCGTCGCCCGCGCGGTGCACGGGTCCGCCGAACCGGGGAATCCGTCCACCCGCAGGGACCTCGCCGACACCGAGGCGCTGCTACCCCGCACCCGCGCCCGCGCCGCGGTGTTCTCCGCCGCGTTGATGGAGCTCGGTGCGACGGTGTGCACCGCCCGCACCCCGGACTGCGACCGGTGTCCGCTGACGGACTGCGCCTGGGTGGCCGCGGGCCGCCCCGCGCACACCGGCCCGCCGCGGAAGGTGCAGCGGTTCGCGGGCACCGACCGGCAGGTGCGCGGCCTGCTGCTCGGCGTGCTGCGCGAGAGTCACGTCCCCGTCGAACGCGCCCGTCTGGATCTGGTGTGGCACGCCGACCCGACCCAGCGGGACCGCGCGCTGGGGTCGCTGTTGGTGGACGGGCTGATCGAACAGACCGAGGACGGGTTGTTCGCACTGGCAGGCGAGGGCGGCCCCGAGCACTGACGAGCCCGGGGGCCGGGCGGCGGTGCGCCTCGGTCAGCGGTCGCCCGGCTTGCGGATCACCTCGAACAGGCTGGTCCAGCTGTCCCGGCCGTGCCCCGCCGCAACGGCCCGCTCGTAGTGCTCCTGCACCGCGAGCGGCAGCGCGAGATCGATGCCAGCGGCGCGGCTGGCGCCGACGATGTGGTCGGCGGTCGCCGCCATCATGGCGACGTTGGCACCGTCGTCGCGATGATCGCCGACGTCGAACCGGGTCGCGGACTCCGACAGCATCGACGCGGCCAACGCGAACGTCTCCGCGGAATAGGGCACGAGTTCGGTGGCGGTCACCCCGGCCGAGCCGACGAGCGCGGCGGCGTGCGCGAAGCTCGACAGCGCGGTCAGGAACACCTCCAGCTGCGCCTGGTACCAGAGCTGCGCGAGCGCCGGGTCCGCACCGCGATAATCGGGTCGGCCGATTGCGGCGAGGGTCTGCCGGTGCGCGTCCATGGTTGCCGCGGAGCCGCTGTAGAAGACGTAGGCGCCGTCTCCCCCGACCATCGGGGCGGGCACCATCACCCCGCCGACCAGGAGGTCGGCGCCCCGATCGGCGAGCCACCCGCTCGCGACCCGGGTCGCCTCGGGGGTGTCGGAGCTGAGGTTGACCACCACCCGCCCGGCCAGTGCGTCCCCGACCGTGTCGAGGATGTCGTACATCGCGCCGTAGTCGGTCAGGCTCAGGATCACCAGTTCACTCGCCCGCACGGCCTCGGTGGGTGTCGGGGCTCGACTCGCGCCCCTCGCGACCAGGTTGTCCGCGCGGCTCGCCGTCCGGTTCCACACGGTCACCGGGTGCCCCCTGTCGAGGTACGCGCCGGCCATGGCCTGCCCCATCGGCCCGAGTCCGATCACGGTGACCGGGACGTTCGCGCTGCTGCTCATTGTGTGCCCTTCCCTTTTCTCCTGCGGCGGTGTGCTGCTGACGGATCCGAGCCTGCACGGACCCCCTTGCGTATCGCTTGCGGTCCGCTGACGCCCCCTGCGATGTCGGTGATCTGCACTACCGTTGCGGCATGCGGTTCGGAGTCCTCGGCCCACTACGCGTCGAGGCCGCGCGCGGCGAGCCGATCGCGATCACCGAACCCAAGGTCCGCACGCTGCTCGCCGCGCTGCTGGTGCGGCCGGGCAGGCCGGTGTCCACGGATCGACTGATCGAGGCACTGTGGGGTGACGAGCCGCCGGCGAGCGCACCGAACACCCTGCAGGCCAAGGTTTCGCTGCTGCGCCGAGCGTTCGGGGAGGCCGAGCCGGGGGGACGGGAGTCGGTCGCGCTCGAGGCGTCGGGCTACCTGCTCAGGGTCGACGGCGATGCGGTGGACGCGGCCCAGTTCGACCGGTTGACGACGCTGGCACGGACCGCGCCGGATCCTCGGGAGCGCATCGCCCTGCTCGATCAGGCCCTCGGACTCTGGCGCGGTCCGGCGTTCGCCGACCACGCCGACCGTCCGTTCGCCCGGGGCGTCGCCGCCCGACTCGACGAGGCCCGGCTCACCGCGCTTGAGGATCGGGCCGAGGCCCGCCTCGAACTCGGCGAGCACGCGACGCTCGTCGCCGAACTGGCGGACCTGGTGGACCGCAACCCCCTCCGAAACCGGTTGCGCGGGGCCCACATGCGGGCGTTGTCTCGGGCCGGTCGGCAGCCGGAGGCGCTCGCGAGTTTCGCGCGGCTGCGTGCGCTCCTCGCGGAGGACCTCGGCCTGGATCCCGACCCGGAACTCGTTGCCCTGCACACCGCGATCCTGCGCGGCGACCCCAGCGTGCTGCGGGCCCACGCGAGCGGTCCCCCGCCGCGGGGCAACCTGCCGGTACCGGTCGCCGCCCTCGTCGGGCGGGCTCCGGCGGTGGCAGGCATTCGCGCCGCGCTCGACGACTCGCGATTGGTCACCCTCACCGGCCCCGGCGGCGTCGGCAAGACCCGCCTCGCCGTGGAAGTCGCTCGGCAGCTGAGGGATTCGAGCCCGGACGGCACCTGGCTAGTGGAGCTGGCAGCACTGACACCCGCACCGGAGTCGGGCACCTCGATCATCGCCGATGCGGCACTGGCGGCGCTCGGCATCCGCGAGCACCTCCCCACTCCGGACCTCCCCGCGCCCGACACCGGCACCGACCTCCAGCGCCTGACCGAGGTCCTCCGCACCCGGCGGGCGCTGCTGGTGATCGACAACTGCGAACACCTGGTTGCCGCCGTCGGCCTCGTCGCGGGCCACCTGCTCGCCGCCGCCCCCGGCCTGCGGATCCTCGCCACCAGCCAGGCCCCGCTGGCGATCGGCGGCGAAAGACTGTTCGCCGTGGAACCGTTGGGACTCCCCCGTGGCGACGAGCCGATTGCGGAGTCGGCCGCGGTGCAACTGTTCGTCTCCCGCGCCGCCGCGTCGGCACCCGGCTTCGCGCTGACACCGGACAATGCCGCGGCGGTGGCCGCGATCTGCGCGCGACTCGACGGGATCCCCCTCGCGCTGGAACTGGCCGCACCTCGCGTCCGGGTGCTCGGCGTGGCCCGCCTGCTCGAGCGGCTCGAGGACCGTTTCGGGCTGCTGACCTCCGGCTACCGGGATGCGCCCCCGCGGCAACAGACCCTGCGCGCGATGATCGACTGGAGCAGTTCCCTGCTCACCGCCGCCGAGCGCACCCTGTTCCATCGGCTTGCCGTCTTCGCGGACGGCTGCACGCTCGAATCCGCCGAGGTGGTGTGCTCGGATGCGGGCATCGACGCGTCCGATGTGCTCGACCTGATCTCCGGTCTGGTCGACCGTTCGCTGGTGTCCGTTGCCGAGACACCGGACGGACCGAGATACAGACTCCTGGAGTCGATCCGCGTCTACGCCGCCGACCGGCTGGCCGAATCCGGGGAACGCGACGCGACGCTCGGGCGGCACTGCCTGCATTTCACGGAACTGGCCGAGACCGCCCGGCCACACCTGCATCGAGAGTCACAGCCGGCCTGGCTGGCCCGGCTGGACGCGGAAGGCGCGAATCTGCGCGGCGCTGTGACCGTCGGCTGCGCCGACCACCCGGATCTCGGGCTGCGGCTGGCCGACGCGCTGACCTGGTATTGGGTGCTGCGTGGCAGGTTCACCGAGGCCGACCGCTGGCTCGGCGAGGCGCTGCGGAACGCCGGTGACCCGGAGAATCCGATCGCCATCCGAGCCGCCCACTGGCACAGCGGAATTCGAATTCTTGGTGACACACCAGACGGGTCCGGCGACCGCGGCACCGAGCCAACACTGCCACCGGCAGGCGGCGAGTTCCCCGGCCGGGGCCGCGCCACCTGGTTCCTCGCGTACGCGAGATACGGGGCCGTCGACGTGGTGGGCGGGCGTGCATGGGCGGACCTGGCGCTGGCCCGGCTGAGCGCGGAGGACGACCCGTGGGCGACGGGCGCGGCCCTGTGCACGCGGGCCCAGTGCCACACCGGACCGGACGCACTGGCCGCGACCGCCCGCGACGGCGAGCGGGCCATGTCGATCTTCCGGGAGCTCGGCGACCGTTGGGGTCAGGCCCAGGCTGCCTACCCGCTCGCCACTGTCGCGGAAGTCACCGGCGACTACGCCCGCGCGCGGGGCCTGCACGCCGACGGTCTCCGGGTGGCTCGGGAGCTCGGCCTGTGGCGCGAGGTGACCGATCGACTGTGCGGCCTGGCCCGAATCTCGCTCCTGACCGGTGATCTCGCCGCGTCCCGCGAACTGCACGAGCGGTCACGGCGCCTTGCACGGGAACACGGGTACCGGAACGGGGAGGTGTCCGCCGAGATCGGGCTCGGACTGACGGACCGCCGAGCCGGACGCCTCGAGGAGGCGGAACCCCGACTCCGGTCGATGCTCGACTGGGGCAGGCGCAGCGACTTCGGTCCGATCACCACGCTCATGCTTGCCGAACTCGGCTTCCTCGCCGAGCTGCGCGGCGACGCCGACCACGCACGCGCACTGCACGAGGAGGGGCACGCCGCTGCGCTGCGCCTCGGCGACCCCCGGGCTGCGGCCCTGGCAATGGAGGGCCTTGCCGGGGCCGAGGTGCTGGCGGGGTGGCCTGCGGCGGCCGCCCGACTGCTCGGCGCCGCGGCGGCCGCTCGCGACTCGGTCGGTGCACCGCTGCCCGGGGGCGAGCGTGGCGACGTCGACCGGATCACGGCCGCGGCGACGAGCGCGCTTGGCGCGGCAGGCTTCGAGCGCGCCTTCGCCGCGGGTGCCACCCGGGCGACCCCGGCGGGTGACGGTCACCGAGCGGGGACGTGACCAGGCAACCCGTCCAGAAACGCTTCCACCGCAGCGCGAAACTCGGCAGGCCGGTCGTCGTGCACCAGATGCCCGGCGCCCGCGACCAGTTCGTATCGCGTCGTCGATCCCCGTTCCGTCTCGGCCATCGCGCGCATCTGACCGGGCGGGGTGATGGTGTACTCCCCCTCCAGGAGCAGTGCGGGCGCCCGCACCGCCGACCACGGCGCCCAGAAGTCGCGGGTACCCCACTCCTCCGAGATGTCGCGCCACACCGGCACCTCACCGTGCAGGTGAAATCCGTCCTCCCGGCGCTCGAACGAATCCATGAAGTACTGCGCGGCAACGGGTCCGAAGAAGTCGACCATGTGCTGCTCGTCGCGGAACGGCGTCGGCCAGGCACCGATCATTGCCGCCCAGTCCGCTGCGGTACGGCCACGGAAGTCCGGCGCCATGTCCTCGACAACCAGGGCGCGCACCCGGTCGGGGTTGGCGGCGGCGAAGCACCAGCCGTGCAGCCCGCCCATCGAGTGGCCGATCACGGTGATCTGCTCCTCGAGCGGCGCGAGCGCGGCGGTGAGGTCGTCGACGAACGCCTCGGTGGTCAACCGTGGGGGTGCCGGTCGGCCGTGGCCCGCCGCGTCGAAGGTGTACACGTGCCCGTGCTCGCGCAGCCACGGCACGTGTCGGCGCCAGGTGCGGGCACTGCCCATCAGCCCGTGGAGCAACAGAATCGGTCGGCCCGTCCCACCCTCGTCATGCAGCACGGCACCGAGGCTAGCCCGGTACCGTGCCGCAGTTGCGCAGTCTCCCGGATCAGTCCCGCCGGGGGGCGGGAACCGCGGTGTACCGACGGCGCCGGATCAGCGGCGCGGCGGTGATCGCGAGGCCGACCAGCGCCACCCCGGTCACCAGGACGAGGCCTGGACGGAACTGCGCGAAGCCCGCGCCCGCCGCCTCGGCGGTGTGCGAGCCTGCCGTGACCAGCGCCGTGGTCAATGCCAGCACGAGGGCGGCCCCGACCTGGGCGGAGGTCTGCACCAGCCCCGACGCCAGCCCCTGCTCCGCGTCGTCCACCCCGGCGGTGGCCTGCGCCATGATCGAGGTGAAGCCGAGCGCGAACCCGACGCCGAGCAGGATCGCCGCGGGCAGGATGGCCACCACGTACGACGGCTGATCGTTGCCGACGAACAGGAACCACAGGTAGCCGAGGCTGAGCGAGGCAAGCGCCGCCAGGATCATCGGCGAGGTGCCGAACCGGTCGATCGGCCGTCCGACGAACGGCGAGGCAACGGCGACGATCAATCCGGTCGGGAGCAGCGCCAGCGCCATCTTCAACGGCGACCAGCCGAGGACCGACTGCAGGAAAATCGTCATCATGAACTGGAAGCTCAGGTAGGAACCGAACAGCGCAACGATGCTGAGATTGGCGCGCACGATGGTGCCGACCCGAAGGATGCTCAGCCGCACCAGCGGGTGCGCCGCCCGGTTCTCGACCAGGAAGAACGACGCGAGCAGGACGGCGGCGAGCGCGAACGATCCAAGGGTGAGCGGATCCGCCCAGCCCCGCGACGGGGCGGAGACGACGGTGTAAACGGCCAGCATCATGCCCGCGACGAGGGTGATCGCCCCACCGAGGTCGTGACCACCGCTGTCGGCGGGCCGGTCCCGCGGGATCAGCACCCACGCCGCCGCGAGGGCCGCGGCCGCGAACGGCACCGGCATGAGGAATGTCCAGCGCCAGCCCGCGCTGGTGAGCAGCCCCCCGAGGATCAGGCCGGACGAGTAGCCGCTGGCACCGAACACCGAGAAGATCGATAGCGCCCGGTTGCGGGCAGGCCCCTCCCTGAAGGTGGTGGTCAGGATGGACATCGCGGTCGGGGCGGTGAACGCCGCGGCGAGGCCCTTCACGAAGCGCGTGACGATGAGCAGGGTTCCGTTGTCGACGAGGCCGCCGATCAACGAGGCGACCGCGAAGACGGCCAGTGCGGCGAGGAAGACCCGGCGACGGCCGAGCAGGTCGGCGGTGCGCCCACCGAGCAGCAGCAGGCCGCCGAAGCCGAGCACATAGCCGTTGATGATCCACTGCAGGGAGGTCGTGTCGAGGCCGAGTTCGGTGCCGATGGACGGGAGCGCGACGCCGACCATCGAGACGTCGAGTCCGTCCAGGAACATCACGACGCAGAGCACCGCGAGGATCCCCCACAGCCGGCCGGTCCAACCCTGCTGCGGGACTGAGGAATCCGATGTCGTTGGGTTCGGGGCGGTTTCGGTGAAAGTCACGCCAGCCAGACTAGATGCATGTGCAATCAATGCACAAGCATAAATTCTCTTTGCATTTATTTTCCTTGCACTGATCTGTGGGCCGCACTATGATGCGGCCATGACCTCAGAAGCGGAGCTGCGCGAGAGTTGGCGCGCCCTGCTCAGCCGGTACAACGGCATCGCGTGCGAGCTCGACCGGCGGATGCAGAGCGCACACGGGCTGAGCATGAGCGACTTCGAGACGCTGGACCGGCTGGTGTCGGTCACCTGCAGGCATCCCCGCATGCAGGAACTGGCCGCCGACATGTACCTCAGCCCGAGCGCGCTCTCCCGCAGCGTTGCCCGCCTCGAGAAGGCGGGCCTGGTGGCGCGATCACTGTGCGAATCGGACCGTCGCGGCGTCTTCGTCGACGTGACCGACACCGGACGCGCGGTGCACGCCGATGCGGGCAGGACCCAGATGGCCGTGCTGACCGAGCATCTCGGCGACGGCGCCGCCACCGCCGAGTGAGGTCGCGGTCTTCGCAGGAATCGGGAGTACCCTCTCGGCCATGGCAGTGGTGAAGATCAACGCAATCGAGGTGCCCGAGGGCGCCGGTCCCGAACTCGAGAAGCGCTTCGCGCAGCGCGCCGGAACCGTTGAGAACTCCCCCGGGTTTCTCGGCTTCCAGTTGCTGCGCCCGACCGGTGGGGAGACCCGCTACTTCGTGGTGACGCAATGGGAATCGGAGGACGCCTTCGCCGCGTGGCGGGACGGCGACGCCCGCGCCGCGCACGCGGGTGAGGCGAAGAAGCCGGTCGCGACCGGCGCCTCGCTGCTCGAGTTCGAGGTCGTGCTCGACGTCGCGGCGAAGCAGGGCTGACCACAACGGTCCTGCGCGTGCCTGCCCGGTATTTTGCGCGGCAGGCACGCGGTGGTCGCAGCCACGATCGGCGACATCCTGACCGGATTCGCCCGCGGCACGGCCGGTTCCGTACCGCGGGCGGGGGATTCGTCCCAATTGACACGGCGGGCGCCTCGGTGCGACAGTGCGCCAGTAATAGCGATGTCGGACGGGAATTCCGGTGCAACTCCGGAGCGGTCGCGCCACTGTGATCGAGGCACTGCCTCGACAGCCAGACCCCGCCGCCATCGCATGGACTTTGCGGGACGCGTTTATCCCAGGAGGAACCTATGGCTGTCGTTCACACCCCCAGCACGTCGACCGAATCGGTCGGTGTCGCGTTGATCATCGCGGGTGTCGTCCTGCTCGCGATGCTGACCCTGTACCTGGTCGGGTTCGACCAGGGCGCGGTCTCGCGCACCGGCATGTACATGCACGAACTGATGCATGACGGTCGCCACCTGCTGGGCCTGCCGTGCCACTGACCGAGAACTTCACGAAACTCCTCATCCGCGGCCTGCTCGCGGGCCTCGTCGCGGGCCTGCTTGCCGGCGCCGTCGCCTTCGTGATCGGCGAACCGCACATCGATGCGGCCATCGCGATCGAGGAGTCCGCCGCCCCGGCGGAGGACCACGCAGCCGACGCGGGCGCGCACGGCGGGGCGACAGCCGAGGAGGGGCACTCGCACGGGGAGGATGCCCTGGTCAGCCGCGACGGCCAGCGCATCGGCCTGTTTCTCGCGACCACGCTCGCCGGCCTCGCGCTCGGCGCGATCTTCGCCGTCGTCGCGCATTACGCGCGGCGGGTCACCGCCATGTCCGGTCCGGCGCTCGCACTGGCGTTGGCCGGGGCCGGTTGGTTGGCGATCGAGGCGGTGCCGTTCTTCAAGTACCCGGCGAACCCGCCCGCGGTCGGCGACCCCGACACGATCAATCAGCGCACCTGGCTGTGGCTGGCGACGGTGGTCCTCGGACTGGTTGCGGTCGGTGTCGCCGCGTACGTGGCCCGGCTCGTCGCGTCGACCGGTTACCTGTCCGTGCAGGTCGGGGCGCCGTCCCTGGCCTTCCTCGCGATCGTCGCGGTCGGCTATGTGCTGATGCCGGGGGTCAACGAGGTCGGGGAGGACTTCCCGGCAACCCTGCTGTGGGAGTTCCGGGTCTCGTCGCTGGCGATCCAGGCAACGCTGTGGCTGGCACTCGGCCTCGGTTTCGCGTTTCTCACCGAGCGCGCCGGGCGTGCGCAGCGCGCGCCCGCCGTCGCCAGCTAGCCCGACCCCCGGTACCCAACGTTCCCTAATGTCACATTCGGTCACCTCACGATCCCGAATGTGACATTAGGGAACCCGCGGGTGGGGTCAGACGGCGCAGGAGCCGTCGGTGCAGGAGCCGTCGGCGTCCGACGCGCCTGCGAGGGTGACGATCGGGTTGGCGTCGGCGTACGCCCGCTCCAGCAACTGGGTGAACACCTCGACGGGCTGCGCACCCGAGACGCCGATTGCACGGTTGGCGACGAAGAACGGGACCCCGGTGACGCCGAGCGCGCGGGCCTGCTCAACGTCGTCTCGGACACGATCCGCCTCGGCGTCGGCGTCCAGTGCCGCCCGCGCGGCGCCCGCGTCGAGTCCGACCTCGGCGGCGATCGCAACCAGTTCGTCCCGGTCGTCGACGACCCGGCCCTGCTCGAAATGGGCGCGGAACAGCGCGGACATCAGGTCCTCGCCACGCTCCCCTGCCCAGTGAATCAGCCGGTGCGCGTCGACGGTGTTGGCGGCGATGACGGTGTCGAAGTCCATGACCAGGCCGTCCGCGGCCGCGGTGCTCGCGACGTGCGCGAACATCTGCTTCACCTGGGCGGCGGGCATGCCCTTCATCTCGACGAGGGCGTCGACCTCGGGGCGCCGCAGACCGACCGGGGTGTCCGGGGACAGCAGGTACGACCGCCACACCACCTGCACCCGGTCGCGGTGCGGGAACAGCGCAAGCGCGGTATCGAAGCGCTTCTTGCCGATGTAGCACCACGGGCAGGCGATGTCGGACCACACCTCCAGCACGACGGTGGTGGCTGCGGACTGGTCAACGGGTTCGGGAGTCACGAATGGTTGAAACGTCCACCATCGACATCTTGTTCCTGCACGCGCCCCGAACCGGGCTTGACCATCGGCCTACTCCGCGGCGGGGCAGTCCTTCACTGCCTTCACGTTTCCGTCGATGTTGCAGCTGCCGCCGAGATTGGTGGCAACGGCCGGGGCGGCAACGACGCCGACCGGGAGAGCGGTCAAGACGCCGACCAGGGCGATCTTGGCGGCGAGACGGCGAGCGGGAGCCTTGGCGGAGTTCGTCACGGGGAGTGATCCTCAGTTCGTCGGCACAAGTGCTACCCACGGCATCGACCATTGGACCTTCGGATGCCATTCACCCTGTGCCAGGTACTTCCAGGGAGATTCCGATATTTCAAACGGAATTCCGCGCTTCACGGTGTATTCACCTGTCAGTGCGGCGGAATCCAGGATAACCGAGAATTCGCCGGGTGACGAGGGTCAATCTTTTGTACGGAATCAAACGAGGGCGGCGTCCAATGTGATGTCGACGCCGGTCAGTGCCTTGCTGACCGGGCATGATTCCTTCGCCGCCTGCGCAACCGACGCGAAGCCGTCGGCATCGAGTCCGTCGACCTCGGCGCGCACGGTGATCGCGATTCCGGTCAGCTTGAATCCGGGATCGTCGGGGCCGAGGCCCACCACCGCGGTCACCTCGAGGCTCTGCGGCACCCCGCCCACCTCCCCGATCAGCGCTGACAACTGCATCGCGTAGCAGGCCGAATGGGCGGCCGCGATCAATTCCTCCGGACTGGTCGCGCCGTTCGCGGCGTCGGCGGCCCGGGTGGGGAAGGAGACGTCGAATGTCGCCAGGCCCGAACTGGTCAGTTCCGTCTGACCGGACCCATCCTGGAGAGTGCCGTTCCATGCGGTGCGTGCGGTACGAGTGGGCATGCGTCCCAGTCTCCCCCCTCCCCGCCGCCCTGTCGTGCCGGACGACGGACGGGTCCGGTCACCGCCCGGACCGCGCCATCGGCTCGGTCGCATCCTCGGCGCGGTACCGCTCGAGGAGCGCCAGCTCCGCGTCTCGCTTCGGGTACATCAGGAACACCAGCGCCGCGCCGAGCAGCACGATTCCGATTGCCGCCGCGTACGCGCGACCGTCACCGGCAAGGAACGCCGCTCGTGCGGCGGCAAGGATCGATTCCGAGTACTGCGGGTAGCGCTCGGCGATGTTCACGGCGCCGGCGAACGACTTCTCCAGCGCGGCCTGCGTCTGCTCGCTCACCGCCGATGCCTGTGGGGTGGCCGCGATCGTGGCCGCGAACGATGCCGAGTATCCGGCCGTCAGTAAGGACCCGAGAACGGACTGCACGATCGCTCCGCCAAGGTCACGCTGGAGATCGGCCGTGCCCGAGGCCATTCCGGCCCGGAACACCGGAACCGACCCGGTCAGCGAATGCGAGGCCGGGGTGCCCGCCAGCCCGACACCCGCGCCGAGCAGCATGAAGCCGAGCGCGATCCGCCAATAGTGCGCCGTCTCGTCCCACATCAGCCAGGCCACCAGCAGTCCAGCGACGATCGCGACATACCCGGCAAGCAGGGTGAAACGCGACCCGTGCGACTCGACGAGCCGCGCCGATCGGGGGGCCACCAGAACCATCACCAGCGCGGCGGGCAGGGCCGCCGAGCCCGCCGCGAGGGTCGAGTAACCGAGCACGTTCTGCAGGTACTGCTGGCTGATGTACATCGTCCCCATCAACGCTCCGAACACGATAATTCCCGCGACCGCAGCGACCCAGAAGATCCGGCGTCGAGCAATGTGTAAGTCGTACAAGGGATTCCGAGCCCGTTCCTGCCGGATCACGAACGCGATGCCCGCGGCGAGCGCGATCCCCAACGCGGAGATCGCGGTCACCGCCATCCCGTCGACGGGTGCGAAGTTGATCCCGAGGACCAGCGCCGCGACCAGGACCACCGACACCAGGCCCCCGAGGTGGTCGACCGGATCGGTGGACTCGTTGACGTGACTCGGCACAACCAGCACCGTCATCGCCAACGCCACCAGCGCGAGCGGGATCGTCACCAGGAACACCGACCCCCAGTCGAATCGCTCGAGCAGCGCACCCGCGACCAGCGGACCGAGCGCGGTGAGCCCACCCCCGATCGACGACCACAGGGCGATCGCCCGGGTCCGCGCCTGCCCCGACCACAACGCGGTGATCAACGCCAGCGTCGTCGGATACGCCAGACCCGCGCAGACGCCGCCTGCCACGCGCGCCGCGAACAGCACCTCCGGGTTCGGCGCGTACCCGGCCAGCAGCGACACCGGTACCGACAGCGTCATCCCGAGAATCAGCATCAGCTTCCGGCCGTAGCGGTCGCCGACCGCACCGAGATAGAGCACCGACGCGGCGAGTCCCACCGAGTAGCCGACGGCGATCAGATTCAACTCGGTCTGACTCGCGTCGAAGGCCCGCCCGATGTCCGGCAACGCCACGTTCGCGACCGCCAGGTTCAGATTCGCCACCGCAGCAACGAGAATCAGCCCCGTCAGCACGAGCAGGGCGCGCGCGGGCCGAGCATCGACATTCATGGCCACCGGTCAAGTGGACACCACCCCGACTCCGCCCGCCACCCGATTCCCCCTGCCCGCGCCCGCGGACGGTGTAGCCTCGACAACCGAACCCCGTTGAATCGCGACGATCATGCCGTTCCCGGGAGGAAACATGGCTGTAGTCCATTCACCAAGCAGCGCGACGCAGTCGATGGGCGCGGCCCTGCTCGCCGCCGGAATCGTTCTCCTCGCACTTCTCGCCCTGTACCTGGTCGGATTCGACCAGGGCGCGATCTCACGCACCGGCATGTACATGCACGAACTGATGCACGACGGCCGCCACCTTCTTGGCCTGCCGTGCCACTGACCCGCGCCGCGCGGATCACCTACTGAGCCTTTCGCGTTGTCGCACACATCTTTTCGAAGGACTCGACATGAGTTCACCCCGCACGTTCGACGACCTCCAGAGCGAGGTCACCCGCATCTCCCCCACACTCCGCACTCCCCTCGACTCCCCCTACACGATCTCCAACGACCTGTTCGCCACGCTTCGCCATGTCCTGCACGACGTCGGCGGGCAACCCGACCTGCCAACGCCGTTTCTGGAGAAGGTCGAGGAGCAGTGGGAGATGAACACCTACGTCACCTGCGAATGCCTTGGCTGGCGCGGGGTGTGGAACTCCGAGGAGCGCAGGCGGGCCGAGAACGATCTCGGTGCCACCCTGTACTTCGGGTTGCCGTACTACGCACGCTGGGCAACCGTCGCCGCAAAGACGCTGATCAACAAGGGCCTAGTCACACCCGATGAACTCTCGGCAAAGCTGGACGAGGTTCGGGCCAGGCTGACCGGGGCGCGCGCGGAGGCACCGTCATGACCAGATTCGAGATCGGCGATCGCGTCACCGTCCGCGACGCAACGACCATGTTCCACACCCGGACCCAGGCCTACACCCGAGGCCACACCGGAATCGTCGTCGAACACCGTCCCGACTGGGTGATCCCCGAGGACGAGGCGTGGGGCCGCGACGACGGCCGCACCGAGCCGTTCTACGTGGTCCGCTTCCGGCAACGCGAGCTCTGGCCGAACTACACCGGATGCGACGGCGACACCCTCGAAACCGAATGCTCCGAGCGGTGGCTCGAGCACGCCAAGGAGGAGTCGCAGTGAACGACAGCCACGACCAGCACGCACCGATTCAGGAGTCTCCCGAGGTCAGCGAGTTCGAGGTCCTTGAGACCGCGATCCGCGAACTCGCCATCGAGAAGGGCCTGTTCTCCCACGAGGACCATCGCCGGTTTTCCGAATGGGCGGAGTCGATCGGCCCGGCGGCCGGGTCGCGTCTGGTCGCAAAGGCATGGACGGATCCGGAGTTCAAGGCCCGCCTGCTCGCCGACGGCACCGAGACCTGCGCGGAGATCGGCATCGACTGGCGCGACCCCACCGGATCCGGAACGCCGAGCGACTACACCTGGTTCTACGTCCTGGAGAACACCCCGACCGTGCACAACGTCATCGTGTGCACCCTCTGCTCCTGCTATCCGCGCCCGGTCCTTGGCATGTCTCCCGACTGGTATCGCACCCCCAACTACCGGCGTCGGCTGGTGCGCTGGCCGCGGGAAGTGCTCGGCGAGTTCGGGCTGCACTTCCCTGCCGACGTCGAGGTCCGGGTGCACGACTCGAATCAGAAGTCGCGGTTCATGGTGATGCCGATGCGCCCCGAGGGCACCGAGGGCTGGACGGAAGACCAGCTCGCTTCGATCGTCACCCGCGACACGATGATCGGTGTCGCGCTGCCGCAGGTGGACTGGACCGCCACCGAGTCGCCGACCGAGGTTGGCGCGTGATGGGCGGCACCGGATATCAGGTGCTGCTGTCCACCCTCGCCCCGGGAACTCGGCGCGAGGAGGCCCTGCCCGAGCTGGACGGCCCGCCGTCACCGTGGGAGTCGAGCATGCAGGCCACGTGCGAATGCCTGTCCTGGCGGGGCGCGCTGGACAATCTCGACCGCCGCAACGCGGAGGACGCACTCGGGGAGTCGGTCTACGTCGGGTTCCCGGTCCGCGCCAGATCGGCGATCGTCACCGCCCACACCCTGCTCGAGCGCGGGGTGATCACCGAGGACGAGTTGCGGGCGAAGATGCTCGCCGTCCGCGCGCGCTTCGAGCGCGAGTGAGGCCTCACGGACATTGACGACCTGACGGCCGAGACCCTGACGGCGGCCCGGACCCGGATCGACGAGACGCTGCTCGGAATCGTCCGAGAGCTGGTGACGTCCATCGACGCTGACCGGGGACCGACCGAGCGCCTCGACCGGGCGTCCCGCGCCTGACGCTCCCGCAACCACCACCGGGCACAGGGACGACGAACGCCCCGCGAGCCTTCGCTCGCGGGGCGTTCGTCATGCGTGACCTACTCGGCGCCGCCGCCCTCGGCCGGGGCCTCGCCTGCCTTCGCCATGTCGACCGGCAACGAGTCCGGCACCGCGACCGGCCGCGGGCTCGGGGCGAACGTGAACTTCGCGTCCTCGCCCGCGCCCTCGCCGTCCCAGCCCTCGACGTCGACCAGGACGATCTGACCGGGGCCGACCTCGTTGAAGAGGATCTTCTCCGACAGCTGGTCCTCGATCTCGCGCTGGATGGTGCGACGCAGCGGCCGCGCACCGAGCACCGGATCGAAGCCGCGCTTCGCGAGCAGCGACTTCGCCCGCTCGGTCAGCTCGATGTCCATGTCCTTGTTCTTCAGCTGCTTCTCCACCCGGCCGATCATCAGGTCGACCATCTGGATGATCTGGTCCTGCGTCAGCTGGTGGAAGACGATGATGTCGTCGATGCGGTTGAGGAACTCGGGACGGAAATGCTTCTTCAGCTCGTCGTGCACCTTGAGCTTCATCCGCTCGTAGTTCGACTCGTTGCCGCTACCGGAGGTGAAGCCAAGCCCGACCGCCTTCGAGATGTCGGCGGTGCCCAGGTTCGAGGTGAAGATCAGCACGGTGTTCTTGAAGTCGACCGTGCGGCCCTGACCGTCGGTGAGGCGGCCGTCCTCGAGCACCTGCAGCAGCGTGTTGTAGATCTCCTGGTGGGCCTTCTCGATCTCGTCGAACAGCACGACCGAGAACGGCTTGCGGCGCACCTTCTCGGTGAGCTGGCCGCCCTCCTCGTAGCCGACGTAGCCGGGAGGGGCACCGAACAGTCGCGACGCGGTGAACCGGTCATGGAACTCGCCCATGTCGATCTGGATGAGCGCGTCGTCGTCGCCGAACAGGAAGTTCGCCAGGGCCTTGGACAGCTCGGTCTTACCGACGCCGGACGGACCGGCGAAGATGAACGAACCGGACGGACGCTTCGGATCCTTCAGGCCAGCGCGGGTACGCCGGATCGCCTTGGAGACCGCCTTGACCGCGTCCTCCTGACCGATGATCCGCTTGTGCAGCTCATCCTCCATGCGGAGCAGCCGGGTGGTCTCCTCCTCGGTCAGCTTGAACACCGGGATGCCGGTCCAGTTGCCGAGCACCTCGGCGATCTGCTCGTCGTCGACCTCCGCGATGACGTCCAGGTCGCCGGAGCGCCACTGCTTCTCACGCTCGGCGCGCTGCGCGACGAGCTGCTTCTCCTTGTCGCGCAGGCTGGCGGCCTTCTCGAAGTCCTGCGCGTCGATCGCGGACTCCTTCTCCCTGCGGGCGTCGGCGATCTTGTCGTCGAACTCGCGCAGGTCCGGCGGCGCGGTCATCCGGCGGATGCGCATCCGGGCACCGGCCTCGTCGATGAGGTCGATCGCCTTGTCCGGCAGGAACCGGTCGTTGATGTAGCGGTCCGCGAGGGTGGCCGCCGCGACCAGTGCGCCGTCGGTGATCGAGACGCGGTGGTGCGCCTCGTACCGGTCGCGCAGGCCCTTGAGGATCTCGATGGTGTGCTCGACCGTCGGCTCGCCGACCTGCACCGGCTGGAAGCGGCGCTCGAGAGCGGCGTCCTTCTCGATGTACTTGCGGTACTCGTCGAGGGTGGTCGCGCCGATCGTCTGCAGCTCGCCGCGGGCCAGCTTCGGCTTGAGGATCGACGCCGCGTCGATCGCGCCCTCGGCCGCGCCCGCTCCGACGAGGGTGTGCAGCTCGTCGATGAACAGAATGATGTCGCCGCGGGTGTTGATCTCCTTGAGGACCTTCTTCAGGCGCTCCTCGAAGTCACCGCGGTAACGGCTGCCCGCGACCAGGGAACCCAGGTCGAGCGTGTACAGCTGCTTGTCCTTGAGGGTCTCGGGGACCTCACCGTTGACGATCGCCTGCGCGAGACCCTCGACGACGGCGGTCTTGCCGACGCCGGGCTCACCGATCAACACCGGGTTGTTCTTGGTGCGCCTGCTGAGCACCTGCATCACCCGCTCGATCTCCTTCGAGCGGCCGATGACCGGGTCGAGCTTGCCCTCGAGCGCGGCCTGCGTCAGGTTGCGGCCGAACTGGTCGAGGACCAGGGAGGTGGACGGGGTCCCGGCCTCGCCGCGGCCGCCGCTGGTCTCCTGCGGCTCCTTGCCCTGGTAGCCGGACAGCAGCTGGATGACCTGCTGACGGACCCGGTTCAGGTCGGCGCCGAGCTTGACCAACACCTGGGCGGCGACGCCCTCACCCTCGCGGATCAGGCCGAGCAGGATGTGCTCGGTGCCGATGTAGTTGTGGCCGAGCTGCAGCGCCTCGCGCAGGCTCAACTCCAGCACCTTCTTGGCGCGCGGGGTGAACGGGATGTGACCGGACGGGGCCTGCTGGCCCTGACCGATGATCTCTTCCACCTGGCTGCGCACGCCCTCGAGGGAGATGCCCAACGACTCCAACGACTTCGCCGCAACACCCTCGCCCTCGTGGATGAGGCCGAGCAGGATGTGTTCGGTGCCGATGTAGTTGTGGTTGAGCATCCGGGCCTCTTCCTGGGCCAGGACAACAACGCGCCGTGCGCGGTCGGTGAACCTCTCGAACATCGCTCTCCCTCACGTTCTTTATGGGTAGATCCCCAGCGGGATTTACGAGCCGCACCTCCCACTGTAGTGGCCGGTGATGCGGCCTGCGCCGCCTCCATCCCATTGACAACGGGGACAGTCTGCATGCTTACCCGTGACAACGCGGCATCCAGGTATTTCGTTTCCACCGGCCGCTACGCCAACAGCGAACACCGGGAGACCGACCGGTCTCGTATCCGTCCGGCCAAGTCGGGACCAACGGCCCTAGTCGCCCGATTTCGCCAGGCCGACACTGGTCCTCACACCGCACAGTGAGGACAACGCCATGGACGCGCTCATTCCCGACACCGAGGTGGTGCGCACCGCCGTCGACCTGGCGTGCCGGGCACCGTCGGTGCACAACAGCCAGCCCTGGCGGTGGCGGTACGACGCGGGCCGACTCGAACTGTCCGCAGACCCGGCCCGGCTGCTGGTCGCCGCCGACCCCCGCGGACGCCAGCTGATGATCAGCTGCGGCGCCGCATTGCAGCATCTGACCGTCGCGTTGACCGCGCTGCGCTGGCAGACGCACATCGACCTGTTTCCCGACCCCGCCCGCCCGCAACTGGTGGCGGCGATGCGGTTCGCCAACAACGCCCGGCCACAGTCGCACGACTTCGACCTGCTCGCGGCGATCCGGCGCAGGCGCACCGACCGAACCGCGTTCGCCCCGCTGCCCGACACCCCGCTGCTGCGGAACCTGCTCGGCGCGGCAGGCGCGGAGGTGACGGTGACATTCCTGGGCGCCGACGCCCGCCCCGTCCTGGCGGAGGCGACCGCGTCGAGCCTGGCCGCGCGCCGCTACGACGCCTCCTACCAGGCGGAACTGCGCTGGTGGGCGGGCCATATCCGGGACGGTGACGGCATCCCGGAGGCCGCCCTTGCCACCCGCACCGAACGGCAGCGCGTACCGGTCGGTCGCAGGTTCCCCGATCCGCACGGCGCGACCCGCACCGACGACGGCCCCGACGACGAATCGACCGTCCTCGTCCTGAGCACCACCGCCGACGACGCCGCCGCGTGGCTCCGGTGCGGCCGGGCGCTGTCCGCGATCGCGCTCGAAGCGACGGTGCAGCGGCTCGCGACGTGCCCGCTGACCCATCTCACCGACATCGACCGCAGCCGGGACATCGTCCGGACGCTGATCCCCGGCGCGGAGGTGCCGCAGCTGCTGCTGCGGGTCGGAATCCCGACCCGCCCCACGCCACTCAACGACACCCCGCGCCGCCCGATCGTCGAGGTCCTGACCTTCGGGTGACGCTCAGCCGACCACCGGCGGAACGAACACGCACGGGACCGGCCGCGGATGCGCCGGATCGAGCGCGTTGAGCACCAGGGCGGCGGCAACGGGTTCGCCTGCGATCGACAGGTGGTCGCCGAAATCCTGGGCGCAGTGATCCTGGACGACGATGTTGGTCGCGTTCGGGCCCTCCTCGTAGCCGCTGGTGTACGGCACCACCAGCTCGTCGTACCGGGTGAGGATGTTCGTGTAGGTGACGCCGGGGGCGTAGACGCCGCCGTCCCGCAGCTGGGTCATGAACCGTGAGCCGGCAAGGAACTGCCCGCACGCGCCGCACAACGGTGCCATCACCGGGCCCGCCGCGTCGACACCGAGATCGCGGTACGACGCGAGGGCACGGGGCAGGTCGAACGCGCCCTCCCCCTTCCACAGCGGTGCGAGGGACACGTACCGGTCGACCTTGTCGGCGCCGCCGAGATATTTCACCCAGTAGGTGGGCATCAAGGTGCCCTGGGAGTGTCCGATGATGTCGACCTTGGCCGCCCCCGTCGACGCCAGCACCCGGTCCACGAACGCGCCCAGTTCGGCCGCGCTCTCCTCCATCGGCCGCATCCCGCCGATCGCGTTCAACGGCCAGGGCAGCTGCTCGTAGGCGCCGTAGGTCAGCGAGTAGACGCAGTACCCCTCGTTGGCGAGGAGTGGCGCATAGGTTGCCCAGTTGGTCTGCCGGTTTCCGCCGGTGCCGTGGACGAGGACCACCGGATTCGGGTGCTCCGCGGTCGGGGTGCACGACCAGTCGTTGGAGCCGGGCGCGGACCCGCCGGGATTGCCGAGTTCCAGGGGAACGCCGGCGAGGAACTGGTAGGGCACGGGCAGCGGCGTCGCGCCCGCGACGCCGCCGAAGAACAGGGACGCAATCCCGACGAGAACCGCGCCGACTCTCGCCGCGACGACATTTCGCACCCGCACGTCATTCCCCCTGATTTTCGCACCGTGTTCGCCTGTCCGCGCAGGCTAGCAGTGCAGCCGGACGCGGACAGGCGAAACGTGCGAGTAGGGACGACGGTTCAGTTCGCCTTGTTGTAGAGCTCGGTGATTTCTGCGGAGATTCGTCCCCGCGCGGAAACCGGGTGACCATTTCGTCGTGCCCACTCACGGATCGCCGCGCTCTGTTCCCGATCGGCAGCGACCCGCGACTTTCCTACCGCTGGAGCGGGCTTTCCACGCCGCCTGCCGGTCGACCGGCGGGCGTGCGCGACCCATTCCTCGAGCTGATCCCGCAGTCGCGCCGCGTTCTCCGAGGAGAGATCGATCTCGTAGGTCACCCCGTCGAGCCCGAACTCGACCGTTTCGTCGGCGGTCGATTCCTGATCCACGTCGTCGATAAGAGTGACGGTGACCTTCTTTGCCATGTCCCGAGTTCCCTTCGAACAATTCCGTATTCCGGGCCCCGCGCACCGGATTCCGCGAGTGTACCCCCGGGGCGAGAATTGCGAGTGCTCGAGCTCGACAAATCTATTCGAAATGGATCAGCGTGCGGATGGGCGCACAATTGGGAACAGGATCGTTTCCCGGATACCCAATCCGGTCAACGCCATCAGCAGCCGGTCGATGCCCATCCCGGTCCCCGTCGTCGGGGGCATGCCGTGCTCCATCGCCGCGAGGAACTCCTCGTCCAACGCCATCGCCTCGTCGTCGCCTGCCGCGGCGAGGCGGGCCTGGTCGACGAAGCGGTCCCGCTGGATGACCGGGTCGACGAGTTCCGAGTACCCGGTCGCCAGCTCGAACCCCCGGACGTACAGGTCCCACTTCTCGGTGACCCCGGGCAGGCTCCGATGCTGCCGGGTCAGCGGCGACGTCTCGACCGGGAAATTGCGGACGAAGGTCGGCTCGTTCAGCTGATCACCACACTGGTGCTCCCACAGTTCCTCGACGAGCTTGCCGTGGCCGTACCCCTTGTCCTTCGGCACCTCGAGCCCGACCTTCGCGGCAAGCGCGAGCAATTCGTCGACGGTGGTGTCCGGCGTGACCGATGCCCCGATCGCGGCGGACAGCGACGGATACATTTCCATCGTCTTCCACTCGCCGCTCAGGTCGTACTCGGTCCCGTCTGCGAGGGTGACGACCTGGGTGCCGAGCGCGTTCTGCGCGACCTCCTGGATCAATTCGCGGATCATCGTCGCGGAATCGTCGTAGGTGCCGTAGGCCTCGTAGGTCTCGAGCATCGCGAACTCGGGCGAATGCGTCGAGTCGATGCCCTCGTTGCGGAAATTGCGGTTGATCTCGAAGACCTTTTCGATTCCGCCGACGACGCAGCGCTTGAGGAACAGCTCCGGCGCGATCCGCAGGTAGAGGTCGATGTCGAGCGCATTCGAATGCGTGACGAACGGACGCGCGGCGGCCCCGCCCGCGATGGTCTGCAGCATCGGGGTCTCGACCTCGAGGAATCCGCGCCGTTCGAGCGCGTTGCGCAGCTCACGCACCACCGCGACCCGCTTGCGGGCCATCTCCCTTGCCTCCGGGCGCACGATCAGGTCGACATACCGCTGCCGGACCCGGGATTCCTCGTTCATTTCCTTGTGCGCGACCGGGAGCGGACGCAGCGACTTGGCGGCGAGCTGCCAGGAATCGGCCATCACCGACAGTTCACCGCGACGCGAGCTGATCACCTCGCCGTGCACGAACACGTAGTCGCCGAGATCGACGTCGGACTTCCACGCCGCGAGCGCGTCCACACCGACGTTCGCGAGGCTGAGCATTGCCTGCAGCTGGGTGCCGTCGCCCTCCTGGAGGGTCGCGAAGCACAGCTTGCCGGTGTTGCGGACGAAGATCACCCGGCCAGCGACGCCGACCTGCTCGCCGGTCGCGGCGTCCGGCTCCAGGTCGGGGTACTTCGCCCGGATCTCGGCGAGGGCGTGGGTGCGCGGCACCGAGACCGGGTAGGCCTCCTGCCCCTGCTCGAGGATCCGTTCCCGCTTCTCGCGGCGGATGCGCAGCTGCTCGGGGGTGTCGTCTACAGGCTGGGCGGGTGCGTCACTCACGGAAGACAAGACTAACGGTTCGTCACCGTGGGTGGTTTTTCCCCCGGTCGGGGTAAGAATCACGCACAACGGCGGGGACGACCCTAGAGCAAGGCAGGGGAGCCCCCCCCCGTGCCCCGCGGCGGAGGCAACCCGTGCTCCCAGCGGTGGGGGCTGGCA
>NZ_JBHXNU010000006.1:196004-272165 GCF_042719255.1 Rhodococcus sp. NPDC058532
TGTTCTTCCGTGTTCCGCTTTCTTCCTCTTTGGGGGACACGCCCCCCCCACGGCGGCGGAGCCGACCCGGGCGCACGGCGGCGGAGCCGACCCGGGCGCACGGCGGCGGAGCCGACCCGGGCGCACGGCGGCGGAGCCGACCCGGGGGTCAGTGCGCCGATACGGCCGCCAGTTCCCGGGTGCAGTGCCGCTCGGCCATCAGCGCGCCGAGCAGTCGGGCCGCCTTGATCGCCTGGTACCCGCCGACCAGGTCGGTTGCTCGGTGCAGGCCAAGCCTGCGCAGCGACGCCGCGGCGAGGCTGGAGGTGTAGCCCTCGGAGCAGACGATCACCCATTCGACGTCGCGGTCGACGGCCAAGGCGAGGGGCGCGCTGCTGGTCGGGTCGAGCCGCCACTCGAGCACGTTGCGTTCGATGGCGAGCGCACCGGGCAGCGTCCCCTCGCGTGCGCGCTGGGCCTGCGGCCGGATGTCCACGACGATCGCGCCGCGCCGATGCGCCTCGGCCAGTTCGAACACGGTCAGGCGGTCGAGGTGAGTGCGGGCGTCGTCGAGCATCTCGTCGATGGTCATGCCGACAGTCCTTCCGGGAAATCGGTCAGCTCGGTGCGGGTGCGGCGCAGGCTGCCATGGTCGGTGACCTCGTAGTAGGACATCGCGGTCAGTGGTGGCGAATAGGCGTGCACGCTCAATGTCGGCGGTCCCGGGTCGGCGTCGGCCTCCGGCGCCAGCGCGACGTCATGCACCCAGCCGAGCGGAAACGAGGCCTGGTCCCCGGCATCGAGGGTGCGGTACTTGAGTTCGCTTCCACCCCACCGATATTCGGCGAGACTTCCACTGAGGACGGTGAGCGCCCCGAGCGAGCCGGCGTGGTCGTGCAGCTCGGTCGCCTCACCGGGAACCCAGCTGATCAGCCAAAGATCGACATCGTCGTCGGCGTGCAGTCGGGCGGACCAGCGTTCGGTGGTCGACCAGCGCTCGGGGAGCAGCGGGGCGTAACGCCCGTCGAGGACGTCGCTTGCGCCCTGGTCGGTTATCCGCAGCAGGTCGGCGGGCTTCAGGCGGCTCGGCGACACCGAGATCCGAGGGGACGGGAAAGACAGGGAATGCAGATCAGACATGGATGTGACTCCGGGAGGGTGAAATCGGCCGAGGCGAAATGACGTGCCTCAACGAGTCGAGGCGGCAGTCAGCCTCGACAACACTCCCGGGTGGCCATGCGAGCAATCACGTCGACCAGTGTGACACAGAACCGGAGATCGGCAAAGGGTCCGTCCGTGGTGACGCGTCACGCCACGGGCGGACGCTTCGCCGCCCGTCGAGCCTGGTTGCGCTCGTACACGATCCGCAGGCCCTCAAGCGCGAGGTCGCGCTCCAGATGGGCGATGGTCTCGGATTCCGGCATCACCAGGGGTGCGCTGTCCCCGGTCGCGATCACCGTCACGTCGTCGCCCGCGAAGGCGGGCAGCTCGACCCGCACCCGGCGGACCAGTCCGTCGACCAGCCCGGCGAACCCGAACACGGCGCCGGCCTGCATGCACTCAACGCTGCTCTTCCCGACCACCGCGCGGGGTCGCACCAGCTCGAACTTGCGCAGCGCGGCCGAGTGCGAGGCAAGCGCGTCGGTGGACGTCTCGAGGCCCGGCGCTATCGCGCCGCCGAGGAACTCCCCCTTGTCGGACACGACATCAACACAGGTCGCGACACCGAAATCGACGACGATGCACGGGCCGCCGTAGAGATGGTGGGCGGCAAGACTGTTCACGATCCGGTCGGCCCCGACCTCCTTGGGGTTGTCGACCAGCAACGGCACCCCGGTCCGGACCCCCGGCTCCACGACAACGTGCGGGACGTGACCCCAGTATCGGGACAGCATCACCCGCAGCTCGCGCAGCACCGACGGCACCGTCGACAGCGCCGAGACTCCGACGACCTGCTCGACTTTCGCCCCGAGCAGTCCGCGCAGCATCAACGCCAACTCGTCGGCCGTCATCCGCGGATCGGTGCGCATGCGCCAGTCCTGCTCCAGCCGTGCGTGTTCCCCGCTTCCGGCGAACAGCCCGAGCGAGACGGTGGTGTTGCGGACGTCGACGGCCAGCAGCACGGTTACACCAGCGCCGAGGTGTTCTCGAGGGTGCTCAGCATGCGCGGGGTGATCAGGCCCGATCCCTCGGGTGCGTGCGCCGGGTCCGAGCCCAGCTCGACCTGCCGGTTGTCGGCGTCGACGAACACCACCCGCGGGTCGTAATCCCGGCATTCCTGCTCGTTCATCACGCCGTAGGCGATCAGGATGACTAGGTCACCCGGATTTACGAGATGTGCTGCCGCACCGTTGATTCCGATGACGCCGCTCCCGCGCTCTCCCGCGATGACGTAGGTCTCAAGGCGGGCGCCGTTGTCGATGTCGACAATGCACACCTGCTCCCCCTCGAGCAGGTCGGCGGCGTCCATGAGGTCCTGGTCGACGGTCACCGAGCCGACATAGTGCAGGTCGGCGTGCGTGACGGTGGCGCGGTGGATCTTCGACTTCATCATCGTGCGAAACATGAACTGCCCCTTAATGGTCTAACGAGCGAACTGGTCGTCGCCGGTGGTACGGGTATCGACGTCCCGTTCGAGGAATCCGGTGCCGACGGCGACACCGACGTTGTCGATCAGCCGGGTGGCTCCCACCCTGGCCGCGACCAGCAGGCGCCCGTCACCCCGTTCGGGGGCCGGACCGAGGTCGACACCGCGCACCTCGAGATAGTCGACGACGATGTCGGGCGCCGTCGCGAGCACCTCCCGGGCGGTGGCGACGATCGCGTCCGCACCGCCCGCCGCGGCGTGGGCGCCTGCGACGAGGGCCGCGGAAATCGTTGCGGACGCGGCACGCTGCTCCTCGTCCAGGTAGCGGTTGCGCGAGGAGAGCGCCAGCCCGTCCTGCTCGCGGACCGTGGGGACTCCGCGAATCTCGACGTCGACGTTCAGGTCTCGAACCATCTGCCGGATCAGCGTCAGCTGCTGGTAGTCCTTCTCGCCGAAGTAGGCGGTGTTCGGCGCCACGATCTGCAGCAGCTTCGCCACCACCGTCAACATCCCGGCGAAATGAGTTGGCCTGCTGGCGCCTTCGAGTTCCTCCCCGAGCGGCCCCGGATGAATCGTGGTGCGCTGACCGTTCGGGTACATCGCTGCGGCGGTCGGGGCGAACACCAGCTCCACCCCCTCACCGCGGAGCAGCTCCAGGTCCGCGTCGAGGGTCCGCGGATAGGCGTCGAGGTCCTCCCCCGCCGCAAACTGCAGCGGATTGACGAAGATCGAAACCACAACGACCGCACCGCGCAGCTTCGCCTGCCGCACCAGTTCCAGGTGGCCCGCGTGCAGGGCGCCCATGGTCGGGACGAGCGCGACCTGCCTACCGACACCGCGCAGTGCGCGGGTGACCTTCGTCAGCTCGGCGGGTTCGCGGTGCACGGTCAGTTCACCGCGTGTGTAGCCGTTCACGATCGGTCCTCCAGAATCTCGATCAACGCCGGGTCCGCCCCGGCGATCTGCGCCGACCGCAGCGACATCGCCCGGTAGCCCCCGGCGAGTTGGGGATCCACCTCCGCGAGCACGCGCAGGTGGGTGGCGACGGCCGCACGGTCACCCCGCGCCACCGGTCCGGTCAGCGCGGCGGGCCCGCGCCGCAGGGCGTTGTCGAGCGCGGCCGACAGCAGCGGCGCGAGCACCCGTTCGGCCACCCCGTTCGGCTCGCCGTCGACGGCCTGCTGGCCGAAGAACTCGTCACCGGACAAGGCCACCCGCAGCGCCGCGACCGCGTCCGACACCAGCGTGACGAGATGGTTGCTGCCGTGCGCGAGGGCAGCGTGGTAGAGCGGCCGAACCTCCTCGCGCACCCGAACCGGCTCGCCGCCGATCTCCAGAACCAGGGACTGCGCGATCGCGTAGCCGATCTCGTCGGCCGCGGTGATCCCGAAGCAACTGGACGCCAGCCGGGCAACGTCCTCGTCGTGCCCGGTGAACGTCATCGCCGGGTGGATCGCCAGCGGCAATGCGCCTGCCCGGGCCAGTGGCGCCAGCACACCGATCCCGTTCGCGCCGGAGGTGTGCACGACGATGGTGCCGGGCCGGACCGATCCGGTCGCCGCGAGGCCGTGCACCAGGTCGGGGAGTTCGTCGTCGGGGACGGCCAGGATCAGAAGTTCGGAGCGGGCCGCCACGTCGGTCGCGGGCAGGATCTCGGTGTCGGGCAGTCGCTGCTGTGCGCGTCGCACCGAGGCGTCGGACACCGCGGCGCAGGCGACGACCGGATGGCCGACTCGTTCGAGGGCCGCGCCAAGGGCGGTGCCGACCCGTCCCGCCGAGACGATGCCCACCGTCAATCGGGCTGGCGCCGGGTCGCCGACGGACCCACCTGGAGTGATCTCGAATGAGGTCACCGTTGTTCCTCTCGTTCGTTCCAGTCCCGCAGCGCGGGTACCGGACGTTCACAGCGAGGATAGTCGGGGGGCGGGACCGACCGCCACGGTCGGAAAAGTGATCTACGGCTCACCCGCGCCTGCGGCGGCCGGTCCTTGCCGCATCCGGATCCGCGGTTGCGGCCTGCATGTTCGCCATGATCTCGGCGACCGAGAGCCCGTTGGAATGGGCACCGGCGGACTCGTCGTCGGTGCCGCGGTCCTCCGCCGCGCGACGCCGTGCGCGACGCGAACTCAGCGCGTCGTCGGCGGGAGATGCGTCCGCGGGAGGAGCGTCCGCCGGAGGGACGTCGGCGGGAGGCGTAACGGCGCTGGCCGCGTCCTCGGCGACAACCGACACCTCGGCCGTCACGGGTTCGTCGAACGGCGAGGCGAAGGTCGGCCCGGCGCCCGGCTCGACGTATGCGGGGTTCGGCGCGAACGGGACCGGCGGGCGTACCGCGGCGGCACCCGCCGACAACTGGCCCATCGTGGACCGCTCCGCCTCGATCGCCACCCGGTCCGCGGGCATCCGGCCCTCGAACAGCACCTCGAGGCTCCCACGCAGCGCGGCGAGTTCGGCGCGCAGCGCGGCGATCTCGGACGCGTCAACGGCGACTTCGCTGCGCACCCGCGCCTCGACGCCTGCCTCATACTCGCGGCGGGCACCGATCTCCCGCTCGAGTTGAAGTTCGTACACGGTCTGCAGATCCCGGATCTTCGCCTTGTCCGCCGCGGACTCCCGGCGGTACCGGGTCATCGCGATGGCGCCGATCACGGCCGCCCACAATGCGGCCATCAGGCCGATGCGCAGCACCTGCACGCTGTCACTGAAGATCAGGAACAGGCTGGCGACCACCGCGAGCACCACGAGACCGGCCGCGATCATCTGGCTCGCGCTGCGCTTGCCCCTCCGCATCGAACCCGCGCGACCAGAAGCTGTCATGGGCCCCAGGATAGCGGCAGCCCGCGGCGGCGCCGGGGTGCGCCCGCGGCGATTCCCGACCCGATCGACCTACATCGCCGGTTCGTCCGGCGGTTCGTCCGGGGTCCGGCAGCAATGCTCGAGCCACATCGCGGCGGCGACCAGGACCACGCCGGCGAGCACACCGACCAGGGTCCCGGTCATGTCCTGCGCTGCCGCATCGACCTCGGCCCGCTTCGGCAGCAGGTACAGCAGCAGACCGAACCACACGCCCGCGCTCGCGGCACCCACCAGTGCCGATGCCTTCGCGAGCGCCACCGCACGCGCCGCGGTGATCGGGTGCAGCTGATGCCGGTCGGGCCCGATCCGATGATCCTCGATGCGGGCCCGAATCACGAACGCGAGCACAACCTCAATCAACGCCACCGGGTAGAGCGATGCTCCCGCAAACACCGAGATCGGCGGCAGCGAACCGTAGAACGCGCGCACCAACAGCCAGGTCGCGATCGTCGCGAACAGCGCCAACCCGACCAGGTCGCGGACTCGCGTCGGGTTCATCACGACCGCACCAGCCTCGCGTCCGTTCGCCGAACCCCGGCGATCTCCTCGGGATCGAGCGCGGCAAGCAGATCCCGCGCAGGCACCGGGGTGCCGTCGACCGTCAACGACGCGTCGGGGTCGATCTCGAGCCACGGCAGCAACACGAAGGCGCGCAGGTGCGCCCGGGGGTGCGGCAACGTCAGTTCGGGGTCGGCGCTGACCGTGCCCGCGCAGTCCACCACGTCCACATCCAGACTTCGCGGCCCCCAGCGGACGTCCCGGACCCGGTCCGCCTGCTGCTCGAGATGCTGGCCGAACTTTAGCCAGCCACGGCAGCTCAGGTCCGGATCGTCGACGATCAGGGTGGCGTTGAGGAAGTCCTGCTGCTCCACCCCACCCCACGGCGCCGTCGCGTACACCCCGGACGCCGCGACCAGCCGATCCCCCAGCGCATCGACCACCGACCGCAGATTCGCGACCGGGTCGCCGAGGTTCGACCCGATCGACAGCACCGCCCGACTCATCCGCGCAGGCCCTTGCGGGATCGCCGGGCCACCACCGCCACGTCCGCGAACGTCAACGGGATCGGCGCCGACGGCTTGTGCAGGGTCACCTCGACCGCGTTCACCCGCGCGTCCAGCAGCACCGCGTCGGCGATCTCCGCCGCGACCGTCTCGATCAGGTCCCGCGGCGGCCCGGCGACGATGTCGGCGGCGGTCTGCGCGAGCGTGCCGTAGTCGTAGGTGTCGGCGAGGTCGTCCGACGCGGCGGCCGGCGCCAAGTCCAGCCACAGGGTCACGTCGACGAAGAAGTCCTGACCGTCCCGCTTCTCGTGGTCGAACACGCCGTGATTGCCGCGGACCTGCAGGCCCCGCAACTCGATCCGGTCAGACACCGTCGACCTCCTCCGCCGCAGGCCAGGCCTGCGCAACCGCGATCGCGTCCCGAGACGCCCTGACGTCGTGCACCCGCACACCCCATGCCCCGCCGCGGGCCGCGAACGCCGACACCACCGCCGTCGCGACCTCCCGCCCGTCGGGCACCCGGTCGCCGCCCTGGTCCGCGAGGAGGGTGCCGAGGAACCGCTTCCGGGACGCGCCGATCAGGACCGGGAAGCCGAGCCCGGTCAGTCGTGGGAGCGCACCGAGCAGCGCCCAGTTGTGTTCGGCCGTCTTGGCGAACCCGAGTCCCGGATCGAGGATCAGGCGGGACGGATCGACGCCCGCCCGGACCGCGGAGTCCACCGACCCCATCAGTTCGTCGCACACCTCGGTGACCACATCCCCGTAGTGCAACACCCCGCCAGCGTGGACGTACTCGCCCGCGGACCGCCAGTGCATCAGGATCCACGGCAACCCGGCATCGGCGAGTACCGATGCCATCGCCGGGTCGGCCCGACCCCCGGACACGTCGTTGACGACGCTCACGCCCGCCTCGATCGCCGCTTCCGCCACCGACGCCCGCATCGTGTCGACGCTGACCGGAATGCCCTCAGCGGCGAGGTCGGCGATGACCGGCGCGACCCGCCGTGCCTCGACCTCGGGGTCGACGCGCTGCGCTCCCGGCCGGGTCGACTCACCGCCGACATCGATGATGTCCACACCCAGCCTGCGCAGTTCCAGACCGTGCGCGACCGCGGCATCGCGGTCGAGGTAGCGGCCGCCGTCGGAGAACGAGTCGCTCGTGACGTTGAGCACCCCCATCACGGCGCAGCGACCCGGTGTCGGGAGCATGGTCACCTGCGGACGATGAGATCCAGCGCCTCGGCGCGCGAGGCGGCGCTGGACTGGAAGATCCCCCGGACCGCCGACGTTGTGGTGCTCGCGCCCGGCTTACGGATGCCGCGCATCGCCATGCACAGATGTTCGGCCTCGACCACGACGATCACGCCACGCGGATCCAGCTTGCGCACCAGCGCGTCGGCGATCTGACTGGTCAGCCGCTCCTGCACCTGCGGACGCTTGGCGTACAGGTCGACCACCCGCGCCAGTTTCGACAGGCCGGTCACGCGGCCCGTCGAGCCGGGAATGTAGCCGACGTGCGCGACACCGTGGAACGAGACCAGGTGGTGCTCGCAGGTGGAGTACATCGGGATGTCCCGGACTAGGACCAGCTCCTGATGACCCTCGTCGAAGGTGGTGTTGAGCACCTCGTCGGGCTCGGTGTAGAGGCCAGCGAACACCTCGCGGTACGCCCGCGCCACCCGGGCGGGCGTGTCCAGCAGCCCGGGCCGGTCCGGGTCCTCGCCGACGGCGATCAGCAGCTCCCGCACGGCGGCCTCGGCCCGCGCCTGGTCGAAGGCACGACCGGACCCGACCGACCGCAGCACCTCGTCCGCCTCATTCGTTTCCGCGCCGCCGAGTTGACGAACCGACACCTGATCGCACCTCCACTTCGTTCCAACCGCGTCCCCGCCCGTCCGCGACGGGCGGTGCAAACACTAGTGCGCAGCGATCTACTGCTGCCCGTTCGGTCCGTCCCACCGCTGCGTGGAGGGATCCTGCTCCTCGGCCGGGGCGCCCTGGTGCGGCGCCTGGGGCGGCTGCGGCGGCGGATTCCACTGCGGATACCCGGCGTACGGGTTCTCCACCGGCTCCGGGTACGGGTTCCCGACCGGCCTGGTGTGCTGGGCCTCGCCGCGCGGGGGCCAGCCCGGCGCGGACCATCCGGCGGGCGCACCGTAGTCCGGCATCGACCCCTGCGGGGGCTGCTGCTGCGGCGGGTACGCCGGGTAGCCGCCCGGCGGAACCTGGTAGCCGTTCTGCGGCGGCTGCGGCGCGCCGGCCTGCGGCACACCCGGCTGCGGCGGCACCGCCGACGGAGCCGCGTCCCGGTTCGCGAACGTCGGGGTGCGGACCGGCTCCTCCGGGAACGGTTCCCCACGCTCGATCGCCAGCTCACGCGGGGTCTTGATCGGCGGCTTCTCGGACGGGATCCGGTCGCCGAAGTCGTTGAACGCGGTGATCCGGGGACGCTTCTCGACGCCGGTGAAGATCTTCTCCAGGTCCTTGCGGGTCAGCGTCTCGTGCTCGAGCAGCTCCGCGGCCAGCACGTCGAGGGTGTCGCGGTACTCGTTGAGGATCGACCACGCCTCGGTGTGCGCGGCCTCGATCAGGTTGCGCACCTCCTCGTCGATCTCCCGCGCCACCTCGTGCGAGTAATCCGACTGCTGCCCCATCGAGCGGCCGAGGAACGGATCGCCGCCCTCCTGCCCGTAGCGGACGGCGCCGAGCTTCGCGCTCATGCCGTACTCGGTGACCATCGCGCGCGCGATCTTGGTGGCCTGGTCGATGTCGGAGGACGCGCCGGTCGTCGGCTCGTGGAACACCAGTTCCTCGGCGGCACGGCCGCCCATCGCCATCACCAGGCGGGCGATCATTTCCGAGCGGGTCATCAGACCCTTGTCGTCCTCGGGGACGGTCATCGCGTGCCCGCCGGTACGGCCGCGGGCCAGGATCGTCACCTTGTAGATCGGCTCGATGTCCGGCATCGCCCACGCGGCGAGGGTGTGACCGCCCTCGTGGTACGCGGTGATCTTCTTCTCGTGCTCGCTGATGATCCGGCTCTTGCGCCGCGGACCGCCGATGACCCGGTCCACCGACTCCTCAAGAGCGGCCTCGGTGATCACCGCGCCGTTCTCACGGGCGGTCAGCAGCGCCGCCTCATTGATGACGTTGGCCAAGTCGGCGCCGGACATGCCGACGGTGCGCTTCGCCAGGCCCTCCAGGTCGGCATGCTGGTCGAGCGGCTTGCCCTGCGAGTGCACCCGCAGGATCGCCCGCCTGCCCGCCAGGTCCGGGTTGCTGACCGGGATCTGGCGGTCGAAGCGTCCCGGCCGCAGCAGCGCGGGGTCGAGGATGTCGGGGCGGTTCGTCGCCGCGATCAGGATGATGCCGGTGCGGTCCCCGAAGCCGTCCATCTCGACGAGCAACTGGTTGAGGGTCTGCTCGCGCTCGTCGTGCCCGCCGCCAAGGCCCGCGCCACGCTGTCGGCCGACGGCGTCGATCTCATCGACGAAGATGATGCAGGGGCTGTTCTGCTTGGCCTGCTCGAACAGGTCGCGGACCCGGGAGGCGCCGACACCGACGAACATTTCGACGAAGTCCGAGCCGGAGATCGTGAAGAACGGAACCCCGGCCTCACCGGCGACCGCGCGGGCCAGCAGCGTCTTGCCGGTGCCGGGCGGGCCGTACAGCAGGACGCCCTTCGGGATCTTCGCACCGAGCGCCTGGTAACGGGCCGGGTTCTGCAGGAAGTCCTTGATCTCGTACAGCTCTTCGACGGCCTCGTCGGCGCCCGCCACGTCGGCGAACGTGTTCTTCGGCATGTCCTTCGACAGCTGCTTGGCCTTCGACTTCCCGAAGCCCATCACGCCGCCGCGGCCGCCGCCCTGCATCCGGCCCATCACGAAGATGAAGAGGCCGAGCAGGATCACCATCGGAAGAACGAACAGCAGGATCTGCGACAACCAGCCCTGCTGGGTGATCTTCGTGTTGTACTTCTCGAGACCGGCCTGCTGGACCTCGGTGAAGATCTGTTCGGCCGCGGCGCTCGGGTACTTCGCGATGATCTGCGTCGCGTTGTCCGTGTCCTCGTTGCCCTGCTTGAGGGTCAGGCGGATCTGCTGTTCCCGGTCGTCGATCTGCGCGTCGGTGACGTTCTTTGCGTCCAACTGCGCGATCGCCACCGAGGTGTCGACACTCGTGTACCCGCGAGTGTCGTTGCCGAAGTAGCTGAACGCATAGATGATCAGCAGGATGCCGGCGACGATCGCCAGGTTGCGAAACACTGTCTTGCGATTCATACAGGTTCAGCCGCTTCGGGCCAGTCCTTTCCAGTTCCGGCCGAGCCTTCCAGCTCGGGTCGAGCTCGGTGCGCCGGCGTTCCGGCTGCTCACCGGACAACAAAAGATTACCGCGAACGGCACCGGTGATCTCCGTCAGCACGCGCGGGTCGGCGCACGTCTCCACCTGTCCAACGCGCGGTCCGACGCGATGGTTCCGATGTCCCCACTGTTGTCCTCCGCGGCCGCTACTGTCGGCGAGCATGATGCTGTCCCATCCGGAGGTCCTCGACCAGCTCGACCGATCCCAGGAACGTCTCGAGCGGGCCGTGTCCGCCCTGACGGAGCAGGATGCGCGGGGGGCATCCGCGCTGCCTGGCTGGACCCGCGGGCACGTGGTGACGCACCTGGCCCGCAACGCCGACGGGCTGCGCCGGTTCACGCTCGGGGTCGCGGACGGCACCCCCCGCGAGATGTATCCCGGCGGCCCGGACGCGCGCGCGGCCGCGATCGAGGAGGGCGCGGACCGGCCGGTCGACCTGCTCGCCGCCGACCTCCGCTTCGCGGGCCGCAGGCTCGCCGCCGACCTCCGATCGCTCAGCCCCGACCGGCACGACACCCCGGTACGGTGGCGCAAGCCGATCACCGCCCGCGACCTCCCAGTGTTCCGGTGGCGGGAGCTGGAGATCCATCACCTCGACCTCGACGTCGGGTACGGCTACGCCGACTGGCCCGCCGAGTTCGTCGAGTCGACGCTCGCGACCCAGCTGCCGGAACTCGCTGCGGTCGCAGCGGACCTCGCGGCACCGGACCTTCCGCGACCGGAGCTGCTTGCCTGGCTGATCGGCAGGCCGACGCGGCCGGGGCTGCCGGTCCTGCCGCCGTGGCCGTTCTGACCACGCCACCGCCCGCGGGTGGGCGGCTGCGCCGCGTCGCCGAGCTGACCCCCGGCTACTTCGCCGGTGTCATGGCGACCGGCATCGTGTGCATCGGCGCGCAACTGCGAGGGTTCACCGAACTGGCCGCGGTGCTCTTCTGGATTGCGGTCGTGTTCTACGCCGTCCTACTCGTGTTGAACATCTGGCGGTTCGTCGGGTTCCGGCACCGGATGTCCGACGACTTCCACGACCCGTCCCGGGCGTTCGGCTTCTTCACGTTCATCGCCGCGACCAACGTCCTCGGCGCGGCGCTGGTCGGGACCGGGCACATCGGTCTCGCGACCACCCTGCTGACCGTGTCGGTGCTGGTGTGGATCCTGCTCGGCTACGTGGTCCCGTGGACGGCGGTCCTGAGCAACCGGCACCGCCCGATGCTCGACACCGCGAACGGGACCTGGTTCATCTGGGTGGTCGCCAGCCAGTCGATCTCGGTGGTCGCGGCCGGTCTCGAACAGGCGCTGCCCGCGCATCGCGACTACCTGTCGATCCTCGCCATCGGGGCGTGGTCGCTCGGGGTCGTGCTGTACGCGGCCTGCGCGGTGTTCGTCGCGCTGCGCGCCATGCTGTACCCGCTGCGACCGGAGGACCTGGACCCGCCGTACTGGGTCGCGATGGGCGCCGTCGCGATCACCGTTGTCGCGGGCGCCCGCGTCGTCGAGATGGCGGACACCCCGATGGTCGCGGTGACCCGCGGGGTCACGGCCGGGCTGTCGGTGATGTTCTGGTCGTTCGCCACCTGGTTGATCCCGGTCCTCGTCGCGGCCGGGGTGTGGCGGCACGCCCTCCACCGGATCCCGCTCCGCTACGAGCCGACCCTGTGGAGTGTGGTCTTCCCGCTCGGCATGTACTCGGTCGCCGGAATGTACCTGGGCCGCGCCAACCACCTGCCCTTCGTCGAGGCGGTCGGCACGCACTGGTTCTGGGTCGCGCTCGCCGCGTGGGTGCTCGTTGCGCTCGGCATGGTGCGGGCCGTCGTCGTGACCGTGATCCTCGGCGGGCCCGCCCGAACCCGGGAACCATGACCGGAAGTGCGTCCCGTCCCCGGGGATATCCTGGAAGGCAGCCTCGCCGCAACCCACCGCACTGATCCGCGGCGACGGGGCAGCCGCCATGACCAAACGCCAGCACCGACCCGCACCCGACGCGACCGCATCGACGGACGCGCCGGACACCGAGTGCGCGAACGAGTACTCCCGGGAGATGTTCGATCGGTCCGCCGACCTCGAGGACCTGCTGACCGGCACCGCCCGGGACCCCGCGCACCCCGGCGACGCGCAGACCGTGACCGCGCCGGCTGGCGACCGGCGCACCATCGACGACCTCGACGTCGGCGACCGCATCGACGACTTCGACCTGCTCGTCGCGCTCGGACGCGGCGCGTTCGCGCGGGTATTCCTTGCCAGGCAGCGGTCCCTGCAGCGGCTGGTCGCGGTGAAGATCTCCCGCGACCACGGCACCGAACCGCAGACCCTCGCGCAACTCGACCACGACTACATCGTCCGGGTCTTCGACCAGCGGCTCGTCCCCGACCTGGGGATGAAGCTGCTGTACATGCAGTACGTGCCCGGGGGCACGCTGCTCGGGGTGTTGCGGCGGGTCCGCGAGACCCCGGAAACGCGGCGGTCCGGCGCACTGCTGCTCGACGCGATCGACGCGACCCTCGACGCGAAGGGCGAGCTCCGGCCCACCGACTCCAGTGTCCGGAACGAGATCGCGGCGTTGTCGTGGCCGGACACCGTCGCGTGGATCGGGCGCAGGCTCGCCGAGGCACTCGACCATGCCGGCAGGCACGGCATTCTGCACCGCGACGTCAAACCGGCGAACGTGCTGCTGACCGCCGAGGGAGTCCCGAAACTCGCCGACTTCAACATCAGCTTCAGCGATCGGCTCACGGGCACCAGCCCGGTCGCCTACTTCGGGGGGTCGCTCGCCTACATGTCCCCCGAGCAGCTGCGGGCCTGCGACCCGGCCCGGCCCGCCGCCGCCGCCGACCTCGACACCCGCAGCGACATCTACGGGCTCGGTGTCGTGCTGTGGGAACTGCTCACCGGGCACCGGCCGTTCCCCGACGTCGACTCGGCCGCCCCGGATGCGCTCGACCGGATGATCTCGGCCCGCGAGGCCGGTGTCGGGCCCGATGCCGGGGCTGCCCTTCCTCCGGACTGCCCGGCCACGCTGCGGCGCATCCTGCTCACCTGCCTGGACCCCGACCCGGACCGGCGCTGGCCGAGCGGGATCGAGCTGGCCCGCCAGTGCAGGCTGTGCCTGGACCCGCACGCCCGCGACCTCGTCGACCCGCCGCCGAGCAGGCACCGCCGGGCGCTGCAGCGGTGGGCGGTGCCCATCCTAATCGCCGCCGGGGTGATCCCGAACGCGCTGGCGGGTGCCTACAACTATCACCACAACAAGACGCTGATCATCGACACCCTTGCTCCGCTCGCGCAGCGGCACTTCGAGCAGATCCAGTTCGTCATCAACGCGATCGCGTTCCCGACCGGCGCGATCGTGCTGCTGTTCCTGTGCCGGTACCCCTTGACCGTTCCGCGTGGGCTGCGGAAGGGCCGCGGATACGACACCGCGACCCTGGCCCGCGCGCGCACCGACACCCTCCTGCTCGGTGACCGGATCGCGGTCGTCGTGTTCGGGTTGTGGGCGATCGCCGGACTCGCCTACCCGATCGCGCTGCAGGTGGTCGCGGGTGGCATTCCGGCCCGCGCGTACGTGCATTTCCTCGGGTCACTGCTGGTGTGCGGTGCGATCGCGGTCGCCTACCCGTTCTTCTTCGTCGCGTTCTACGCCGTCCGCTACCTGTATCCGGTGCTGCTGCCGCTGGGGATCACCAGCAGCGACGACGATCGCAATCTCCGCGGCCTGGACCGGCGCAGCACCCGCTATCTCGCGGTCGCGGCGTCGGTGCCGCTGGTCGCGGTCGCCGGCGTGACCTTCCTTGACCCGGACCAGATCGGCCAGGTCATCGGCGCCGTCCGGGTGCTGTCCGTCGGGGCGATCATCGCGTTCATCTGCGCGTACTGGCTGTTCCGGCAGCTGGAGACGGATCTGCGCGCGCTGGAACGGGTCGTCGCGCAGGAGCATCGGAGGGAAGACGTGTCCTAGGGCCGCGCCGGCGGTCAGGTCGTGGGTGCGCCGCCCGCCGCGCGGCGGAACCTCGTCGCGAGGCGGTGGAACGCCGCCGCAAGCGCGTCTCCGTCGATCACCTCGATGTCGGCGTCGAGCTGCGTCAACCACAGCGCAAGCCGGTCCGGGTCGTCGGCGCCCAACTCGACGCGGCAGGTGGACTCGTCGACCACCTCGATGTCGACCGGAACGGGGAAGGTGATCCTCGCGGCAACCGTCGCGGCGGGAGCATGCACGAGGACGCGCGCGCGATACCTCCAGGACGCCCTGCTGACCCGCCCGACGACGTATCCGACGACGCTGTCCTCCGGGATCACGCGCGGCCGGAACCGCGCACCGGTCGGTGCGTGCGGAACCATGCGGTCGACCCGGAAGACCCGCCAGCCGTCGCGGTCGAGGTCCCACGCGAGCAGGTACCAGAGCGGTCCCCAGCTCACCAGCCGTTGCGGTTCGGTGTGGCGGGCCTCCTCCCTGCCGCCGGGCTTGGTGTATCCGAATCGGAGGCGTTCGTGGCCACGGATCGCGGCGGCCGTCGCGCCGAGCGCCGCGAGATCGAGCGACGGCTGCGTTCCCGGAACGACACTCGTCGCCTCGCGCACCGCCTCGACGCGCCGACGCAGGCGCGAGGGCAGCACCTGCTCCAACTTCGCCAGCGCGGTGAGGGAGGTCTCCGCGACCCCGAGTCGCTGGGTCGCGACCGCACGCAGCCCGACCGCGACGGCGACCGCCTCGTCGTCGTCGAGCAGCAGTGGGGGCATCGCCGTCCCGGCGGCCAGCCGGTATCCGCCCGCGACGCCGGGACGCGCGGACACGGGATAGCCGAGTGACCGCAGCTTGCCGATGTCGGCGCGCACCGTCCTGGTGCTCACCTCGAGCCGGCCCGCGAGCTCGGAGCTCGTCCAGTCCCGCTTGAGCTGGAGCAACGACAGCAGTTCGAGAAGTCGGGCCGAGGTCGCCAACATGTTCTCGATCATTCCAGCAATTGCGGAAGCAATCCTGCCGCATTATCGGACAGCCTGGGCGTCATGAACGAGAACAACGCGCTCACCCCCTTCCGCATCGACATCCCCCAGGCCGACGTCGACGACCTGCGCAACCGGCTGACGCACACGCGCTGGCCGGCCCCGATGCCGGGCCGAACCGATCGCACCGACTTCAGCCGGGGCATCCCGCTGGCGTACCTGGAGGAGCTCGCCGACTATTGGCGTGACGGGTTCGACTGGCGGGTGCAGGAGACGAAGCTCAACGAGTACGAACAGGTCACGACGGTCGTCGAGGGCCAGACCTTCCACGTCGTGCACGCCCGATCGGCGAACCCGGCGGCCACACCGCTGTTGCTGAGCCACGGTTGGCCCGGCTCGTTCGTCGAGTACCAGCGACTCATCCCACTGCTGGCCGACGAGTTCCACGTGGTCATCCCGTCGCTGCCCGGCTTCGGGTTCTCCACCCCGCTGTCCGGGACCGGCTGGGAGCTGGGGCGGACGACGGACGCCTATGCCGAGATCATGACGCGTCTGGGCTACGAGCGATTCGCCGCCCACGGCACCGACATCGGGTCGGGCATCGTCGGCCGCCTCGCAGCGCGGTTCCCCGAACGGGTGATCGGCACGCACATCGGCGCCGAATCCCGGTTGCTCGCGTTCGTCGGCGACAAGTTCCCCTCCCCCGACGGGCTGTCCGAGGAGGAGATCGCCCAGATCGAGGCGATGCGCACGGAGGTCGCGGCCGAGCGCGGGTATCTCGAGATGCAGAACCATCGTCCCGACACGATTGGCGCGGCGCTCACCGACTCGCCGGTCGGTCAGCTCGCGTGGATCGCCGAGAAGTTCAAGACCAGGTCCGGTGCCAATCGGACGCCGGACGAGTCGGTCGACCGCGACCAGCTCCTCACGAACATCAGCCTGTACTGGTTCACCCGCAGCGGCGCGTCGAGCGCGCAGTTCTACTACGAGGGCGAGCACTCCGGACTCGACTGGATCATGGCCGCCGACGTGCCGTCCGGGTGGGCCGTGTTCGACACCCACCCGCTGATGCGCCGCGCGCTGGACCCGTGGCAGGCGGTCGACCACTGGAGCGAGTTCACCGCGGGCGGCCACTTCCCGGCAATGGAGGAGCCGGAGCTGCTCGCCGACGACCTCCGTGCCTTCTTCCGCGGCCTTCCCTGACCGCTACCGTCACACCGGCGCGACACTGTCACACCGGCGCGACCAGCTGTGTCACACCGGCGCGACCCGCTGCCAGGGCAGCAGCCGTTCCAGCTGCGCCGCGACCGCCAGGATCCGGCCCTCGCCGCCGGGCGGGGCGGCGATCTGCACGCCGAGCGGCGTTCCGGTTGCGGGGTGGATGCCCGCCGGCACGCTCGCGGCGGGCCACCCGGCCAGGTTCCACAACGACGGGAACGGCGCGAAGCGGATGTTGGCGACGAGGTTCGCGAGCCACGATCGGTCGCTCCACCGGTCCGCCGCGATCGGCGCGGACGCCAGGGTCGGCGTGATCACCACGTCATGCCCGGTGAAGTACCCGCGCAGCGCCCGGTCCAGCCGTTCGACCTGTCCCGGCTTCACGAACGCGGCCAGCGCGCGGCCCGCCGCGACGTGCCCGCGGGTGCGGGCCTGCAGCAGCGACGCGTCCAGTCCGGCCGCATCGGCGGCGGTGCCCGCGGTCCACCGGGCGAGCAGCGGCAGCGGGTTCAGCGGGTACGGCAGCGGCGCGGTCGCGACCCGGTGCCCGGACCCGCCGAGCACGGCCGCCGCCCGTTCCGCCACCGCCCGGCAGTGCGGGTCGACGCGCACCGCCGGGAGCGGGGATCGCACCGACACCGCGATCCGCAGCGCGCCGGGATCACCGACCTCGGCGAGATCGGGGCGGCCCGCCATCACCGACAGCAGCAGCGCCGCGTCCGCGACGGTGGTCGCCATCGGGCCGTTCTCCGACATGCCGAACCACGAGTCGACGCCGAGATCGGCGGGCACAACGCCGCGGCCCGGTTTGATGCCGAACACCCCGCAGGCCGCGGCCGGAATGCGGATCGAACCCATGCCGTCGGCGCCGTGCGCGCCGGGCACCATGCCGGACGCGACCGCGACCGCGGATCCGCCCGACGAGCCGCCAGCGGTGACACCCGGATTCCACGGGTTGCGGGTGATCGCGGCCGGGGTGTCGGTGGCGCCCCACACGCACAGTTCCGGGACGGCGGTCAGCCCGACGACGACCGCACCGGCCGCCCGCAGTCGGGCCACCACCGGATGATCGGAGTCCGCGGGGGTCGCCGGTCCGGCGACCGAACCGTTCCCGAGCCGGTGGCCTGCGACCGGCACGTTGTCCTTGACCGCGATCGGCACCCCGGCCAGCGGCAGGGACGTCAGGTCGGGCCGGGCGGCGACGGCCTCGGCCTCGGCCCGCGCCTCGTCGGCGCGAACCGTGACGAATGCACCGAGCCGCGGGTCCCGCCTGGCGATCCGGGTCAGCGCGGCGTCGACGGCGGCGGTCGGGGTCAGTGTTCCGGTGCGCACCCGCGCGGCGACCGAGGAGACCGTGAACTCGGGGTCCATCCGTCCATTGTGCGCGGGAACCGGTGCCCGGCCCATCGACGCGGTGACCGGCTCAGCCGCCGTAGACGCTCGGGTCGAGGGTGCCGATGTACGGCAGGTCCCGGTAGCGCTCGGAATAGTCGAGTCCGTAGCCGACCACGAACTCGTTGGGGATGTCGAAACCGACCCACTCGACATCCACGTCGATCTTGGTTGCCTCGGGCTTGCGCAGCAGCGTCACCACGGTCAGCGAGGCCGGGTTGCGGGTCGACAGGTTGCGCATCAGCCAGGACAGCGTAAGCCCGGAGTCGATGATGTCCTCGACGATCAGCACGTTCCTGCCCGCGATGTCCTTGTCGAGGTCCTTGAGGATCCGCACCACTCCGGACGACGAGGTGGACGAGCCGTACGAGCTGACGGCCATGAACTCCATCTGCGTCGGGATCGGCAGCGCCCGCGCCAGGTCCGTCATGAAGAAGATCGCGCCCTTGAGGACGCCGACCAGCAGCAGATCCCCCTCGGGCGCGCCGTCCGGGAACTTCTCGGCGATCGCGGCGGCCAGCTCGGCCGTCTTGTCGCGGATCTCCTCTTCGGAGATCAGAACCGATGCGATGTCGCCTTCGTACACGGCGGGTGCCCCTTCGTTCATCGACCTGCCGGCTCGCGCGTGACGAACCCGACCGACAGCCTGCCATGCCGCCGGGACAGCACCAACCTGACATCCCGTCCGCCGCCGCCGAGCGCAACCCCACCCTGCCCTCGCCAGCGGCCGACGAGGTCGTCGGCCGCACGCAGCTGGGTCGCGGTGAGGCCGGTGGCCCCCCTGAGCTGCAGCCATTCCCGCAGCGCCCGCCTGCGGATCGCCGGGTGCGCCGGGGCGAGGATCTCGGTGTCGAGTTCGTCACCCGCGGCGTCCGAGGGCAGGGTCGCGGCGCGCCGCAGCCCGGACGCGGCCGCGTCGAGGACCTCGCCGTCCTCCCGGAGCTGTTCCGCGGTCCGGGCAAGGGCCGACGCGACGCCGCCGCCGAGGATCTGTTCGAGCAGGGGCAGCGCCTCGGTCCGCAGCCGGACCCTGGTGAACGCGGGATCGGCGTTGTGCGGGTCGCGGTGCGGCGGCACCCCGAGCTCGGCGCAGGCACGGTCGGTGACGGCCCGGCGCACCGGCAGCAGCGGCCGCCCCCACGGCGCGTCCCAGTCGCGCATGCCCGCGATCGATCGCGGACCGGATCCGCGGGCCAATCCGAGGAGCACCGTCTCGGCCTGGTCGTCGAGGGTGTGGCCGAGCAGCACCGGTCTGCCGTCCCGCGCCCCGTCGAGGGCTGCGTACCGGGCCCTGCGGGCGGCCGCCTCGACGCCACCCGGCCCGGTCACGTCGACCGGAAGCACCCTGGCGGTGACGCATCCCAGCGCCAGCGCCCGGTCCGCGGCGCGCCGCGCGACCGCCCCCGACCCGGCCTGCAACCGGTGGTCGACGACCAGGGCGTGCACGGGTCCCGCCTCGACGGCGGCGGCCGCGGTGAGGGCCAGCGAGTCGGCACCGCCGGACAGCGCGACCGCGACTCCGTCGACGGCGGGATGCGCGCGCAGCCACCGGCGGACCGCGTGCCGGACCTCGAGCAGCCCGGGGCCCACCGGCGGAGGGCTGTTCGTCACGCGAGCACCCGGGCGATCCACTTCGCCGGGTCGTCCACCTCCGCGGTGCTCGGGAGGGTGTCGGGTCCGGTCCAAATCGTGTTGAACGCGCTCATCCCGACCTCGGCGACGACGGCATCGACGAACGCCTTGCCCCGCACGTACTGGGCCATCTTCGCGTCGATGCCGAGCAGTGCGCGCAGCAACCGCTGCACGGGGTTGGTCCGGCGGGCGCGCCGCTGGTCGAAGGCGCGCCGGATCCGCGCGACCGACGGAACCACCGCAGGGCCGACGGCATCCATCACGTGGTCGGCGTGCCCCTCGAGGAGGGTGCCGAGCATCAACAGCCGGTCCAGGGCGGCACGCTGCGGTTCGGCCTGTGTCGCGCGGAGCAGGCCGACGACGCCGCGGTCCTCGGGGGCCTGCTCCCGGCCCGCCTGCCGGTCCCGGACCGCGGTGGTGAGCCTGCCGATCAGGTCGGTGAGCGAATCGTCGCCGACGGCACCGAGGGTCGCGACGGTCTCGCGCATGTACTCCGCGATCCACGGCGCCGACGAGAACTGCACGCGGTGCGTCACCTCGTGCAGGCACACCCAGAGCCGGAAGTCGCCGGGCGGCACCTGCAGGGTCCGTTCGACGCCGACGACGTTCGGCGCGACGAGCAGCAGGGTGCCGTGGTCCCCGGTGAACGGGTCGTACTGGCCGAGGATCGCCGACGAAAGGAAGGCCAGCACCGCGCCCGCCTGCACGCCTGCGGGGCGTCCGCGGAGCAGGCCGGTTTCGGCGGTGTCGTCACCGGTCAGGTGGGCCATCGACGCGGCGGCGGCGGTGATCCATCCGGCCCGGTCGACGATCCGCGCCTGCGGGACCGGCAACCCGTCGGCGAGCCCGGTGACCTCCCGCACCGGGCCCTCGGCCCGGACCGCGGCGGCGGACAGGTCCGCGACCACCGCTTCCGCGTCGGCGCGGCTGGTGCTCGGCCCCGGCCGGGTCAGCAGGACACCGGCGCGGGCGGCCCACTCCCAGTCGACCGCGCCAGCGAGCCCGCGTTCGCCGGTCACGTGCACCCACAGGACCGCAGGGTCGAGGCGATCGCGTCGAGGGCGGGCCTACTCGCGTCCGGTGCGCGGTCGTTGGACATCAACGCGAAGGTGAGGACCCGGTTTCCGACGTCGGTGACGTACCCGGCGAGGGCGCTGGCCTCGGACAGGGTGCCGGTCTTCGCCCGCACCCAGCCCGCGGCGCCGCCGCTGCCATACCGCGCGGACAGGGTCCCGGTCGCGCCGGCGACCGGGAGGTAGTCGAGCATCGGGCGGAGCGCGGGCGTGGCGTCACCGGTCGCCGCGGCCAGGATCCGGTCGAGGAGCCGCGCCGGGATGCGCCCGTCCACCGACAGCCCGCTGGCGTCGTGCAGCAGCACGCCACCGATGTCGAATCCGGCGGCGGACAGGGTGTCGGTGATCGCCGTCGTTGCGCCCGCGAAGGACGGTTCCGTGCCGACCCGCGCCGCGATCTCCCTGCCGATCGCCTCGGCGAGCACGTTGTCGGAGAACCGCATCATCTGCCCGAGCCGAACCCGGAGCGGCGCGGATTCGACCGACGCCAACGGCGCGGCACCGGAGGGTGCCGCGCCGAGCGTGACCCGGTCGGGGGCAACCCCGAACGCGGCGGCAAGGGCACGGCCCGCGTCGAGCGCCGGGGTTGCGCTGCGCGGCGACTCGTCCTCGAGCGGCCGCAGCCGTCCGCCGTCGAACATCACCGGTTCGATCGGGGCGATGTAGCCGGCGGCGACGTCGCCGGGCATCCAGCCCCGCGCCATCGGCGGTCCCGCGTAGGCACCGGTGTCCACGACAACCGACTGCACGGCCGTGCCGGTCCCGCGGACCTGCGCGATCAGGTCGTCGAGCCGCGGCGCGCCGGGGAAGAAGCCGGGCTGACCGGGCGGCTGAGCGGTCAGCGTCACGTCACCACCGCCGACAAGCACGATCTGGCCCGGCTCGATGCCCCGCACGACGCGGGTCGCGACCCGATGTTCGGGGGGCAACGCCAGCAGCGCCGCCGCCGCGGTGAGCACCTTCGTCGTCGAGGCCGGGATCATCGGCGTGTCGGCGCCCTGGCTCCACAGCACGGCGCCGGTGGTCGCGTCGGAGACGACGCCGGTGAACGAGCCGAGCCCCGGGTTCGCCAGTGCGGGTCCGAGGGCCGCCGCCAACGCGGCCGGGTTCGGTGCGGGGGCGTCCGCCGGAACGGGCGCGACCTGTGGTGTCGCGACCACCGGGGGCGGCGCCGCGACCGTCGTCGGGGTGACGTCGGCACCGAAGCCCAGGTCGGTCGGCTGCACCACCAGCACCGCGGCAACGGCGCCTGCGATCGCGACGGCGACCGCCCCGAGCAGCAGCCGGACCCGCTTGCGCCGTTGCGCGGCCAGCGACCCGATCGTGCGGTCTGACGCGCCTGCCTTCGCCAACGTCCCTCCGATGGTCGCTCCACGTTAGTTCTCCGCCATTATTCCCGACGGGCTACCCTGTCGATCGCACCATCCACCTGAAGACAAAGCGAGGAAACGCGTGTCGTTCGACGTCACCATCGAGATCCCGAAGGGTCAGCGCAACAAGTACGAGGTCGACCACGAGACCGGCCGCGTCAAGCTGGACCGCTACCTCTACACCTCCTTCGGCTACCCCGCCGACTACGGCTACATCGAGAACACCCTCGGCGAGGACGGCGATCCGCTGGACGCGATGGTGCTGCTCCCCGAGTCGGTGTTCCCCGGCGTCATCGTCGAGGCCCGCCCGGTCGGGATGTTCAAGATGGTCGACGAGGCAGGCGGCGACGACAAGGTGCTGTGCGTGGTCGACGGCGATCCGCGGTGGGACCACATCCAGGACATCTCCGACGTGTCGCAGTTCGAGCTCGACGCGATCAAGCACTTCTTCGTGCACTACAAGGATCTCGAGCCGAACAAGCATGTCACCGGCGCCGACTGGGTCGGGCGTGCCGAGGCGGAGAAGGTCATCGCCGAGGCATTCGAGCGGCTGAAGGCCAACGGCGGCCACTGAGCCGAAGGCCAACCGAGACGACTGAGCCGAAGGCCAACGGAGACGACTGAGGCGTCTTCCGCCGTCCCACGAAGGTGTGGGATTCCTCCCGGAACCCGGGCGGAATCCCACACTTTCGTCGTTTCGGCCCTGTCGGTGGGCGGCACTACGATTCGCCGGGTGACCGGATACGACGACACCGACATCTTCGGGGGCCTCGACGCCTCCACCCTGCCTGCCCGCCAGCAACGGATCCTGGCGACCGTTCGGGACTGGGCCGTCGCGCACGGGCACGCACCGAGCACCCGCGAGCTCGCGGACGAGATCGGCGTCAAGTCGACGTCCACGGTGTCGAGGCATCTGAAGGTGTTGGAGGACAAGGGTTTCCTGCGGCGCTCCGGCGCGGTGTCCCGACCGATCGACGTGCGCCCATTCCTCGGCGGTTCCGGCGCGGGCACCGGGTCGGACCGGTCGGTGTCCGTTCCGGTGGTCGGCGACATCGCCGCCGGCGCCCCGATCCTCGCGGAGCAGCACACCGACGAGACGCTGTCCCTGCCCCGCGACCTGGTCGGGTCGGGCACCGTGTTCGCGCTGCGGGTGCGCGGCGACTCGATGGTCGACGCCGCGATCTGCGACGGTGACGTCGTGGTGGTCAGGCAGCAGCACGAGGCGCATTCGGGTCAGATCGTCGCCGCGATGATCGACGGCGAGGCCACCGTGAAGGTGTACCGCAGGCGCGGCGGGCACGTCCTGCTCGAGCCCCGCAACCCCGCCTACCCCATAATCGACGGGGACGAGGCGGTCGTGCTCGGCCGGGTGGTGTCGGTGATGCGCAGGCTCTGACCCGGCGCAGCACCGACCGGTCAGAAGTCGACGGCGTCCCGGACGATCGGGCAGGTCATGCAGTGCCCGCCGCCGCGGCCGCGGCCGAGTTCGGCGCCGACGATCGTGATCACCTCGACGCCCTGCTTGCGCAGCGCGGCGTTGGTGTGGGTGTTGCGGTCGTACGCGAACACGACCCCCGGCTCGGCGGCGACCAGGTTGTTGCCGCTGTCCCACTGCTGGCGTTCGTTGGCGTAGAAGCCGCCGCCGGTGGGGACGACGCGGAGCCTGTCGAAGTTCAGGGCCTCGGCGACCACGTCGACGAACGGCTTGCTCTCCTCGGTGACCTCGGGCGCGCCCCGGTCGCCGGGGCGCAGCGAAAAGGTGTGGATGCCGTCGACGATGTCCGGGAAGACCGTGACTAGGTCCCGGTCGGCGAAGGTGAAGACGGTGTCCAGGTGCATCGCGGCCCGCAGCTTCGGCATGCCCGCGACGATCACCCGCTCCGCGGCCCCGGCGTCGAAGAGTGACTGCGCGACCTGGGTGACCGCCTGCCGGGAGGTGCGTTCGCTCATCCCGACGAGGACCGCCCCGTTGCCGATCGGCATCACGTCGCCGCCCTCGAAGGTGGCCATTCCCCAGTCCTGCTCGGGGTCGCCCCACCAGATCGTCGCGCCGGTGAAGTCCGGATGGAACTGATAGATCGCCTTCATCAGCAGCGTCTCGTCGTGCCGCGCGGGCCAGTACAGCGGGTTGAGGGTGACCCCGCCGTACAGCCAGCAGGTGGTGTCGCGGGTGTAGAGGGTGTTCGGCAGCGGCGGCATCAGATACTCGCGCACCCCGGCCTGCTCGCGGGCCAGCGCGAAGTACTCGGGCCGGAAGTCGGCGGGCAGATCGGCGGTGGACAGGCCGCCGATCAGGTACTCGGCGAGGGTGCGGTCGCCGAGCTGGTCGAGGTAGGCGCGGACATCGTCGACGAGGCCGAGGCCGACCTCGTTGGCGACGACCTTGCGGTCGAGCAGCCACTGCTTCGCGCCGGGCACCGCGAGGGTCTCGGTGAGCAGGTTGTGCAGCTCGACCACTTCGACGCCGCGGTCGCGCATCTTCGCCGTGAAGTCGAAGTGGTCGCGCTTGGCGTTCTGCACCCACAACACGTCGTCGAAGAGCAGGTCGTCGCAGTTGGTCGGGGTGAGCCGCTCGTGGGCGAGGCCCGGAGCGCACACCAGGACCTTGCGCAGGGTGCCGACCTCGGAGTGAACACCGAAGGTTGCGGGTGCGGTCATCGTTTCGCTCTCCTAGATGGTGATGGCGCCGGTCGCGAGACCGACGATTCCGGCGAGTGCACCCAGGGCGACGACGGCGAACAGCGCCGCCTCCCATGGTGAGAACAGCCGCTTGCCCGCCTCCCTGCGGGTCAGCGCGAACAGGATGGTGCCCGGCGCGTAGATGATGCAGGAGAGCAGCAGGAACTCGAGGCCCGCCGCGACGATCATGAACGCGGTGTAGAAGGTGGCGATCCCGGCGAACACCAGCTCCTTCGTTCGGTTGCGCGGCTCCGCGTCGTAGGTCTCCCCCGTCCAGCCCAGCTTCAGCGCGTACGCGGCGGCCAGCAGGTACGGCACCAGTGACAGCGAGCTGCACAGCTTCAGGGTGAACGTGAAGGCGTCGTCGGAGAACAGCGTGGTGAGCAGCACCAGCTGGATGAGCACGGTGGTGAACAGCAGCGCGATCATCGGGACGTTGCGGTGGTTGACGCGGGCGAGGAAGGACGGCATGTCCCGGTCCTTCGCGGCGACGAACAGCACCTCGGCGGCCATCAGCGTCCACGCCAGGTAGGCGCCGAGCACCGACACGATCAGGCCGATGCTGATGAACCAGGCGCCCCAGGTGCCGACCGCGGACTCGAACACCGGCGACATCGACGGCTGCTGCAGGGTGGCCAGCTGGTCGCGCGGCATGATGCCGTAGGCCACCATCGTCACCGACGCGAAGATGGCGAGCACGCTGAGGAAGCCGAGGACGGTGGCCCGGCCGATGTCCTCGCGGCGGCGGGCGTACCGCGAATACACGCTGGCGCCCTCGATGCCGAGGAAGACGAACACCGTCACCAGCATCGTGGAGCGCACCTGCTCGAACAGCGACTCGGAGTACGCGTCGCCGCCGAGGAAGTTGTCGGCGAAGGTCCCTGCGTCGAAGAAGAACAGCAGGATCACGATGAAGAACAGGATCGGTACCAGCTTCGCGACGGTGACGATCTGGTTGATCGTCGCGGCCTCCTGCACCCCGCGCAGCACCATGTAGTGAAAGGCCCAGATGCAGGCGGTCGACAGCAGCACCGCCCAGATCGTGTTGCCCTCCCCGAAGATGGGCAGCACCTGACCGAGGGTGGACTTGATCAGCACCCAGTAGCTGACGTTGCCGACGCAGGCGCTCGCCCAGTAGCCGAACGCCGAGAAGAAGCCAAGGTACTCCCCGAATCCGGCCTTCGCGTACGCGTACACGCCCGCGTCGAGGTCGGGTTTGCGCACCGCCAGTGTCTGGAAGACGAAGGCCAGCATCAGCATGCCGGTGCCTGCGATGGCCCACGCGATCAGCGCCCCGAGCCCACCGGTCGCTGCGCCGAAGTTGCGGGGCAGGGAGAACACGCCCGCACCGACCATCGAGCCGACCACCATCGCCGACAGGGTCAGCAACGGCATCGTCTTCGTTGCGGTCCCCTCCGTTGTCGCCACTGCCTACCCCCGTGTGTCGTTCGACTCCGTCCGGTCGGGGTGATCCTCTCAACGCGGACGCCGGTGATGCCGTACGCCACGCTGAGCAGTGGCGGACGGGTTTCCGCGCCTCGACTACTGCCCGGTGGGGGCGGCGGAGATCATCGGGCGTCCTTCGCGAGGACCGGCCGCATCCGTTCGTAGTCCTCGACGAACCGGTCGAGGAGCCGGGTGAACTCGCGCAGGTCGGCGACGGGCCAGTCGGCGAGCAGGTGGGTGAGTTTCTCGTTGCGCAGCGCCCTGATCCGGGCGGCCACCTCGCGACCGCCCTCGGTGACGGCGAGGACGCTGGCCCTGCCGTCGGTGGGGTCGGGCTTGCGCTCCACGAGGCCGCGGTCCACGAGTTGCGTGACCTGACGGCTCACGGTCGACGGGTCGGTGTACATCGACTCGGCGAGGCCGCTGGACCGCATCGGACCGTCGTGGATCAGCCGGAACAGGCACCCGTACACGGCGGGGTCGATGCCGTCGGTCGCCTTGGCGTGCGCGACGATCCGGTCCCGCACCCGCTGCAAGCGGACCACGTCGTTGCCGATTCGGTCGGCGAGGGGGGCAACTTCGTCCGGGGTCATGCTCGCGCTCCTTGGGTGCGTCACTCAACTGCTTGACGGCTGCAAGTATGTGGCGGGTCGTGCCCCTCCGGCAACCGGTTCTCAGCGACCCTTGAATTCGGGCGCGCGCTTCTGGAACACCGCGGCCATCGCCTCGCCGATGTCCTCGGACGGCAGGAACGCCGCGTTCCAGGCCGCGACGTAGCGGAGGCTGTCGTCGACGGCCGCGCTGCGACCGTGATCGAGCACGTCCTTGATGCCGTGCACGACCAGCGGCGGGTTTGCGGCGATCTCGGCGGCGGTCGCATGCGCGGCGGCGAGCACCGCGTCGGCGTCGGCGAACACGTCGGACACCAGGCCGATCTTCTCGGCACGGGCGGCGTCGATGTCCCGTCCGGTCAGCGCGAGCTCGCGCAGGTGGCCGTCACCGATGATCCTCGGCAGGCGGGCGAGGCTGCCCATGTCGGCGACGATCGCGACCTTGACCTCGCGGATGCTGAACTTCGCATCGACGCTGGCGTAGCGGATGTCCGCGGCGGAGATCAGGTCGACGCCGCCGCCGATGCACCAACCCTGGATCGCGGCGACGACCGGCTTGCGGCAATCGGCGACGGCGTTGATCCCACGCTGCATCGCCCTGATGTCGCCGTGGAAGGTGGTGCGCGGCCCGGCCTGCGCCTTGTCCCCGAGCACCGGCGCCATCATCGGGGCCATCGCGGCGAGGTCGAGGCCGAAGGAGAAGTGCTTGCCCTGCCCGGCGAGCACGATCGCCCGCACCTCGGGGTCGGCGTCGAGCTCGCCGAACAGCGGAACCAACTCGCTCCAGAAGTCGGGGCCCATCGCATTGCCCTTGCCGGGGCCGATCAGGGTCACCTGCGCGACGTGATCCTTGATGTCGACGGTGAATGCCTGCCACGATGCTCGAGTCATTACTCGAGAGTAACCAACGGCGACCCGGCTGGCCCGGCGACCGTCGCCGGGTCGGTGCGCGACGGGCCGGGTCAGTGCGCGAAGGCGCCCGCGAACACGCCAGCGACCGCGGACTGCACGGCCTCCCGGTCCACCTGCTCGGGGTCAACGGCGTGCTCGAGCATCAACCCCGAGATCAGCGCCATCACGGTGATCGCGAGGGTGCGGGGGTCGACCCGGTCGGCGATCCCCCACTCCCCGGCCCGCTCGCCGATGAGGTCCTCGAGTTGACGCCGCAGCGACCGCCGTTCCCGCAGGTAGGCCTCGGCGATCGCGGGTTCGCGGGCGGCCTGGACGCCGAACTCCAGCACCAGCAGCGCCCATCCGGGGTCACCGACCAGCCAGGTGCTGATCGTCTCGCCGCCACGTCCGGCCGCGTCGGCGACGGCAAGGCCCGAGATCTCGGCGAGCACCCGGCCCGCCACCTCAAGGGACCGTTCGGCGAACAGTTCGGCGAACAGGTCCTGCTTCGACTCGAAGTTGGAGTAGACGGCGCCCTTCGTGAATCCGGCCCGGCGCGCGATCTCGGCCAGCCGGGCCGCCGCGAAGCCGCGTTCGGCGAATTCCTCGGCCGCGGCTTCGAGCAGGCGGCGGCGCACCTCCGTCCTGGACGGCCGGGTCAGCACCTCCGGCGCCGCGGGACGTCGGCCAGCTTCGGTTGTCGCGCTCGACTCGGTTTCCATGGTGACCATCTTCACGCCTGCGCTTCCGCCTCACGCTTGACCTCCCCCCAAGCCGATACCTACGGTATTCAATACTTTAGGTATTGAAAAGCGACCGGGGGGAACCACCACATGAGCGTCACCGACGTCGACCCGACGACCGGCGAATCCACACCACACCGGTCCACCAGCCCGACCGACCGCTACACCCCCCGCCAGATCCTGGTCGGGGTGGCGATCGGCGTCCTGCTGCTCCAACTCGGGTTCATCACCAGCTACGTCGCCGCCTTCCACCAGCCGACGCCGCGGGACATCCCGATCGCCGTCGTCGCGGATCCCGGGCTGCCCGCCGGGACGGACCGACAGGTCGTCGATCGCCTGAATGCGATCGACGGCCACCCGGTACAGGCCAGGGTCGCCGCCACCACCTACCAGGTCCGCACCCTGATCTCGGATCGGGAGGTGATGGGCGGATACCTGGTCGCCGCATCCGGTCCCGACACCCTGATCACCGCGAGCGGTGCAGGCAGTTCCGCCGCGACCGCGCTCGAGGACATCTTCACCCGGGTCGACGCCGCGCAGGGTCGCACCTTCGACGTGCGGGACGAGGTCCCGGTCGGTATCCACGACAATCGTGGGCTGTCCGGCTTCTACCTCTCGATCGGCTGGGTGGTCGGCGGATACCTGCTTGCCGCGGCAATCGGCCTCCTGATCGGGGCGCCGCGCACCCTGCGCGAGGCGGGCCTGCACACCGCGCTGATGGCGGTCTACGCGCTGCTGTCCGGCTTCCTCGGGGCGCTGATCGCCGCGAACCTGCTCGGGACGTTCACCGGCCATCTACTGCCGCTGTCGCTGCTCGGCGCCGGTGTGGTGTTCGCGACCGGGATGTTCACGATGGGCCTGCGGGCGCTGATCGGCATCCTCGCCGTTCCGCTCGCGATCCTGATCTTCGTGGTACTCGGAAACCCCAGCGCCGGAGGCGCATTCGGATCGAATGTGCTGCCCGAGTTCTATGCGGCGATCGGCAGCTGGATCACCCCAGGAGCGGGCACCGAGGGCGTGCGCAGCATCGTCTACTTCCACGGCACCGGCGTCGGGCAGCCGATCGTGACCCTGGTGACCTACGCACTGGTCGGGCTCGTGACGGTATTCGCCTGCACGGCCCGCACCGCTCGGCGAGGGCGCGTGCACTGAAACCGGCTGGACGGGTGGGGACTGCGCTCATGACCCCGGATTCAACCAACCAGCCGTTCGTCGCAGTCGACGATGACGGCGCGGCAAAACATCGGTAAACTGCGACTCCTGATGTGCACACGAGGAGACGTGCGCGTGGGCGGCCCGGCCAGTAGTCCGCGACGGGAGATCCAGTGCCGTCGCGGATCGTGAGCACGGCGATCGCCACCATCGCGGTCATGACCGCCGCGGGGTTCTGCGCCCCCACCGCGCACGCGGCCGCCCGGATCGAAGGCACCTACCAGGCTCCGGGCGTCCTCACCGTGACTTGGGACGACGGCCGCGAGCTCGGGTGCGAGGCCCCGCGAACGCAGCAACCGGGCGGCCATACCGTCATCTACCCGAACGACCCCGCGAGCGGGCCGCACCCCATAGTCGTATGGGGCAACGGCACAGGCTTCGGCACCGATTCGACGTGCTCCTACCATGACGCGCTGGTACACCTCGCGTCCTGGGGATTCGTGGTGGTCGCCCCCAACAGCGGCGCGGTCGGGGACGGCACCGCCCTGCTGGCGGCGGTCGACCACGCCGTCGAGCTGAACGACGACCCGTCGAGTCCGCTGCATAACCGACTCGACACCGACCGGATCGCGGCCGTCGGGCACTCGCAGGGGGCGGGGGGCGCGGTCACCGCGGCCCGGTCGTCCGCGGGCCGCATCGTCAGCGTCGTCGCCCTCGCGTTCGCCGATCCCACCCCACTGTGGTGGTGGCCGGTGGGCCTGCCGGTACCCACCGCTGCTGGACTCTCCGCCCCGATCTTCCTCGTCCGCGGCACGGGCGACTGGCTGGCAACCGAGCGCGGCCAGCGCATCTACTTCGACCAGGTTTCCGGGGCCGCGGCCAAGGCGGCACTGGTGGGCGGCGACCACCTCGACCTCACCGGGGCACTCGGATACGTCACGGCGTGGCTGCGGTACTCACTGGCCGGCGACGTCTTCGCCCGGCGCGCGTTCGTGGGGGACGGCGCCGGGCCGCCCGAGTTGGCGACCAACATCGCGCCGGGCGGCCACTGGCGTGAGGTCGCCCTCAAGAACCTGCCCTTCTGCGCGGGCTGTCCGCCCGGCAGTTGATCGCAGCATGCGCCGCGATGCGGCCAAACCATAGGAGCGTCCCGACATTTCGGCGCGCGAAGGATGCCCGCCGGTCCTAGGGTGGGGCATGGCGAGGACACTGCAACCCGAGGCCGCGAATGTCGCGAGGACACTGATCTCGCGGGGCCACCACGGAGTGGTGGTCACTCAGGACCGGCCGACCCGCACCGCCGCCGAAGCCGCCGCGACCCTCGGCGTCGACATCGGCGCGATCACCAAGTCCCTGGTCTTCCTCCTCGACGACGAGCCGGTCCTGCTGCTGGTGTCGAGTTCCCACCAGGTGGACACGGAGCGCACCGGCAAACGTCTCGAGGGGATGCTCACCCGCGCCCCCGCCGAACTGGTGGTGCAGGTGACCGGTCAGCCGCTCGGCGGCGTCGCCCCGGTTGGGCACCCGACCAACCTGTCCACCTACATCGACACCGCCCTCGAGGCCTACCCGGAACTGTGGGCGGCGGCGGGGCACCCGGGCGCCATGTTCCGGACCACGTTCCGCGAGCTGGTCCGGATCACGGCCGGTCTGGCCATCGACGTCGACTGATCCCCGCCCCTGCGGGTCGCGGCGCCGACGCTAGTGCGCCGCCGCGCCGCTCGTCACGCGCTCGCGCACGAACTCGCCCACCGCGCCGACCAAACGGTCGACATCGGCGCCGCTGCTGCCGAGCCCGAGGCTGGCGCGGACCGCGCCCGCGCCATGACCGAGCCGGGTCAGCAGCGGGTGCGCGCAGAACTTACCGTCCCGCACGCCGATGCCGTACCGGTCGGACAGGAACGTCGCGACCTCACGGGGTTCGGCGCCGGCGACGGTGAAGGTGACGATGCCGACGGCGTCCGGGGAGTCCGGCCAAATGCGCAGCACCCGAACCCCGGTGATCGCGTCGAGCCCGGCGGTCAAGCGGTCGCACAGCACCCGCTCGTGCAGCTCGGCGGCGTCGGCGTCGAATCCGGCGAGCGCCTCGCAGGCGGCGGCGATCGCGACGGCACCGAGAACGTTCGGGGTGCCCGCCTCGTGCCGCTGCGGGGCGGCGGCCCACTGCACGGCGTCGATCTCGACGTTCTTGGTGGCCCCGCCACCGGCAAGGTACGGCTCGGCGGCGTCGAGCCAGTCGGCGCGCCCGACGAGGGCGCCTGCGCCGAACGGCGCGTACAGCTTGTGCCCGGAGAAGGCGAGGTAGTCGACGCCGAGGTCGGCGATGTCGACGCGGCGGTGCGGCAACAACTGCGCAGCATCGACGAGGATGCGGGCGCCGCACTCGTGGGCAATCCGCGCGAGCCGGGCGATCGGCAGCACCTCGCCGGTGACGTTGGAGGCGCCGGTGACGGCGAGCAGCGCCGCCGGGCGGGTGCACAGTTCGGCGACGATCCGCTGCACCGTCTCCTCGACGGTGTCCGCGGACCGGACGACGCGGGCGCCGTTCCGATTCCAGGACAACAGGTTTGCGTGGTGCTCGATGTCGAGGACCACGGTCTCACCCGGCACGCAGGAGGCGAGCAGGTTCAGTGCGTCGGTGGTGTTTCGGGTGAACACCACGACGTCGTCGGCGCGGGCCCCAACGAAGTCCGCGACCACGCCGCGGGCGCCCTCGTAGCGGTCGGTGCACACCTGGGAGGCGTAGCCCGCGCCGCGGTGCACGCTGGCGTAGAACGGCAGCAGTTCCTGCACCCGGTCCGCGACCGCGGTCAGGGCCGGGGCGCTGGCGGCGTAGTCGAAGTTGGCGTACCTGACCGAGGTGCCGTCAGTGAGCGGCGCCACCAGGTCTCCACCACAGACGGGCGCGAAAGATGCCGTGCCGGAACAGTTTCCGTCGAAAGTGGTGGCGACCTGGGGGGTGGTGTCGAGTACAGCGGTCATGGCGTCATCCCTTACGTCAAGGGACCCGTGCGATGGAGAGGTGGTGCATCGAGTCCGCGCTTGCCGTGTCCGGAATTGGAAGCACGGCCAGGTCGTCACCCGGGGCACCCCACCGCGGTGGAGGGTTGCCGGCCAGCAAGCCGGGGCTACACGCTGGCACTCATAACCTGAGCAGAGAATGGCAGCATCGGCGTCGCGCTGTCAACCCCCGCCCACCGAGTGCGCCTGTGACCTCGACCACCGCGATGCCCGACATCTGCGGCGCCGCCGTTGCGGCAGTACGTTGGACCCGACCCCGAATGTCCTACGGAGGGAACGGCCATGGCTCGCGTCGTCGTCATCGGTGGCCACGGAAAGGTGGCCCTGCACCTGGCACGGATCCTCAGCGGACGCGGCGACGAGGTGACCGCGGTAATCCGCAACCCCGACCATGCCGCCGACGTCGTTGCCGCGGGGGCAACACCGGTACTCGCCGACGTCGAGAACCTGAGCGGCGAACAGCTCGCGGAGGTGCTGCGCGGGCAGGACGCGGTTGTCTGGTCGGCGGGCGCGGGCGGCGGCAACCCCGACCGTACCTACGCCGTGGACCGGGACGCCGCGATCCGGTCGATGGACGGCGCCGAGGCCGCGGGCGTGCGGCGGTACGTGATGGTCTCCTACCTCGGATCAAGGACGGACCACGGTGTCCCACCGGACAATTCGTTCTATGCCTACGCGGAGGCAAAGGCCGCCGCCGACCAGCACCTGCGCGGCACCGCCCTGGGCTGGACGATTCTCGGCCCCGGCACACTGACCCTCGCCCCGGGGACGGGCCGGGTCGAGGTGAGTCCGACGCCCACCGCGCATGCGGTGAGCCGGGAGGACGTCGCCGCTGTCGCGGCCGCCGCCCTTGCCGACCCGACCACCGTGCGCCGCACGATCCCGTTCAACAACGGTCCGACCCCGATCGCCGAGGCGATCACCACGCACTGACCGCCCCCGCGGGTCAGCCGGGCGCCGACCCTGGGTGACTACCCGCTGCGCCGCAGCCGCTGGGTCAGCCGGTGCGCCTGTCGCAGCAGCAGTTCCCCGAGTTCCGGGCGCCGCTCGTCGCGGAACCGACTCTCCACGCCGGTCAGACTCAACGCCCACTCGGGCCGACCCGCCGCGTCGAAGACCGCGGCGCCCATCCCCCAGCTGCCCTCGACGAGCAGGGCGGGATTGACGCAGTACCCGGCCAGCCGGGTCACTACGACCCGCGCCCGGATGCCGTCGCTGTCGTGGTCGACCCCCCACTGCGCGGTCAGGTCCCGCCGTTCCAGGTACTCCTCGACCTCCCGATCCGGCAGGTGCGAGAGGATCGCCAGCCCGGCGGACGCGACCCCGAGCGGCAGTCGCAACCCGACGTGCAGGACGTGCGAGCGCAGCGGGAAGCTGCCCTCCTCGCTCGCGATGCACACCGTCTCGTCGCCGCGTCGCGCGGAGAGGAAGGCGCTCTCGCCGGTCTCGCGCGCCAGGTCCCGCAGGATGTCGCGACCCAGATCGGTGATGTCGTAGCGGCCGGCCGCCTGCGCGCCGAGCAGGTACAGCTCCGGGCCGAGCGCCCACCGCCCCGACCGGTGGTCCCGGTCGACCAGCCCCTCCTCGGCGAGCGCGGTCAGCAGGCGGTGCGCGGTCGGTCGGGCCAGGTTCGTTGCCCGGGCGAGCTCGGACGTCGACGCGCCCGCCGACACCCCCGAAAGTGCGCGCAGCAGGGCACCGACGCGACGGATCACCTGCGGCCTCAGCGGCTCCTCCATGACCCGATCCTACGTCCACTCAGTGAACGGCATGGCCGTGAAGGTCCATCAAACGAGCAGTGTCCGCCGATTCCTCCTCCCCTCTTGAAACCCTGGGAGCTGCGCACTTAAGTGGCCACCAGGAATCGAACCGCGGCGTCCGAGAAGTGAACATGATCCACCCGTTCGGACCGCGGACGCGTCAAGGGAAGGAACTTTTCGATGGGAACGACCCTGTGCACTACACCGGCCGAGGCGGTCGCCGACATCGGCGAGGGCGCCACCATCGCGGTCGGCGGGTTCGGGCTGTGCGGGATCCCCGACGCCCTGATCGCCGCGCTCCGCGATTCCGGGGTCGGCAACCTCGAGGTGTTCTCCAACAACTGCGGCGTGGACGATCACGGCCTCGGGATCCTGCTGGGCGGTGGGCAGATCAGCCGGGTGACCGCCTCCTACGTTGGGGAGAACCGGGAATTCGCGCGCCAGTACCTGGCCGGCGAACTGGAGGTCGAACTGACCCCGCAGGGCACCCTCGCCGAACGCCTGCGGGCCGGGGGCGCGGGCATCCCCGCCTTCTTCACCCCGGCGGGGGTCGGCACCCCCGTCGCCGACGGCGGCCTGCCGTGGCGCTACCACGCCGACGGCTCCGTCGCGGTCGCGTCCCCGCCGAAGGAGACCCGGGAGTTCGGCGACAAGCGGTACGTGATGGAACACGGCATCACCGCCGGCTTCGCGCTCGTGCACGCGGTCCGCGGCGACACCGCAGGCAACCTGGTCTTCGACAAGACCGCCCTGAACTTCAACCCGCTGGCCGCGATGGCCGGCAAGATCACCATCGCGCAGGTCGAGGAGCTCGTCCCGGCAGGCGAACTCGACCCCGCCCAGGTGCACCTGCCCGGCGTGTTCGTCCAGCGGATCGTGCACACCGGCCCCCAGCACAAGCGCATCGAAAAGCGCACCGTCACACCTTCGGCCGAGCCGAACATCACAGCAGAAGGAGCCTCGGCATGACCGGTTGGACCCGCGACGAGATGGCCGCCCGCGCGGCCGCGGAGATGATCGACGGCGAGTACGTCAACCTCGGCATCGGCCTGCCGACGCTGATCCCCGGCCATCTCACCGACGCCGTGCGGGTGACGCTGCACTCGGAGAACGGGATCCTCGGCACCGGCCCCTACCCCACCGACGACGCGGTCGACCCCGACCTGATCAACGCGGGCAAGGAGACCGTCACCGTCAACCCCGGTGCCGCGTACTTCGATTCGGCGTTGTCGTTCGGCATGATTCGCGGCGGCCACATCGACACCGCGGTGCTCGGCGGCATGCAGGTCTCCGCGACCGGCGACCTCGCCAACTGGATGGTGCCCGGCAAGATGGTCAAGGGGATGGGTGGGGCGATGGATCTGGTGCACGGCGCGAGCCGGGTCATCGTGGTGATGGAGCACACCGACCGGGACGGCGGCGCGAAGATCGTTCGGGAGTGCAGCCTGCCGCTGACCGGGCGGGGGGTGGTCGACCGGATCATCACCAATCTCGCCGTGATCGACGTGGGCGGCGACGGCACCCTCGCGCTCGTCGAACTCGCGCCGGGGGTCACCCTCGCCGAGGTTGCCGCCGCGACCGACGCCCCGCTGGATGCCCGGCTCCCCGAACTGGTCTGAGCGCAAGTCACTTTCGAAAGGAGATATCCATGACGGAGAACATCTCGGTCATCGTTGCCGGGGCCCGCACCCCGATGGGACGCCTGCAGGGCGCACTGAAGGACTTCTCGGGATCCGACCTCGGCGGCATCGCCATCCGCGGCGCCCTCAACAAGGCAGGCATCACCGGCGACCAGGTCGACTACGTCATCATGGGGCAGGTCCTCACCGCGGGCGCAGGCCAGATCCCCGCCCGGCAGGCCGCCGTCGCCGCAGGCATCCCCATGAACGTGCCCGCCCTGACCGTCAACAAGGTGTGTCTGTCCGGGATCAACGCGATCGCGATGGCCGACCAGCTGATCCGGGCAGGCGAATTCGACATCGTCGTCGCCGGCGGTCAGGAGTCGATGACCCGCGCCCCGCACCTGCTCGAAAAGTCCCGTGCCGGGTTCAAGTACGGCGACGTCACCCTGCGTGACCACCTCGCCTACGACGGCCTGCACGACATCTTCACCGACCAGGCGATGGGCAACCTCACCGAATCCGCCAACGACGGTGAGAGGTTCGTCTCCCGCGCCGAGCAGGACGCGTTCGCCGCCGCCTCGCACCAGCGGGCGGCGCGGGCGCGGAAGGACGGCCTGTTCGACGCCGAGGTGGTGCCGGTGTCGATCCCGCAGCGCACGGGCGACCCGGTCGTGGTGCGCGAGGACGAGGGGATCCGGGCGGACACCACCGCCGAATCCCTCGGCCGTCTGCGTCCGGCGTTCGCGAAGGACGGGACGGTCACGGCGGGGTCGGCGTCGCAGATCTCCGATGGTGCCGCGGCGGTGGTGGTGATGGCGAAGGCGAAGGCGGAGGCGCTCGGGCTGTCCTGGATCGCGGAGATCGGTGCGGCCGGTGTGGTGGCCGGGCCGGATTCGACGCTGCAGTCGCAGCCGGCGAACGCGATCGCGAAGGCCTGCGCGCGCGAGGGCATCGACCCGACGGAGCTGGATCTGGTGGAGATCAATGAGGCGTTCGCCGCGGTCGGGATCGTCTCGACGCGGGAGTTGGGGATCGACCCGGCGATCGTGAACGTCAATGGTGGTGCGATCGCGCTCGGGCATCCGCTGGGGATGTCCGGTGCCCGGATCGTGCTGCACCTGGCCCTGGAACTGCAGCGCCGCGGCGGCGGCATCGGTGCGGCGGCCCTGTGTGGTGGTGGTGGGCAGGGTGATGCCCTGATCCTCCGCGTCCCCCAGCACTAGCGCCTCCGGCACCGTGCGTGATGTGTACCCCGATGGGGGTAAAAATCGCGCACGGGCGCCGGGGTGCGCTCGGCGGGGCGAGTCACCAGACGAGCGTGTGCTCCGGAACCCGCACCCGCAGGAAGAACCGACGCCCACCATCGGCGCCGCCGGTGTTGTGACCGTTCACGACGTCCGCGACCCGCTCGGCCAGGGTCTGCAGCTGCGGCGTCACCGCGTCGACCCCGCCCGCGTCGGTCCACCCCCAGGCCCGTGGAACGCCGTCGATGGTCACGTCGAGCGACACGTCACCGGTCACCGTCACCGCGTAGCTGACGGTTCCCGGGGCCGCGCGGACGGGGTCGTGCACGTCGAGGACCGGACCGGCCGCGGGCAGCGGCGCACCGGCACGCGCGGCGGCGAGGTCGTCGCGGATCAGGTCCGCGATCACGTCGAGCCGCACGTGCCGACCCGCCCGGGTGTGTCCGGCGCCGGACCGCCGGGCGCCACCCGTCGTCCCCGCCGACTTGGCGAGCAGCCGGTCGAGCATCCGCTGCGCCGTCGCGCGCTCCTCGGGACCGGTTCTCGGGTGGTCGATCAGCGCGCGCAGGCGGGTGATCGTGGCGACCGCATTCGAGTTCACGGATTCCAAGGTAGGCCACGCCCCGGCGTAGGCTCCACGCATGTCGCGGCCGGTTTTCCGTTCACTCTCTCGCAAACTTGACGTGAGAGAACGACGAGACCCGTCAGCAGACACGAGACAAGGAATCCCCGGCGTTGCACCCGCAGTCCTCCCCTGACCGTTCGCGAATCCCGGCGGCCTACCTCCGTTCGCCACACGCTCCCGCGCCGCGCACCCTCGTCGACGTCCTGACCGCCACCGCGCGGGCGCACCCGGACGCGCCCGCGATCGACGACGGCGAGACCACCCTGACCTACGCGGAACTGCTCGACGAGGTCGACCGGGGGTCGCGGTGGCTCGGGGACCTCGGGATCGGTGCCGGCGACCGGGTCGGCATCCGGATGCCGTCCGGGTCGCAGTCGCTGTACACCGCCATCCTGTCCATCCTCGCCGCGGGCGCCGCGTACGTCCCGGTCGACGCCGACGACCCCGACGAGCGGGCCGACCTGGTGTTCGGGGAGGCGCGGGTCGCGGCGATCCTCACCGGCCGGGGGGTGCAGCCCGGCACCGCGCAGGCAGCCGAGCGCATCCCGCGACCGCCGACCCTCGACGACGACGCCTGGATCATCTTCACGTCCGGGTCCACCGGCACCCCGAAGGGCGTCGCTGTCACCCACCGCAACGCCGCCGCGTTCGTCGACGCGGAGGCGCGGATCTTCCTTCGGGACAATCCGATCGGGCCCGGCGACCGGGTCCTCGCTGGCCTGTCGGTTGCCTTCGACGCCTCCTGCGAGGAGATGTGGCTGGCCTGGCGGCACGGCGCCTGCCTGGTCCCGGCGCCCCGCGCCCTGGTGCGCAGCGGGATGGATCTCGGCCCGTGGTTGGTGTCCCGGTCGGTCACCGTCGTCTCCACCGTCCCGACGCTGGCCGCGCTGTGGCCTGCCGAGGCCCTTGAGGAGGTGCGGTTGCTGATCTTCGGCGGCGAGGCGTGCCCGCCGGATCTGGCGGAACGGCTCGTCACCGACGGCCACGAGGTATGGAACACGTACGGCCCCACCGAGGCCACCGTCGTCGCGTGCGCCGCACAGATGGACGGCAGGTCACCGGTGAGTATCGGGCTGCCGCTGGACGGGTGGGACCTCGCGGTCGTCGACGGCGACGGCGCCCCCGTCCCGGTCGGCGGGGTCGGGGAACTCGTCATCGGTGGTGTCGGGTTGGCCCGCTACCTCGACCCGGCGAAGGACGCGGAGAAGTACGCGCCGATGCCGTCGCTCGGCTGGGACCGCGCCTACCGCAGCGGTGACCTGGTGCGGCTCGAGCCGGGCGGGCTGCTGTTCCAGGGCCGCGCCGACGACCAGGTGAAGATCGGTGGCCGGCGCATCGAACTCGGCGAGGTGGACACCGCGTTGCAGCAGCTGCCCGGCGTCGCTGGCGCGGCGGCCGCGGTCCGCACCACCGCGACCGGGCATTCGATCCTGGTCGGCTACCTCGCCAGCACCGACCCCGACTTCGACCTCGCCGCCGCCCGCATCCACCTCGCCGAGCGGCTGCCCGCCGCGCTGGTGCCGCGGCTCGCGCTGGTCCCGGAGCTGCCGACCCGGACCTCGGGGAAGGTGGATCGCGCCGCGCTGCCGTGGCCGCTGCCGGGCGCCGACACCGACGATGCGGCCGCCGCCGACCTCGACGGGACCGCCGCCTGGGTTGCCGGGCTGTGGTCGGCGATCCTCGGGGCCCAGATCACCGGCGCCGACGACGACTTCTTCGCCGCGGGCGGTGGTTCCCTCGCCGCCGCGCAGCTGGTGACCGCGCTGCGGGACCGATTCCCGGAGGTGACCGTCGCGCAGCTGTACGACCACCCCCGACTCGGGTCGCTCGCCGCCCACCTCGACTCGCTCGCCCCCGCGGAGGTCGTCGAACCGCGGCACGTCGAACCGACACCGCGATCCGCGCAGTGGCGGCAGGTCCTGTGGACGGTGCCGCTGACCACCCTGACCGGCCTGCAGTGGGTGACCTGGCTGGCGGTCGTGAACAACCTGCTCGCCCTGTTCGCGGACGTGCCCTGGGCGCCGACGGTGCCGTGGTGGTGGGTCCTGGCCGGGGTGCTGCTGTTCATCACCCCGCTCGGCCGGATGACGATCGCCGTCGCGGGCTGCCGGATGCTGCTGCGCGGACTGCAACCGGGCACCTACCCGCGCGGCGGCCCGGTCCACCTGCGGCTGTGGGTCGCGCACCGGCTGACCGAGGCCAGCGGCGCCGCGAACCTGTCCGGGGCACCGTGGATGATCTACTACGCCCGCGCGCTCGGCGCCAGGGTCGGACGCGGAGTCGATCTGCACACGCTGCCCCCGGTCACCGGCATGCTCGAGCTCGGGGACGGTTGCTCGATCGAACCCGAGGTGGACCTGTCCGGGCAGTGGATCGACGGCGACGTCGTTCACGTCGGCGGCATCCGGATCGGCGCGGGCGCCGCGGTCGGCGCCCGGTCGACCCTGCTGCCCGGCGCGAAGGTCGGTAAGAACGCGGAGGTCGCTGCGGGGTCCGCGGTGATCGGGCGGATCAAGGCCGGGCAGAGCTGGGCCGGTTCCCCCGCCGTCAAGCTCGGGAAGGCCGTGCATCCGTGGCCCGCGGAGCGTCCCGACCGCGCCACCCGGTGGGTGCCGGTGTACGGGCTGACGTCGATGCTCATCGCGTCGCTGCCGATCGTCGCGCTGGCCGCCGGGATCGCCCTGATCGGGTGGGCCGTGCACGACACCGCGTCGCTCGGCGCCGCCCTCCCCCGCGCGCTCGCATGGTTGCCGGTCGCGACGCTGCTGGCACTGCTGGTGTTCGCGGCCGCGACCGTCGTCGCGGTGCGGGCGCTCGGTGTCGGGCTGACCGAGGGCTACCACCCGGTCCGCAGCCGCGTCGGCTGGCAGGTATGGGCCACCGAACGGCTCCTCGACTCGGCCCGCACCTTCCTGTTCCCGCTGTACGCCAGCCTGCTGACCCCCGTCTGGCTGCGCCTGCTCGGCGCGCGGATCGGCAGGAACGTCGAGGCGTCGACGGTGCTGCTGCTGCCGAAGTTCACCACCGTCGCGGACGGCGCGTTCCTCGCCGACGACACGATGGTCGCGTCCTATGAGCTCGGCGGAGGCTGGCTGCACATCCGGGAGGCGAAGGTCGGCAAGCGCGCGTTCCTCGGCAACTCCGGGATGGCCGGCCCCGGCCGCCGGGTGCCGAAGAACGGTCTGGTCGCGGTGCTGTCCGCGGCCCCGAGCAAGGCGAAGTCCGGCTCGTCGTGGTTGGGCAGCCCCCCGGTGCGGCTGCGCAGGTCGGCCAGCGACGGCGACACCGAACGCACCTTCGCGCCGCCGACCCGGCTGAAGGTGGCGCGTGCGCTCGTCGAGACGTGCAGGCTGCTGCCCGTCGTGATCACGTTCGGGATCGGGCTCGGGGTGCTGTTCACCCTGCAGGCCCTCGCCGGGCGGGTCGGGTTCTGGGCGGCGGCGCTGGGCAGCGGGGTCGTGCTGCTCGCCGCTGGCGCCGTCGCCGGGGTGGTCTCGGTCGCGGCGAAGTGGGTGACGGTCGGCCGGATCGGCCGGGTCGAGCACCCGCTGTGGAGCTCGTTCGTGTGGCGCAACGAGGTGTCCGACGCGTTCGTCGAGACCGTTGCCGCGCCCTGGTTCGCGCGGGCCGCGACCGGGACCGCGGTGCTGAACGTGTGGCTGCGGGCGATGGGTGCGTCCATCGGCCGGGGGGTCTGGTGCGAGTCCTACTGGCTGCCCGAGGCGGACCTGGTGACCCTCGGCGACGGCGCGACCGTCGAACGCGGATGTGTTGTACAGACGCACCTGTTCCATGATCGGATCATGGCGATGGACACCGTCACCCTCGGCCGCGGCGCCACCCTCGGACCGCACTGCGTCGCGCTGCCCGCCTCCGGCATCGGCGACGGCGCCACCGTCGGACCGGCGTCCCTGGTGATGCGGGGCGATGTGGTGCCGCCGCACACCCGCTGGCAGGGCAATCCGATCGGCCCATGGAACTGAAAGGGGGCGGGGCGCATGGTCAAACCGGGCAGGGCCGGTAGGTTCTACGAGGATCCGATCGACCCGTATCTGCCGGATGCGGGCAACCGCGGCTACCGGGTGTCGCGATACGAGCTGGAACTGACCTACAAGGTCGCCAGCAATCGACTCGCCGGGAAGGCGACGATCACCGCCACGACCACCGACGCGGCTGGCAAGTTCTCCTTCGACCTGTCGCAGACGCTTGCGGTGTCGAAGGTGGCCGTCGGCGGGACGCGCGTGAAGTACACCCATCAGCACGGCAAGCTCACCGTCACGCCTGCGCAGAAGATTCCGTCCGGCGGCGCCCTGTCGGTGACGGTGCAGTACGCGGGCACCCCGAAACCCGTCCGCGGGCCGTGGGGTGAGGTGGGGTGGGAGGAGCTGACCGAGGGCGCGATCGTCGCGAGCCAGCCCAACGGGGCCGGATCGTGGTTCCCGTGTGACGACCATCCGAGTTCGAAGGCGAGCTACCGGATCTCGGTCACCACCGATTCGCCCTACCACGTGGTCGCGAACGGAGCGTTGCTGCGCAAACAGATTCGGGCCAGCCACACCACCTGGGTATACGAGCAGAGCGAGCCGATGGCCAGCTACCTCGCCACCGTCCAGATCGGCCCCTACGAGCGGCGCCGGGTCGCGGGTAGCACGCCGGTTCCGATGCACGCGGTGCTGCCGCCGCGGATGCGCACCCGGTTCGACCACGACTTCGCCAGGCAACCGCAGATGATGGAGACGTTCATTCGGCTGTTCGGGCCCTACCCGTTCGCCGACTACACCGTCGTGGTCACCGACGACGACCTCGAGATTCCGGTGGAGGCGCAGGGCATTTCGGTGTTCGGGGCGAACCACTGCGATGGCAGTCGCGGAGCGGAGCGGCTCGTCGCGCACGAGCTCGCCCACCAGTGGTTCGGCAACAGCCTCACCCTGGCGTCGTGGCGGGACATCTGGCTGCACGAGGGCTTCGCCTGCTATGCGGAGTGGTTGTGGTCGGAGGAATCCGGGGGGCCGTCCGCACAGGAGATCGCCGCCCAGGTCCACCGCACCCAGGCCGGGTTGCCCTACGACCTGCTGCTCGGCGACCCCGGCCCGGCACTGATGTTCGACGACCGGGTGTACAAGCGGGGAGCGTTGACGCTGCACGCCCTCCGGGGTGAGCTGGGCGACGGCGGGTTCTTCGACCTGCTGCGGCAGTGGACGGCCAAGCACCGGCACGGCTCCGTCACCACCGAGGAATTCACCGACCTCGCAGCACACTTCACGGATCGGTCGCTGCGACCGCTCTGGGACCGCTGGCTGTTCGACACGGAGCTGCCGCACCCGTGACTGCGGCCCGGACCGGGGTCGACACGGTCCGGGCGGCAGAGTTTGGTCGGGCGGCGGTTAGGGCGTGTCTCCTAATCCCTCTCGGATGCACCTGGCCGGACAATCGTCGTCCGGGAAGGCGGAGGAGAAGCCGATACCGCTGTTGTATCGGCGCCGACGACAACGCCGCCGGGCGGCGATTGGACGCCAGGTGCGCCGAAATGGGGATTGGGAGACATGCCCTAAGCGGCCCGAACGAAGTACGGGAACCGCTCGCCCGGTTCCTCGTGTGCGAAGCGGACCCGGACCCGGTCGCTGGAATGCTCCGGCGGCCCGCCCTCGAGCCACGCGTAGGTCCACGGTCCGTCGTCGAGTTCGACGATCGCGATCGTGCACTCCACGAAGCCGGGATGAATGCCGTGTCGGGTCGTGCAGTGCACGACCGTGCAGGAGACGATCGATCCGGCACCGCAGGACGGCACCGCGGTGAGGTCGGTGCACCCGCAGTCCGGGCAGGTCAGGGTGTCGGGTGCCAGGAGGGTCGCACAGTTGTCGCAGCTGCGGATCATCAACGCGGTCGCGACCGGCTGAAGCGTGGTTTCGATCATCAGACGTACCTCGGCTTGGAGCGCTGGATCTGTCATGTTCCACGATGCCCGGCCCCGCGCCGCGGCACGACGGCCGATGTACCCGGTCACATACCTGTTTTCGGTCGGCACGTACCTGGCGCCGACCCGACCCGACGCAGGCACCCGTCAGCCCAGGTCAGGAACGTTCGAGCCCTTCCGCTCGGCCACCCACGCCGCGATCTGGCTGCGCGAGTTGAACCCGAGTTTGGTCAGCACGTGTTCGACGTGACCCTCCGCGGTGCGGCGGGAAATGACGAGGGCCTCGGCGATCGCCCGGTTGGTCATGCCCCGCGCGACAAGGTCGGCGACCTGCCGTTCGCGCCGCGTCAGCACCGTCTCGGTCGGCACCGGCGTCACCGGTTGCTCCCCGAGGGCGTGCGCGATGGTGTCCTCAAACGCCGAGTCCGCGCCGCGCCGGAAGGCGACCGCAAACGCCCGGTCGCCGAGCCCCCGACGGGTTCGTTCCATGCACTGCTCGTGGAACTCGCGGAGGGCGGGCACCGTGACGCCCGCGCTACCGACGGCATGCCACATTGCCTGCGCGGCGCCGAGCAGGACCGCGGCCCGACCCTGATCGCCGTCGAGGTCGGCGATCCACGCCAGCGCCTCCACCGAGATCGCGGTCCCGACCACGTCGTCCGACTTCCGGTCGAGGTCGAGGCCCTGTTCGAGCAGGGTGCGGGCCCGGTTCCGGTCGGTGCGTATGTACGCGAGGCCGAGGATGCACAGGGAATACGACCGGTACAGGCTCTCCCCGCTCGGTTCGGTGATGGCCAGCGCCTGCTCCTGGAAGGCGGCGGCCCGGTCAAGGTCACCGAGCACGGCGTGCGCGAGCGCGATCCCGAGCAGCGACGAGATATACGGCACCGAGTGCGCGTCGACACGCAGGCCGGACAGGGCGCGTCGGAAGCGGTCGAGCGCGCGCTGCAGGTCCCCGGAAAACACCGCGAGGTAGCCCTCGGCGTGCGCGAGCAACCCCTCGAGCCACGGATCGGCGAGCGCGGCGACGGCGGCCCGCGCCTCCGCGAGCCGGGCCGCGGCAGCGACCACCTCGCCCTGGTTGCCCGCCAGAAGAATGTCGGTGCACAGCGCCCGCACCCGCGCCGCGGTCGGCGCGCCACCCTGGTGCTCGAGCGCCGCATCGAGCCAGTGCCGCCCCTCCTGGATCTGGCCGCGGGAGAGGCAGTAGTGCCCCATCGCCGAGGCGATCCTCAGTCCCGCCTCCGCCTCGGCGGGGTCGGCGAGGCAGAAGCGCATCGCCGCGCGCATGTTGGGCCGCTCCGCGTGCAGCCGGGCCAGCCACATCAGTTGATCGGCACCCACCCATTCCGCCTCCGCCCGCAGCACCAGCTTCTCGTACCAGTCCCGGTGCCTGCGGAGCAGTCGGTCGCGTTCACCGCTCTCCGCGAGCCGGTCCGCGCCGTAGTCCCGCAGCGTCTCGAGCATCCGGTACCCGTCGTCGTCGCGGTTGAGGATCGACTTGTCGACGAGCGAGGCGACCAGGTCGAATAGTTCGTCCGGGTCGATGCCCTCGCCGCAGATCGCGGCGGCGGCGTCGAGTTCGAACCGGCCAGCGAAGACCGCCAGCCGACCCCACAGTTCCCGCTCGGGCGGGGTGCACAGTTCGTGGCTCCAGTCGATGCACAGGCGCAGCGTCTGCTGCCGACTTGGTGCGCCGCGGATCCCGACGCCGAGCAGCCGGTACCGGTCGGTGAGGCGTTGCAGGATCTGATCGGGCGACATCGCCCGCAGCCGGGCTGCCGCCAGTTCGATCGGCAGCGGCAGCCCGTCGAGCCGCTGACAGATCCGCGTCACCGCGGCCCGGTTGTCGTCGGTGACGCCGAAGCCGGGCACCGCCGCGCCTGCCCGTTCCTCGAACAGGACCACCGACTCGTAGCGCGGGGTGCCGCGCCGTCGCTGCGGCCGATCCGGGTCCGGGACCGCGAGCGGCGGCACCCGCAGCACGGCCTCGCCGGCGATTCCGAGCGGCTCCCGGCTGGTGGCCAGGATGCGCAGTTCCCGGCAGCCGCGCAGCAGCGAACCCGCCAATTCCGCGACCGCATCCAGGAGGTGTTCACAGTTGTCGAGGATGAGCAGCAGGTGCCGGTCCGCGAGGTGATCCGCGAGCGACCACGGTTGATGCGGCATCAACTCCCGCACCCCGAGCGCGGACGACACCGCGTCCTCCACCATGTCCGGCGACGACAGCGGCCCCAGTTCGGCGAGCCACACGCCGTCCGGGAACGCCCGCCGCGATTCCTCGGCGACCCGCAACGCCAGCCGGGTCTTTCCGACGCCCCCGATGCCGGTCAGCGTGACCAGACGGGAGGCCGCGAGCAACCGCCGCGCCTCCGTTGACTCTCGGCGGCGGCCGACGAAGCTGGTCAATTCGTGGGGAAGGTTTCCCGCCTTGCCCCGGACCGCGGGCGACATCGTGGCGTCACTCTCATTCTCCCGATCCCATCGCCACGGTACCCCGGACCCGGCCCCGGCCGGTCACGTTCACGCCACGATGCGTCGGATCGGCGGATCCGCGGGACCCTCGACAAACCGACCGTCCGGCAACAAATTTCGGGGCCGGTCGCCCCGGGTCAGCGCTCGGGAAGGTGCGACCGGCTGCTCACCGCGACCAGGATCAGGCAGCCCGCGGCGACGGCGGCGCCGAGCAGGAAGAGCGCCGGGTAGCCAACGGCGGTCGGCCACGACTGGACCACGACCGCGAGCGCGGCCGGGACCGCGAATCCGATGTAGGTGAACGAGTAGAACACCGCGGTCAGGCCCGCCAGGTCGTCGGGCCTGGCGATCCGCTGGATCTCCTGCAGGCCCGCGACCAGCGCCATGCCGTACCCACCGCCGAGGACCGCGGCGGCGAGCAGGGCCAGCGGCACCGTCAGCCGGTCCGCGGCGACGGCACCGAGTGCCATGCCGGCCACCAGGATCACCAGCGCAACGATCACCGCTCGGGCGCTGCGCGGGGTGTCGATGCGCCTGCCCAGGGCCTGGATGGCGAAACCACAGCCCAGCGCGACCACGCACAGCAGCGCGGAGAACGCGATCGGCGTGCCCCCGCTGTGCTCGGCCATCAGCGACGGCAGCACCGCGTACGCGCAGCTCGCCGCGCCGAACACCCACGGTGCGACGGGCACCACCACCAGCCAGAACCGCCGGTGCCCTGCGGCCGGAATCCTGAGGTCCTCGATGAGCGGGGCGCGCGACTCGCGCGGGGTCGCTGCCCGCGACTCCGGCGCGGCGAGCAGCGCGATCCCGGCACCGACCGCGAGGGCGATGTGCAGGACGTACGCGAATGCGCTCGGCCACGGCGCCCACTGTGCGAGGACGCCAGCGACACCGGCACCGATCGCGAACCCGGCGGTCAGGCTCATCGCGGCGCGACGCGCCCCCGCCCCGACACCGGCCCGGTGGTCCCACGGCGGCACCGACAGCTCCTTGAGCCAGCTCCCGCCGACCGCCATGCCCAGCCCGAGCCCGACACCACTGAGAATCCGGCCGAGCACGAGCAGGGCCGCGCTGTCGGCGCCGACGGCAAGCACCACCGAGCCGGCGGCCGCGACGAACGGGGCGGGCAGCATGATCGGGCGCCTGCCGAGCCGGTCCGACAGTGGCCCGCCGATCAGCAGCGCTGGCACGATGCCGAGCACGTAGGCGAACAGGAAGACGTCCACCACGACGGGTGAGTAGCCGTGATCCAGGCGGTACATCACCAGCAGCGGGGTGAACTCGTTGCCGCCCCACGCGACCGCGAACATGGCGGCCGAGATCAGTGCCCACGGCGGGACCCGGCGTCGGGTGCGGGCGGGCGCCTCGCAGCGGGTGTCGAGCCGGACGCTCATCTGTCGCCCTGCCCGGTCCGCCGGTCGTCGCCGCCGGGGAGCGGCAGCCCGTGCACGCGGCGCATGTGGACGTCGACGGCGGCCGCGAACCCGTCCGGGTCGCCCGCGGCGATCAGGTCGGCGAGGAGCATGTGGTCGTCGATGATCGACCGCAGCTGCAGGGGGTCGCGGGCCAGTGACCGGGCGGTCATCCGCCGCTGCCGCTCCCGCAGGCTGGTGTAGAAGGTGACGAGCAGCGGGTTGCCCGCGGCCCGCACGATCAGCCCGTGGAAGTCGGCGTCGAGCCAACTGAACTCGCCGACGTCGCCCGCAGCGGCGGCGGCGCGCTGGGCGTCGAGATTGTCGCGCAGCGCCCGCACCAGACCGGCTCGGGCAGCGTCGTCGCGCGCGAGGACGACGCGGGCGGCGTCCGACTCGACGAGGCGCCGCGCCGAGATCACGTGCTCGGTCTCGCCGTCGGCGACGGGCACGATCAGCGCGCCCCGCTTCGGGTACAGCCGCATCCAGCCCTCGACCTCGAGGCGCAGGAACGCCTCCCGGACCGGGGTGCGGCTGGTTCCCATCTCCGCGGCGATCTCGCCCTCGCTGATGAGCTCACCGCCGGGGAGGGTCGCGGACAGGATCCGTTCCTTCACCTCGCGGTAGACCTGCTCGGACGCCGAATGCAACTTAGACACAAGATGTATTTATACGCCTTGCGAAACAGTTGCCGGTGCGCGGGTCGTCAGTCCGGGCCGGTTCCCCGGCCGGGGGCGGACATGTCCCCCGTCCCCGGCACGCCATCGGCGAGCCCGTACCGCAGGTACACGACACCGTTCGGGCTGGCCACCGGCGGTTCGCGGAGAGTGAGGTTGGCGGGGATCGCGCCGCCGTCGAAGACCCGCTTCCCGGCGCCAAGCACAATCGGGTGCACCCACAGATCGAGACGGTCGAACAGCCGCTCCCGCAGCAGGGTCTGTACCAGGTTGAGGCTGCCGACGACCTTCACGTGGTGGTGCCGGTCCCGGACCTCCCGCACCGCGGCCGCCAGGTCCGGACCGAGCCGGGTGGAGCCGGACCAGGACAGGTCGGGTGCGCCGCGGGAGGCAACGTACTTCGGGATCCCGTTGAACAGCGTGGCGATCCCGCCCTCCTCCTGGTGCGGCCAGTAGGCGGCGAAGATGTCGTAGGTCCGGCGGCCGAGCAGCAGGGCGTCGGTGCCCTCGTACGCGGCCTCGACCTGCGCGCCCGCGACCTCGTCCAGCAGCGGAGCCTGCCACCCCCCGAACGCGAACCCGATCGGGTCCTCGTCGGGCTTGCCCGGCGCCTGCCCGACCAGGTCGAGGGTGGTGAACAGTTCGATCTCGATGAGACCCATGGCGTCCTCCCGTGTGCCGTTAGTGCCGTCGACGGGTAGACCGCCCGGCGCCCACGGACTCATCGGTGGTGCGGTCAGGGCACCCAGTACTTCTCCGCGAGCCGCTCGATCACCGGATCACCGTCCGGCGCCCGCTCGAGGGCGGCGAGGTCGTCGTCGAGGGCGACGAGGCGCGGATCGTCGTCGTCGGCGCCCTCCGACGGTGAGCCGCCGTCCTCGGCGATCTGTCGAAGCAGCTTCTCCCGGACCCGGTCGCGCAGCGTTTCGGCCATGCCTGAGCATGACCCCGCGCGGCGCCCGTGTCGAGCCCAGCCCGCGGCGTCAGTCGTCGTGCCTGCGGAAGACCTTGCGGGCCACCGGGATGAGCATGATCAGCGCGCCGACGAGCACGATCAGCGAGAAAATCTCCATGGCCATGCGACGAACCTCCGTTCTCCTGCGGTTCCTGCTCAGGTCGGTGCGAGCACCGAACCCCACGGGGTGTTGCGGACGATCGTGAACCCGCCGAGGGCGGCGAGCACCATCACCGACGCGGCAGGCGACAACACGATCATCCTCCCGTCCGCGCCGCGCCACCTGCGGCGCACCCACCCCAGCCAGGCCAGCACCAGCACGAGGGCCAGCGGCGCAACGAACGGGTTGCTCGCCAGCGACGCCAGCACCTCACCGTTGGTGAGGTGGCCCGCCGCGCGCAGGCCCCCGCACCCCGGGCACCAGAGTCCGGTCAGGGCCCGGAACGGACAGAAACCGTAGGCACCCGGCACCCGGGGATCACGCAGCCGGAGCAGCACGGCGAACGCCACCCCGGCGAGCGCGAGCCCGGCGGGCCCGGCGAGGCCCCTTGCCCGTGCCGCTGCCGGGGCAGGCACGACGCCTTCCGCTGTGCTCATGCGGTGCGGGTCACCACCGACGAGACCAGCATGTCGTGCCAGCACCGATGCCGCGCATCCCACAGCGGCCACAGGAAATTCAGGAAGCATGCGTCACCGAGGACGACGAGCACCAGCCATCGCACGAGGGCCATTCCCGGTCCGAGCGGGCGCCCGTCGACCTCCCGGACCACGGCGATGTCCAGCCACGACTTGCCGACCGACTGCCCGGTGCGCCCCTGCCGGAACACCATGTTCCACACCACCAGCGCGAGCGCGAACAGGATGCCCGCGGCCAAGACCGCGATCCCGGCACCGCTGACGCCGGTGGTCTCGACGGTCCTACTGGTGTAGTGGTCGCCCCCGTAGGTGGTGGTCGTGGTGCCCGCGTCCTTGAACGCGACGAACGCCCCGATGCCCGCGACGACATAGCCCGCGAGCGGCACCACGATGCCGTCGAGCAGGTAGGCGCCGACCCTGGACCACCACGACGCGTACGGGTAGGCGGGCATCGGGGGTGTCGCGTAGCGCGGAGCCGGTGGAGGCGGGAAACCCGGCGGCTGATCCGTCATCGCGTGGGGTCCTTTCCGTCCGGGACGGCGTACGGACAACGTAGCCCGAACCCGCCATCGGCGCGCCCCGTCGCGGATGGTTGTCCGGCTTCCCCGGCGGGGTTAGATTGCGGCCGACTTCCTCATCACGCCTCCGCAACCGGAAGGACCCTCCCGTGCCGGACCAACCGATCTTCGACAAGGCGGATCAGCTGCAGCAGGTCCAGCAGGACCTGCTGCAGGGTGAGGAGGTCGTCGCGGTGTACGACTGCACCGGCGCGGGGACCGGCTTCCTCGGCCTGACGAACCTGCGGGTGGTGATCCAGGACCGCAGCTTCGTCGGAAAGCGCACGGCGATCACCTCGATCCCGTACCGGAACATCCGCTCGGTCTCGCTGCTCAGCAACAGGTCGTGGGCCGGCGAGTTCTTCTCATCCAGCAGCGTTGCGCTCACCGCGGGGCCGGACACCTTCGAGGCGGACTTCCGCGGCACCGAGAAGGCGCATCACGCGCATGCCGTGATCCTCGGTCACATCACCCGCTGACGGTTGTCCACAGGAGCTGTGCACAACTCGGGCGCGGCCTCTGCACAACTCCCCCGCGACTGTGGACAACCTGGGGAATTCTGGTGACCACACAGCAACACCCGCCCGTCTACCTGCGGAAAGAAATTCCCCACCCCTGTTGACAACTCACCCGGCGCTGCCGAGCGCGCACCGGATCAGCTCGCCGTGAGATCGATGACCTGCGGCTCGGTCGGCTGCTGGCTGGCGGTGTCGTAGAACCCGAACGCCACCGGTGTCGAATCGGCGGGCACCTCGAACACCCAACCGACCTGCCCCGTCGCACCGACCGCGACGAGCTCCGCACACGGCGGGTTGCCGGGCACCGACGCGAGCCCCGGGATCACGTCGAAGCGCCTGCGCTGGTCGTCGACCAGTCGGTGGCCGATCGCGGTGCCGCAACTCAGATCAAGCCCGGCATCGGTGTTGTTGGTGACCCGGGCGTCCAGCACGACGTACTTCTGCCCGGCTGGCGCGGACCGGTCCCCGACCGTGGTGTCCGTCCGGACCGAGGTCACGTTCACGACAACCCCGCCGCCCTCGACGTCCTCCCCAATCCGGTGAACCGTCGCAGCCGCCGCCTCAGTCGGCGCGGGAGCCTGCTCCGACCCGCCGCCGCCACACCCCGCAACGAGCACCAGCACGGCCCCGAGCCCCGCCACCATCGCCTTGTTCATCCCGGCAGGCTAACCAGCCACCACGGCGGGTCGGGTGGAAACAGAAAACCCCAGGAGGTCCGGGGACACACCTGGGGCTTCGCTGAGCTGCCTGAGAGAATCGAACTCTCGACCTTTTCATTACGAGTGAAATGCTCTACCGACTGAGCTAAGGCAGCGCACCCGGCCTCGCGGCCGAGCAAGCGGAAGTCTATCCGCTCCCCCGCCAAACACGAAAACCGGGTCGTCAGCCCAGCTCGGCCCCCAGCTTCGCCATCATCGCGGCCATCGCGAACTGGGGTTTGACGTTGACGTCGAGGGCCTCGCGGCACTCCAGCACCGCCTCGACGCACCGCAACAACGCGTCCGGACTGCCGATCATCGCCATCTTGCGTGCCTGCTCCTCCCGGTCGGGATGGTTGAGCGTTGCGGTGGATCCGAGCGCAACGGCGAGCGCATCCCGGTACAGGCCTGCGAGGTCGATCAGCGCGCGGTCGAGGCCGTCCCGCTTCATCCGGGTCTCCCGCGACTTCTGCCGCCGCTCGAGGTCCTTGAGCGCGCCCGCCGAGCCGCGCAGCGCCCCGGCGGCTCCCTTGCCGGTGCCGCCGGCTCCGAGCGCGGTCCGCAGCTCCTCGGTCTCGCGATCGTTGATCTCCGCGTTGAGTTCCTTCGCCTCGGCGTCGAGTTCCCGAACCAGTTCCTCGGCGACGGAGAACCGGGTCGACCACCGGGTCGCCGCGGAGGCGAGCGCGAGCCCCTGGTCGCGACGGCGGCGGGCCGCGTCGTCGGTGGCAAGGCGCCGGGCCCGGCCGACGTGACCGCCGCTGATCCGGGCCGCCTCGAGCGCCGCCTGCTCGTCGAGTCCGTCGGTCTCGCGGAGCACGGCGGCGATCGCATCGACGGACGGGGTGACCAGTCCAACGTGCCTGCACCGCGACCGCAGCGTCACCGAGATGTCCTCGGGATCCTCGGACGGCGCGCAGAGCAGGAAAACGGTCCGCTCCGGCGGCTCCTCGACCACCTTCAGCAGCGCATTCGCGGCGCCCTCGGTGAGCCGGTCCGCATCCTCGATGATCATCACCTGCCAGCGCCCGGTGCTGGGGCGGCGGGCCGCGATCTGCACGATCTCGCGCATCTCCTTGACGCTGATGCTCAGTCCCTCGGGGACCACCCGCCGCACGTCGCCGTGGGTTCCCGCGAGGACGGTGGCGCAGGCGTGGCACCGGCCGCAGCCGGGCTCCCCGTCCCCGGTGCACTGCAGCGCCGCCGCGAAACACAGCGCGCCGATCGAACGCCCCGACCCGGGCGGACCGGTGAACAGCCACGAGTGCGTCATCAGGGAACCCGCCGACTCGGTCCCGCCGCGCGCCGCCGTCGCGGCAGCGATGAGTTCGACCTCCACATCCCGCTGGCCGACCAGCCGATCGAACACTCCCGCCATGCCGCCCAGCCTAACGGCCTGCGCCGACACCGGATGTGTCGGCGGCGCGCCGGGGCGGGCGTCCGAAACGTTCAAGACCACGCACGGGCCACCACCTACGGTCGAGTCATGACACCACGAATCGCCGTGATCGGGCTCGTCGCCGCCGACCTGTCCCGCGCCTTCGACTTCTACCGCCGTCTCGGATTGGAGATCCCCGAGGACGCGGCGGGCCAGCCCCACGTGGAGGTGCCGCTGCCCGGCGGGCTGCGCCTCGCGTTCGACACCGTCGACACGGTCCGCTCCCTCGACCCCGACTACGTGCACGGCGCAGGCGGCGGGGCGTCCCTTGCGTTCGACTGCGGCAGCCCGGAGGCCGTGGACGCGGTGCACACGGAGTTGCTTGCCGCGGGCGGGACATCGGCGCTCGCGCCGTTCGACGCCTTCTGGGGCCAGCGCTACGCGACGGTCACCGACCCCGACGGCAACCACGTCGACCTCTTCGCCGCGCTGCCCGGCTGAGACACCAGGCCCGACAGCGACGTTCCGCTCAGCGCCCGCACCTCCCGTGCCAGGTGGGCCTGATCGGCGTAGCCGGTGGCGACGGCGACGTCCGCGAACGGATGCCCGGCCCGCGCCGCGGCCAGCGCCCGGTCGAAGCGCAGCACTCGGGCCAGGGTCTTCGGTCCGTACCCGAACGCGGACACCGACGTCCGGTGCAGACGCCGGGTGCTCCAGCCCAGTTCGGCGGCGACCGCGGACACCGCCGCCCCCGTCGACAACCGGGCCGCGATAGCCATCTCGACCGGCAGCCCGGCCGGGTCGAGGCGGCGCCGCACCTCGCCGACGAGGGCGCCGAGCGGATCCTGGGACGCGATGCCGGCCAATCGGCGCACCGCGGCGTCCGGCCACAGCGCGGACAGCGGAACCCTGGTGTCGCGCAGCTCGTTCGCGGCCACCCCGAGCACCGTCGGCCCGAGCCCCGAGGCAAAGCGCAACCCGATCGCGCGTGGGCCCGCTGCCGTGGTCCGATGCGCCCGGGTGTCGGGGCCAGCGACGAGGAAGCCGCCGTCGTGCCAGATCAGGTCCATGCACCCGTCGGGGAGCACGACCGCGCCCTCTCCCCCGACCCGGTCCACCGCCCAGGCGACGGTGCCGGGCAGCGCGACAGGCAGTTCCCGGTACACCGACACCCCCGGTTGCGTCAGTCCTCGGCTGCGGGCTTCTTCGCTGGCGCCTTCTTGGCGGCGGCCTTCTTCGCCGGAGCCTTCTTCGCCGCCGTCTTCTTCGCCGCCGTCTTCTTCGCTGGCGCCTTCTTCGCGGCGGCCTTCTTCTTCACCGGTCCGCGAGCACGCCTGTCCGCCAGCAGTTCCGAAGCGCGCTCGTCGGTGATGGTCTCCACCTCGTCGCCCTTGCGCAGGCTGGCGTTGGTCTCACCGTCGGTGACATAGGGGCCGAAGCGGCCGTCCTTGATCACCATCGGCTTGTCCGTCGCCGAGTCGTTGCCGAGCTCGCGCAGCGGCGGCGTCGCGGCACCCTGCCGTCCCCGCCGCTTCGGCTCGGCGTAGATCTTCAGCGCCTCCTCAAGGGTGACGGTGAACATCTGCTCCTCGGTCGCCAGCGACCGGGAATCGGTGCCCTTCTTCAGATACGGGCCGTATCGGCCGTTCTGCGCGGTGATCTCGTCCTTCGACTCGGGGTCGACGCCGACGACCCGCGGCAGCGACAGCAGACGCAGCGCGTCCTCCAGGGTCACGGTCGCGACGTCCATCGACTTGAGCAGCGATCCGGTCCGCGGCTTCGGGCCCGTCGCCTTCTTGGCTGCCTTCTTCGCCACCTTCTTCGCGGGCGCCTTCGTCGCGACGGCGGCGGTGCCGCCCGATGATGCGGCGGCGGTGCCGCCCGATGATGCGGCGGCGGTGCCGCCCGATGATGCAGCGGCGGCCTCCCCGGTGTCGGCGGGCACCGGAACGATGTCCGGTTCCGGCGTCGGTTCGGGCTCGGGTTCCGGCAGGATCTCGGTGACGTAGGGGCCGAAGCGGCCTTCCTTCGCGACGATCTCGTGTCCGGTCAGCGGGTCGACCCCGAGCTTGCGGCCGTCCTGCGGGGTCGCGAACAGCTTCTCCGCGTACTCCCGGGTGAGCTCGTCGGGCGGCAGGTCATCGGGCAGGTTCGCCCGCTGCGAGATCGGATCACCGTCGGGGTCGTCCGGGTTGACGACCATCCGTTCCAGGTACGGGCCGAATCTGCCGACCCGCACGTGCACCTCGCGGCCCTCGGCATCGTCGAACAGGCGGATCGAATTCACCTCGCGGGCGTCGATGCCCTCGAGGTTCTCACCGACCATCTTCTTCAGTCCACCGGCCCGGGCAACCGAACCCTCCGGCCCCTCGTCGCCACCGAAGTAGAAGCCGGACAACCAGTTTCCGCGCTGTTCGCGACCCCCGGCGATCTCGTCGAGGTCGTCCTCCATTGCGGCAGTGAAGTCGAAGTCGACGAGCCTGCCGAAGTGCGCCTCGAGCAGGCCGATCACCGCGAACGCCACCCACGACGGGACCAGCGCGCTGCCCCGCTTGTATACGTAGCCGCGGTCCAGAATCGTCTTGATGATCGACGAGTAGGTCGAGGGCCTGCCGATGCCGAGTTCCTCGAGCGTCTTGATCAGGCTGGCCTCGGTGAACCTGGCGGGCGGGTTGGTCGCGTGCCCGTCCGGGTCCAGCTTGGTGGCCGTGACGCCCTGGCCCGCGACCAGCACCGGCAGCCGGGACTCGGCGTCGTCGGACTGGCCGCCGGCCTCCTCGTCGACGGATTCGACGTACGCCTTGAGGAATCCGGGGAAGGTGATGGTCCGGCCGGACGCCGAGAAGGTGCACTCCTCTCCGGTGCCCGCGGTGCCGGTGATCCGCAGCGTCAGGGTGGTGCCGCGGGCATCCTGCATCTGCGAGGCGACGGTGCGCTGCCAGATCAGCTCGTACAGCTTGAACTCGTCGGTGCCGAGCTGGCTATGCAGCTGGCCCGGCGTCGCGAACACGTCACCGGCGGGCCGGATCGCCTCGTGCGCCTCCTGCGCGTTCTTCACCTTGCGGGTGTACTGCCGCGGCGACGGGCTGACGTACTCGGCGCCGTACAGCTCGGTGGCCTGCGCGCGGGCCGCGTTGATCGCCGACTCGGACAGGGTCGTCGAGTCGGTACGCATGTAGGTGATGTGGCCGTTCTCGTACAGCCGCTGCGCGGTGCGCATGGTCCGCTCCGACGAGAAGCGGAGCTTGCGGGCCGCCTCCTGCTGCAGCGTCGACGTCATGAACGGCGCGTACGGCTTGCGGGTGTACGGCTTGTCCTCGGCGGACGCCACGGTCAGGTCGACGCCGTGCAGTGCCTCCGCGAGGGTCCGCGCGGCGGCCTCGTTCAGCACCGTCACACCCGTCGACTTGAGCGCGCCGTCGGCACCGAAGTCGCGTCCGGTGGCGACACGGTTGCCGTCGACCGCGACCAGCCGGGCGCCGAAGGCCCGCGGGCTGGCGGACGCGCCCGCGTCGAGGGTGGCGGCGATGTCCCAGTACTCGGCGGAGTTGAACGCCATGCGCTCGCGTTCGCGCTGCACGATGACGCGGGTCGCCACCGACTGCACGCGGCCCGCCGACAGCTTCGGCATGACCTTCTTCCACAGCACCGGGCTGACCTCGTAGCCGTACAGCCGATCCAGGATGCGGCGGGTCTCCTGCGCGTCGACCAGGTCCTGGTCGAGGTCGCGGGTGTCCTCGGCCGCGGCGAGAATCGCGGGCTTGGTGATCTCGTGGAAGACCATCCGGCGGACCGGGATCTTCGGCTTGAGAGTCTCAAGGAGGTGCCAGGCGATGGCCTCGCCCTCCCGGTCGGGGTCGGTCGCGAGGAAGAGTTCGTCGGCGTCTTTGAGGAGACCCTTGAGCTCGGTGACCTTCGACTTCTTGTCGGGGCTGACGACGTACAGGGGCTCGAAGTCGTGGTCGACGTTGACGCCGAGCCGCGCCCAGGATTCGCCCTTGAACTTCGCGGGCACGTCCGCCGCGCCGCGGGGCAGGTCGCGGATGTGCCCGACCGACGCCTCGACGACATAGTCCTTACCCAGGTAAGGGGCGATTTTACGGGCCTTCGTCGGCGACTCGACGATCACGAGCCGACGCCTCCGGCCGGCAGCGGTGGTGGTGTCCCCCGCCGTGTCCTTGTCCCGAGTTGCCACGTCCCTGCCTGCACCTTTCTCGACCTGTACTTCGAGCGTTCACCCGGCTACCAGGGTGACACATCGCGGATCAATCCTCGCAGATCAGATCCGCGACGACCGTTTTACACCCGGGGCCACGCCGCCGACGCCGCCGCCCCGGGTGGTGGCCCGCCGATGTTCTCGAGTAGCCGGGTGAGGCGCCGGTGGCCGACGATGCGCAGGCCCGGGGTTGCGCCGCGGGTCCCGAACAGCGTCGGCGCGATACCCGCGCGCATCAGCGACTGGGCAAGGATCGGGTGGGTGTCGGGGGCCCGCGGATCGAGCCCGAGGACGAACCGGTCGCCGTCGTTCTCCGCGTGCCCCGCGGCGAGCGCCCACGCGCGGAGGGCGCGGGGCCCCGGCACCCATCCGGGTGGCACCGACTTGACCGCACCCCGCGTCCAGCGGACGGCCAGCACCGCGAGGTCGGGGACGGACGCGGTCCGGACCAGCGGGCTGCCCTCGTCCGAATGGGTGAGTTCGGCGACCAGGCCCGCGTCCTCGATCATCTCGGCCACGGCCGCGGCCCGCCACTCGGAGTCGACGACCACCGAGAGCCTGGCCCGGTCCGCGGCGGCCACGATCTGCCCGGGGCCTGCGAGGAGGCCGTCGAGGTCGGACACCTCGGGGGGCACCGTCTCCGCGGAGAAGAACGACAGCTGGTTCACATCTGGGACAGTAATCCCGTCCAGCACGGTTTTTCAGCGCACGCGACGCGCGGCGGTCGCGGGCGCCCGCGAACACGACTCGTCCCCCGGCACCGTACGGTGGCGGGGGACGAGAGATTCGTACCTGGTTACAGGCGAATCAGATGGCGCGAACGCCGGTGGCCTGCGGGCCCTTGGTGCCCTGGCCGACCTCGAACTCGACGCGCTGGTTCTCCTCGAGGGTGCGGAAGCCGCTGCCCTGGATCTCGGAGTAGTGGACGAAGACGTCAGCGGAGCCATCCTCGGGTGCGATGAAGCCGAAGCCCTTCTCCGCGTTGAACCACTTCACAGTGCCCTGTGCCATGCTTTTCCTTCTCTTTCTAACACCGGATGCGGCGGACGGCGCTCACAGCCCGCCGGGCCGGTTCCGACCGCTGTACCGCTGATTTCCCCCTCAGGAAAAGCATCGAGCACCGCGCTCGCAACATCGTCCTGCGAGCGCGTACACGAACACAGAAGCTGCGACCGCGTGTTAGTCAACCACGCTTCTCCCGACTGCAACAGTCGAAAATCCATAAAGAAATGATCTTGTTGCCTTCTACCGGCTGGTAACCGCAGCTCAGCGCCACCGACGTACCGAAGACGGGCCTCGATGCCCGCGCGAATCGGCGCCAACAGTAGCATCAAAACCCCAGGTCGGACAGTGCGATCTGGTCAACACAGAACTCGGAGATCACGCAGTGGGCGAGAGCTACGGACGTCAACTCCTCGATCGAGTCCTCGCCGGAACCACGGCCAACGACGACCCCCTCACCCATGTTGCCGACCTGCCCGCCCGCGAATCCCGGCGCGCCGACTGGCCGGACTGGGCGAACCCGCGGGTGGTGTCGGCATTTGGCGCGATCGGCATCCCGAAACCGTGGACCCATCAGGCGCGGGCAGCGAGCCTCGCCGCCGCGGGCAGCAACGTGGTCGTCGCCACCGGAACCGCGTCCGGAAAGTCCCTCGCCTACCAGCTCCCGGTGCTGACCGCACTCGCCGACGACCCGAGGGCCACGGCGCTGTACCTGGCGCCGACGAAGGCCCTCGGCGCCGACCAGATCCGCGCCGTCATCGCCCTGTGCGACGAGGCCGACGAACTCGCCGACGTCCACCCCGCCGCGTTCGACGGTGACACCCCGCAGGAGGTACGCCACTGGGTGCGGGCCAACTCGCGGTGGGTGTTCACCAACCCCGACATGCTGCACGTCGGCATGCTCCGCTCGCATCAGCGGTGGTCGCACTTCTTCCGCAGGCTTCGCTACGTGGTGATCGACGAGTGCCACTCCTACCGGGGCGTGTTCGGTTCCAACGTGGCGCTGGTGCTGCGCAGGCTGCGCCGCATCGCCCGCCGGTACGCCGCCGACCCGGTGTTCATCCTGGCCAGCGCCACCACCGCCGATCCAGCGGCCGCGGCCACCCGGCTGATCGGCGCCCCCTGCGAGGAGGTCGTCGACGACGGCTCCCCGCACGGCCCCCGGACCGTCGCCCTGTGGGAGCCACCACTGCTCGAGGACGTCACCGGGGAGAACGGCGCCCCCGTGCGGCGCGCCGCGAGCAGCGAGGCGGCCCGGATCATGGCCGACCTGATGATCGAGGGTGCCCGGACGCTGACCTTCCTCCGTTCCCGCCGGGGTGCGGAATTGACCGCCATCGGCGCCCGGCGCCACCTCGCCGAGGTCGACCCCGACCTGGCCGGCCGGGTTGCGGCCTACCGGGCCGGTTACCTGGCCGAGGACCGACGCGAGCTCGAGTCGGCGCTCGCCGACGGCACCCTGCTCGGCGTCGCGACCACCAACGCACTGGAACTGGGCGTGGACATCGCCGGGCTGGACGCGGTCGTGGTGGCGGGATTCCCCGGTACCGTCGCCTCGTTTTGGCAGCAGGCCGGTCGGTCCGGTCGCCGGGGTGAAGGATCCCTGGTGGTGCTGGTCGCCCGCGACGACCCGCTCGACACCTACCTCGTGCACCACCCGGCCGCGTTGCTGGACAGGCCGGTCGAGGCCACCGTCACCGATCCGAGCAACCCCTACGTGCTGGGTCCTCAGCTCCTCTGCGCGGCGATGGAGCTTCCGCTCAGCGACAGCGAGGTGGCCGAGTTCGGCGCCCTTGACCTGCTGACCGGGCTGGCCGCACAGGGCCTGATCCGGCGGCGCGCGCACGGCTGGTTCGTCACCGCCGAATCCCACCCGCACGCGGCGGTGGACATCCGCGGCGGCGTCGGGCATCAGGTGGCGATCGTCGACGCCGACTCGGGGCGCCTGCTCGGCACCGTCGACGGCGGACGTGCACCGGCCACCACCCACCCCGGCGCCGTCTACCTGCACCAGGGCGAATCGTTCGTCGTCGACACCCTCGACCTCGACGAGGGCCTCGCGCTGGTCCATCCCGAGACACCCGAATGGACCACATCGGCGCGCGAGAACACCGATATCACCATCACCGGTGTCCTCGACCAGGCCGACCACGGACCGGTCACCGTCGCGCTGGTCGAGGTCGAGGTCACCCACCAGGTGGTCGGCTACCTGCGCCGGTTGCCGTCCGGCGAGGTGCTCGACGCGGTGGAGCTGACGATGCCCGAGCAGACCCTCCCGACCCGCGCCGTGATGTACACGGTCACCCCGGACCTGCTTGAGTCGGCGGGCATCACCGCCGACCGGTTCCCCGGTGCCCTGCACGCCGCCGAGCACGCGGCGATCGGACTGCTGCCGCTGGTCGCGACCTGCGACCGCGGCGACATCGGTGGCGTGTCGACGGCGCTGCACGCCGACACCGGGCTGCCGACGGTGTTCGTCTACGACGGGCATCCCGGCGGTGCCGGCTTCGCGGACCGCGGGCACGCCCGACTGCGGGACTGGTTGACGGCGACCCGCGACGCGATCGATGCCTGCGAGTGCGTCGCGGGCTGCCCGTCGTGTGTGCAGTCGCCCAAGTGCGGCAACGGCAACAACCCCCTCGACAAGCCCGGCGCCGTCGCCCTGCTCACCGTCGTCCTGGGCACCCTCCCCCGCTGACCGCCCCTAGGCTCACCCCGAGGGGTTAGACGAGGTCGTTGCGCTGCAGCCAGCGCAGGGTGGGCCAGCCGATGACGACGGGCAGCCAGCAGGTGAGCACCCGGTACAGCAGCACCGCGGGGACCGCGATCGAGGCGGGGACACCGAACGCGGCGAGGCCACCGATCAGCGCCGCCTCCACGGCACCGACGCCGCCGGGGGTGGGCGCCGCGGAGGCGAGGGTGCCACCGATCATCGTCACGATCGTGACGGTGACGAACGCGACGGAGCCCCCGAAGGCCTCCACGCTCGCCCACAACGCGAGGGCCGCGCCGAGCGTGGTTGCCGCGCAGCCGCCGACAATGATCAGGAACCGGCCGGGATCACGCGCCAGGTCCACGAGCTCGGCCGTCAGGTCCGCGATCTGCGGGCGCAGATCCTCGCTCAGCCAGCGCCGCAGCTTCGGGACCACCATGAACGCGCCGACGACCCCGAGCAGCACACCGGCGATCAGGTAGACGATCGTGGCGCTGGGAATGAAGTGCGACAGGTCCGCGCTCTTGCCCGCGGCGACACTGAACACGATCAGCAGCCCGATGTGGGTGACCACCTGCACGGTCTGCTGCAGGGCGACCGCCGCGGTGGCTCGGACGCCGCCGAGGCCGTTGTGCTGCAGGAACCGCACGCTCAGTGCGAGTCCCCCGACCCCGGCCGGGGTGGTGGTGGCCGCGAAGGTGTTCGCGAACTGCATGACGGTCAGGTGCCGGAAGTTCACCGACTCGGACGCGCACGCCCACAGCGCGGCGGCCGCCCCGACGTAGGTGAGCCCGGACACCGCCAACCCGAGCAGCACCCACCACCAGATCACCGACCCCATCTCGGTCAGGAAGGTCGGAACCTGACTGACGAACGGGTACGCGACGTAAACCAGACCGATCAGCAGCGCGAGCTGGATGAGCTGGTTCCTGGAGAAGCGGGTGACCTGCTCGTTCCGGATCACCTCGGTGTCCGTCCTGGCCCGGACCTCGGCGCGGGTCGCCGCCATCAGCGCGCCGGGATCGCGGACCACCCGCCGGATCCGATTCGGGGTCGCGGTCCGCGTCAACCGCCCGGACGCGGCGATCACCCGGTCGGCCCCGACGGTGTCGACGGCCGCGGACACGGCCCGCTCGACTCCGTACAGGTCGGCGGTCACCAGCAGCAGCTGCGCGACGTCAGCGAGCAGCAGCGAATCGGACGCCCCCACCTCCGTGCGCGCGAACCCGTCGAACAGGGCGGCGTCGTCGTCGATGCGGATGTTCTCGGGGCGCAGGTCTCCGTGCGACATCTGATGCGCGTGCAGTCGGTTCAGCCCCTCCCACGCCGCGGCGAGATGACCGAGGTCGTACCTGTCGAGCGGCACCCCCCGAGAGGTGGTGTGCGCGTACATCATCCACCCCCGGTCCAGGACCGCTACCGCGATCGGGACGTTGGCGGCCAGATCGAGCGCGCCGAACGCCGTTGCCATCAGCGCCCGGTGCTCCACGGCACGACGCAGCGACGCAAACGGGGGCAGTGTCTCGGAACTGCGGAGGGTCAGCCAACGGCCCGCCTGCCGGACGACGCCCTCGGTGCGCTGATGCTGCCCGAACAGGTCGAGGATCAGCGTCGTCTCGGTCACGGCGGGCGCCTCGCCGCCGGACGACTCGGTGTCGGCGGGGTGCTCCGCTGGCGGGAAGGGCCCGTCCCCGACGCCTGCTCCGGGCTCCAGGCGGCAGCGGGCGGCAAGCACAAGCGGGCCCGGACCGGCGGGGCTGAGGACGGTCAACTCCTGCACGCCGCGGCCGCGCCGGCCGAGCACCCGCAACGCGAGGTCGACGGGCACCTCCAGTGCCGGGGTTCCGACGAACAGCACCACCAGCGCCCCGACGAACCACCCGGCGGTCAGCCCGAGCATGGCGCGGGCCGGGACCGTCGCACTGACGAACAGGTGGATCGGGACGAAGGCGAGGAGCAGTACCCACCACAGCCGACGCCACCGGCGCGGCAACCACGGGCCACACACCGTCAACACCGCGGCGAGCATCGCGATCCATCGCGAGTCGTCAAGGAACTGGGATAGGAAGGTGTCCCGGTGTTCGCTCAGGTCGAGGTGCCATTGGGGTGCGGCGATCCCGTCCCCGGTGATCGACAGTGCGACCCCGGCAAGCAGCGCCGCTGCGGCATAACCGGCGAAGAGCTTCCACCGCCGACCGAACACGATGCCGACCAGGATCGCGAATGGCAACGCAAGGATCGCGACGCCGTACAGGGAGTAGACGCGGTTGGACAGTTCCGGGGAGGCACCACCGATGAGGTCGGAGATCGAGTTCTCCAGCGACTCCCACCGCCCGCGGGTCAGGTACGACACCACCACCACCGCCACGACGGCCAGCCCGGACAGCACCACCCGCAGCTGGTCGCTGGTCCGCCGTCGCAGCGGCTGCAGCAGCCTGCCGTGAACCGGGACCTCCCGTCCGTCGACTCTCATACCGCGCTACCCGGCACGGGCCCGCAGTCGCGGTGCGGGACGATACGTCTTGATCACACCGGGAATCCTGCCATTGCCGCTCTCGGGCGCCGACAAGGATCTGTGCGTGTTGCCGATCGGTCGCTGCGGACCGCGCCCGAAGTCAGCCGGGACCGGCCCGGGCCGCCGCGGTCGCCGCCCCCGTCCCGACCGGCACCGGGACGGTGACGGTCAGGATGGCGTCCCAGCCCTCGAAGCGGCAGTCCCGCACCACCCCGCCCATCCGCCCGGCAAGGTCCCTGGCTGCCGCGCAGGCGCCGGTCTCGCCGAGCTCGACCGAGGTCGCCGCCGCCAGCGCCCCGAGGTCGGCGGCCGCCTGCGCCCGGTGCCGGGCCACCACCGCCGAACCGACATGCCCGACCGCGACGACGACCGCGACAAGCGCCAGCATCACAAAGCAGGACAGGACGCTCGCCGAGCCCCGCTCGTCCTTCATCCCGGCCCCTCCGCGGGCGCGGACTCCTCCAGCACCGCGACCGCCTCCGCCGACACCTCAAGCGCGGGCAGCAGCGCGGCGTCCACCCGAACACGAACCGTCACCAGACCGTCCGCCTCCTGCAGGTCGATGCGGGCCCCCGCTGGCGCCACCCGGCGCGCAACCGGAACCGCCCGGTCCCGGTCGCCACGCGCCGCCAACCGCGCCGCCTCCCGCGCGGCGTCGATGCAGCGCACCTGCGCGGTCACCGCGAGCACCGCTGCGACACAGAGCATCACGACCACCACGATCGCTGACAGGGCGATCGCCGCCTCGACCGTGACCGCACCCCGATCGTCGAGCACCGGGGTGCGGGCGCGGGTCACACCGAGGTGCTGAGCGCCTTGTCGATGATGCCGGTCAGAGCGGAGACGATGCTGTCGCCGGTGACGACGGTGTACAGCACCGCACCGAACGCCGCTGCGGCGATCGTCCCGATCGCGTACTCCGCTGTCGACATGCCGTCGTCCGCGACCATCGCGATCGTCAGCCTCGACCGCAACTGACGAGCCCCCGCGCGAATCGTGCGTAATCCGTTGTTCGACACGATATTCCCCCTTGATCTGCGCCACGGCCCTTCCGCGGCGACATCCATGTGCGGTCACAGCAGGCCCCCGTCCAGGACACCGGCGGCGAGGCCGATCACGACCGGCGCGATGCCCAGGCACAGAAATGCGGGAAGGAAACACAGGCCGAGCGGCCCACTGATCAGCACTCCGGCTCGCTCGGCCGCGGCGACCCCCCGGTCCTCGACGGCGGCACGCTGATCGGCGGCGAGCTCGGTCATTGCCTCCGCGAGCGCGGAACCCGAGCGAGCCGAGCGGCGGGCGATCCGCGACAGCGCCTCCACCTCGGGATGCGAATTCGCCTGCTGCCACGCGGTGTCGGGTTCGGCCCCGAGCGCGAGCAGGTTCGCGGCCCGACGCAGCGCGCCTGCGAGCGGTTCGGGGGCCCGTTCCGACACAGCGGACGCCGCGGCTGCGGTCGTCAACCCCGCCCGCATGCACGCCGCGAACAGGTCATGGCAGGCGGCGACCGCAAGCGGGTCCGGGGGTTCGACGACCGTGCGGTGGTGCGGCACCCGACGCGTGTCGCGGCACACCACCGACCGCACTCGCCGTCGGGCGACGGTCGGCCCCGGCGCAGCGAGCACCGCCAGCGCGAGAGCAAGCCCCGCGGCCGCGATCACGCCGACACCCGCTGGGTGATCCGGTCGGCCCAGGCAAGTCCACCGCACGCCAGGGCGGTGCCGACCACGAGGAGCGTCCCGCCGACACCACCGGACAGGAGCACCCGCACCGGTGCGGCACCCGTCATCTGCCCGAGCCCGACACCGAGCAGCGGAAGCCCGGCCAGCACCGCAGCGGTTGCCCGCGCACCCGCCAGCCCGGACTCGACCCTCGACCGAAATCTGATCCGTGCCACCAGATCCGACCGCGTCGCGTCGAGTAGATCGGCGAGCGCAATGCCGTGACGCTCGGCGATCCGCCAGGCGGCGGCGATGCGCTCGACGTCGGTCTCGATTCCCGCGTCCCGCCCCCTCTGCGCCCCCGCGACGAGCCCCTGCGCCGCACTGCCCCCGAGTCGCGCGGTCGCGGCGGCGGACCGGAAGGCCTCGGATGCCGCACCGGTCGACTCCTTGGCGGCGCCCAGGCATGCCGACTCGGGGTTGGCGCCCACCCGCAGATCAGCGACCGCCGCCTCGAGTCCCGCCAGCAGCGAGCGCGTCTGATCGTCGCGGCGCCGACGCCGACGCCCACGGCGGATTCGATGCACCAGCGTTGCCAGGACGATCCCAGCGGCCGCACCGGCCGTCGGCTCGACGAACGCCAGAGCCGCTGCCACAGCAGCGGCGAGTGCCGGGGCACTCCTGCGCAGCGCGCGGGGGGCCGATCCCGCGTCCCCGACCGGTCGACGCAGCCGGCGTCGGGCACCCGAGGCCGGCGCAACGAGCAGTGCGATCGCGCCGAGCATCAACGCCGCAGTCACCGCTCGGCCCTGCCCAGCAGGAGCCGCAGGTGGTCGGCGCCCGGGCCCCACCCCTCCGGGCGCCAGGCAGACACCACCACCACCTCGTTCCCAGGATCCCGTTCCAGCACTGCTATTTCGGCAACCTCGCGATGCCCGTTCGGGGCCCTGCGGCAGTGCAGGATCACCTGCACCGCGGCGGCGAGCTGGCTGTGCAGCGCGGCGCGGTCCATCCCGCCGAGGGCGGCGAGCGCCTCGAGCCGCGCGGGCACCTCCTCCGGCGAGTTCGCGTGCACCGTGCCCGCTCCGCCGTCATGGCCGGTGTTCAGCGCGGTCAACAGATCCACGACCTCCGCACCGCGCACCTCACCGACGACGATGCGATCGGGCCGCATCCGCAGCGCCTGCCGGACCAGATGCCGCACCGACACCTCCCCCATCCCTTCGACATTCGCGGGTCGGGCAACCAGCCGAACGACGTGCGGATGGCTCGGCGCCAGTTCGGCGGCGTCCTCGACACACACGATCCGCTCGCGCGGGGACACGGTTGCCAGCAACGCGGCGAGGAGGGTGGTCTTGCCCGCCCCGGTGCCCCCGACCACGAGAAACGCCAACCGGGCAGCAATGATTCGACGCAGCAGGTCGTGAGATTCCGCGGTCAGGCTTCCGGATCGCCGCAGCATGTCGAGGCCCTGGGTCGCCGGCCTCAACACCCGCAGCGACAGGCAGGTCCCCGCCTGCGCCACCGGGGCCAGCACCGCGTGCAGACGGATCCCGAAGTTCGTGCCAGGGGTCCCCGGCAACCGGCCGTCGACCCAGGGCTGAGCGTCGTCGAGTCGGCGACCGGCCGCGAGTGCCAGGCGCTGCGCGAGTCGACGCACGGCCGCCTCGTCGGCGAACTCGAGGTCGGTGCGCTCCAGACCACTGCCCCGGTCCACCCACACCTCGTCCGGAGCCGTCACCAGGACGTCCGACACGTTGCACTCGCCGAGCAGCGGCTCGAGGATCCCGGTTCCGGTCAGCTCGGTCTGCAGGGTCCGCATCGCGTCCAGCAGGTCGGTGTCGCCGAGCACCCCGGACGACTCCGCGCGGATCGCCGCCGCCACCGCAGCCGGGGTCGGTTCGTCGGACGTGTGAGCGAGCCGTTCGCGGACCCGCTCAAGGAGATCCGGGGACACCAACCCGCTCACGATGCGCCCCCCGCAGCCGAAACGAGGTCAAGCACGGACGTTGCGGCACGCCGCAGCGGGGATCGGCCGCGCAGCCGCAGCCCACCCTGTTCGAGCGTGACGTCCAGGCGCGGCTCCGGCCGGATCGCGGCAACGACGGGAACGCCGAGCAGCTCCTCGACCTCGGTACCACTCAGGCCCCCCGGCGACGGGCCCCGCACCACTGCAACAAGATTGGGATGCCGACCGCGGATTGCGGTGAGCAGCGCCTCGGCCGCGGCGACCGCACGAACCTGCGCGCCGACCACCACCACCAGGGCGTCGGCCAGGCTGACGACCGTCTCGGTGACCCCGCGCGAGTGGCGCGGCACATCGCACACCACCACGTCGCCAGCCGCCCGCCCGGCCTCGATGACGGCCCTCAGTGCCGCATCCCCCGGTTCCAGACGGTCGGGTCCCCGATCCCAGGACAGCACGGACACGCCGCCCCCGACGGAGGGCAGCGCGGCGTGCAGCGCCGACGCCGACACCGCGCCACCCTCGATGTGCAGCGACTGCCACCGCAGCCCGGGCCGGTGCTCGGCCCCGAGCAGCAGGTCGAGACCGCCGCCGAGGACATCGCAGTCAACGAGCAGGGAGCGACTGTCCGGGAATCGGGCGGCCCCGGTCAGGGCCACCGCGGCGGCCAACGTCGACGCACCCGCTCCGCCACGACCACCGATGACGGCGACGACCGGGCCGCTGCCGTCGCGTCCCTCGACCCGGCGGGCCAGTGCCGAAACCAGGTCGGCCTCGGCGGCGGGCAGGTCGAGCACCGATTGCGCACCGACCTCGGTCGCCACCCGCCAGTCGGGCAGATCGGGCGGCCCGGAGCAGACCAGGTGGATCCCGGCGCGCCGAGGCAACCCCGACAGCGCGCACTCCTTCGCCGACTCCCGGTCCACCACGATGTGCGCCGCACCGACCCACGCACCCCGCGGCACCACCGACCGGTGCTCGAGGACGTCGCGTCCGGCCGCGGCCCCGGCACGCCGAATGCCTGCGGCCAGTGCGTCGTCGACGGTGATCGCGAGCACGGGGGGCGCCCCGCTGCCGAGTGTGTCCATGCCATCGAGCCTGCGGTCGCCTGCGACGGACCGCCAGGGGGTGATGGCCGATTGTGGAGAACTTCGGGGCCTGTGGATAAACACGGCAGCCGAAACCGAAGAAGACCCCCGCCAGGGGGGGAGGAGGCGGGGGTCTTCGGAGTTCAGTCCCGGGGGGTCGGACTGAACACACCCGGATCAAGTCCCGGCGACTTGAATACTACACCCCGCGTAGTCGGAAATCGCAAGTTGAACTGGTCACATGTCCACCTCCGGCCGGGCCTGCCGCTCGACCGTCCTCCTGCCGGTCCGGCAACTACCCTGTAGCCGTGACGACGACCACGCGTGAGGCGCCAGGCACCCGGCGTGTCGCCGCCTTCTTCGACCTCGACAAGACCATCATCGCCAGGTCAAGCATCCTCGCGTTCAGCAGACCCTTCCTCGCTCAGGGCCTGATCAACCGACGCGCCGTCCTCAAGAGCACCTACGCACAGTTCCTGTTCCTGGTGTCCGGAGCGGACCGCGATCAGACCGAACGCATGCGGGTGCACCTCACCAACATGTGCGCGGGATGGGACGTCGACCAGGTACAGACGATCGTCGCCGAGACCCTGCACGACATCGTCGACCCGCTCGTGTTCGCCGAAGCCGCGGACCTGATCGCGGACCACAAGGCCCGCGGCCACGACGTGGTCGTTGTGTCGGCCTCGGGCGAGGAGGTGGTCGCGCCGATCGCCCGACTGCTCGGAGCGGACCTGTCGGCCGCGAGTCGGATGGCGGTGCGTGACGGGAAGTTCACCGGAGATCTCGAGTTCTACTGCTACGGCGAGGGCAAGGCCGAGGTGATTCGCGCCTTGGCAATCGCCCGCGGATACGACCTCGGCCGGTGCTACGCCTACTCCGACTCGTCAACCGACCTCCCGATGCTCACGGCGGTCGGCCACCCCACCGCCGTCAACCCCGACCGCAGTCTCCGTCGACACTCCATCGAAAACAGTTGGCCAGTACTGACTTTCTCGAACCCGGTGCCGATGCGCGCTCGGATTCCCGGGTCACCGACGGGGTCCGCGATCGCCACAGCCGCGGTCGGACTTGCCGCACTGGCGGCCGGCGCGTTGACGTACGGGGTACTACACCGACGCCGCTGACCGGCCCATCCTTCGGCATCGATCCAGGCATGACATAACCCTTGATGTGGGCGAGGTCACAGGGTACAAAGGAGTTACGGACGAACGGCAGGCCAGGATCGCATCGGAAGAGAAGAGGCGGTTCCCCCACCGGGAAATCCCAGCACGGACACCAGGCACCCACGCGGAGCGCAAGCCACTATAAGGGCAGAGTCGTTGTGGGCCTGCGTGACTCGGGCACACGCTGGCGAGAACCTTGCACAAGTTGCGGAGGCGAACCGGCGGTACTTGAGCCGACGCCGAGGCCGGAACACAGGCCAATTTGCACGCTTGGTAACCGGGTGGTCCGTGCTAGCGGGCGGCGAGGTCGGCGACAGTCGGCAGCGCCGCCCGCTTCGCGGTGCAGTCCGCGGCTGTTCGGAACAGCAGCGGCACCCACTGTCACGCAACCCGATTCAGCCTGATGCGGCCTCCGCGATGGAAAGCGCTTCCCGGGCACCGGCTTCGAGCGCGCCGCAGCACAGGATCACCCAGCCGCCGACTCCCTCGGCGGTACCCGATGCGAACCCGTCGGCCGCATCCCGATACGCCTGCTGCCGACGCAACCAACTGACCTCGGGAACACCGAGATTATGCGGGTCGAGCCCGGTGGAGACGGCCACCAACCGGGACGACGCACGCGCGACGACTCCATCCGCGGCACCGAACGGTCGAAGCGCCAGCAGTTCACCGTGCACAACCGCGGCGAGTACCGGCGCTGGCGCCGTCGTCCCGCCGGTCACGAGTTGGGCGAGCAGATCCAATCGCTCGCCGACGCCAGGTCCGGACCGGGGGCGCCCGAGGTCCGCGTCCCCGGCGACGAGCCCGGCGGCAGCGAGCAGGTGCAGCTTCGCCAACGCCTGCAGCGGCGCCCGCTGCCAGGTCGCGACGGTGGTCGTCAACGCGTCACCGTCCAGCGCTTGCGCGACCCGCAACGCACCGGTGAGCACCGGATCCCCCGCCTCACCTGCTCCGGGCAGTTCGGTGCTTCCGCCGTCGATCGAGGCCGACGCCCGGGCGGCCCGTACCGACGCCTCAGCGGCGGTGGTCGGCCATCCCCGCCGATTGCTCTTGTGCCGATGAACCTCACCGAGCGCGTCACGAGCCCGGTCGGCGGCGTCACGAACACCCGGCAGGTCGACCAGGGGCTGAAGAGGGTCGTTCACACCGGTCGACGCTACCCGTAGCGGCGCGGGCGGCGCCGTCAGGACGGGTCGAATGTGACCCGCCCGTCGGGATGCACCACCAGGCCGGGATTGTGCACGATCTCCCAGCGGTAGCCGTCGGGATCCGCGAAGTATCCGCTGTAGCCACCCCACGCGCGTCGGGCACCGTCAACCAGCAACGCCCCTCCCGCCTCGACTGCCGCGGTCAGAACCGCATCCACTTCCGTCTCGTCGGGGACGTTGTGACCGAGTGTGATCGCGGCCCGCGTACCACCGACGACCGGCGCTGCGGTCGGCCCCGCCTCCCGCGCCATCGCGTCGAGCGACCAGAACGCGAGCAGAACACCGCCACCGACCTGGAGGAACATCACCTCCCCCTCCACGAGAAGGGTGGCGTGCCACCCCAGGCCACCGACGTAGAAGTCCCGTGATCGAGCGACATCGGCGACCCCGAGCGTGAGGACATTCATGTGCTGATGCATGGCACCACCGAAGCATTCGCCAGGCAAGACCGCAGCCGACGCGCCGCCACTCGTCGCACGCGACCACCGCCGGTCGCGCCCGGGCGACCGGTCGCCGCAGGAACCGGGGTTGCAACCCGATGCAACGGTGCACCCATGAGGGGATGTGACTACCCTCACAACTGCGCCGATGAACGCATCACGACACTGAAACGAGGGTACGGGCGACATGACGAGCACCGCCGACACCAACGCCGCCGAGCACGGGGCCGAGATCTACCCGCCGAGCCCGGAGTTCGCCGCGCAGGCGAACGCAGGCCCGGAGTTGCAGGCGGCCGCGGATGCGGACCGGTTGACGTTCTGGGCCACCCAGGCTGAACGCTTGGACTGGGCAACGCCGTGGACGCAGGTCCTCGACTGGTCCGACGCCCCGGTCGCGAAGTGGTTTGTCGGCGGCACCCTGAACGTCGCCTACAACTGCGTCGACCGACACGTTCTCGCAGGCAACGGGGATCGGGTCGCGATCCACTTCGAGGGCGAGCCCGGCGACTCCCGGTCGTTGACCTACAACGACCTGCTCGCCGAGGTGTCGCGGGCGGCAAACACCTTCACCGAGTTGGGTCTGGTCGCCGGGGACCGCGTCGCGATCTACATGCCGATGATTCCCGAGGCGATCGTCACGATGCTCGCCTGCGCGCGACTGGGGCTGACGCACTCGGTGGTGTTCGCCGGATTCTCCGCGACCGCCCTGCGTTCCCGCGTCGATGATGCACAGGCGAAGCTCGTCGTCACCGTCGACGGGCAGTGGCGGCGCGGTCAGGCCGCACCACTGAAGCCGGCCGTCGACGAAGCGGTCGACGGGGCCGAATCGGTCGAGCACGTCCTGGTGGTCAAGCGGACCGGAATCGACGTCGACGTCGTCTCGGGCCGGGACCTGTGGTGGCACGAAACCGTCGACCGAGCCTCCGATCAGCACGAGGCGCAGCCCTTCGACGCGGAGCACCCGCTGTTCATCCTGTACACCTCCGGCACCACCGGGAAGCCGAAGGGCATCATCCATACGTCCGGCGGGTACCTGGCCCAGGCGTCCTACACACATCACAACGTGTTCGACCACAAGCCCGGCAAGGACGTGTACTGGTGCACCGCCGACATCGGGTGGGTCACCGGGCACTCCTACATCGTCTACGGCCCGCTGAGCAACGGCGTCACGCAGGTCGTGTACGAGGGGACGCCGAACTCCCCGAATGAGCACCGGCATTTCGACATCATCGAAAAGTACGGCGTCTCCATCTATTACACGGCCCCGACGCTGGTGCGGACATTCATGAAGTGGGGCCGGGAGATCCCCGACGCGCACGACCTCTCGAGCATCCGACTGCTCGGCAGCGTCGGTGAGCCGATCAACCCGGAGGCATGGCGATGGTTCCGCGACGTCATCGGCGCCGGTTCCGCCCCGATCGTCGACACCTGGTGGCAGACCGAGACCGGCGCCATCATGATCTCCCCGCTTCCCGGCGTCACCGCAACCAAGCCAGGCTCGGCGATGGCGCCGCTGCCGGGGATCTCCGCGAAGATCGTCGACGACGAGGCCCACCCCCTCGGCCCCGGGGGGAACGGCTACCTCGTCCTCGACCAGCCGTGGCCGTCGATGCTCCGCGGCATCTGGGGCGACATGGAGCGTTACCGGGACACCTACTGGTCCCGGTACGCCGCGGAGGGCTGGTACTTCGCAGGTGACGGCGCCAAGTACGACGACGACGGCGCCCTCTGGGTGCTCGGCCGTGTCGACGACGTGATGAACGTGTCCGGGCACCGGATCTCGACATCCGAGGTCGAATCCGCGTTGGTCGGGCATCACGCGGTCGCGGAGGCCGCTGTCGTCGGTGCCGCGGACGAGACCACCGGGCAGGGCATCGTCGCATTCGTGATCCTTCGCGAGGGTGCCGCGAATACCGGTGAGACGCTGATCGCCGAACTCCGAGCACAGGTGTCGACCGAGATTTCGCCGATCGCCAAGCCCCGCCAGATCACCGTGGTGCCCGAATTGCCGAAGACCCGGTCGGGGAAGATCATGCGACGCCTCCTCCGCGACGTCGCCGAGGGCCGCGACCTGGGGGACACCTCCACCCTCGTCGACCCGAAGGTGTTCGACGCCATTCGCGGCAAGTAGCAGGGAACCGCCCGAGTCCAGCGTCGAGGCCCCGCACCTATCCGGGTGCGGGGCCTCGACGCTACCGGTTCTCGCGCAAGCTCGACTCCAACTGCTCTATTGCCCAGGTGATCTCGTCGCGTTCGATGACCAGCGGCGGGGCAAGCCGTAGTGTCCCCTCGTGGGCGTCCTTGGCCAGCACCCGGCGGGACAGCAACCGCTCGCACACCTCCCGCGCGGGCGGTCCACCCGGCGTGAGATCCACCCCTGCCCACAGCCCCCGACCGCGCACACCCGCAACGGCACCAACAGGTAGCTGGGCGAGAAGCGAATGCAGATGGGCACCGAGTTCGGCGCTCCTCCTTTGGAACTCCCCGGTCTCGAGCATGCGCACCACTTCGGTGGCTACCGCGCAGGCCAGCGGATTCCCGCCGAACGTGCTGCCATGCTGACCCGGCCCGATCACGCTCATCACCGGCCAATCCGCGACGACCGCAGACACCGGAACGATCCCGCCACCCAACGCCTTTCCCAGGATGTAGAGGTCCGGGACGACACCCTCGTGGTCGCAGGCGAACGTGTCGCCGGTCCGGCCGAGCCCACTCTGGATCTCGTCCGCCGCCATCAGCAGGCCCTGCGCATCGCACAGTGCACGAACCTCGGTGAGATACCCCGGCGGCGGCACCCGCACTCCGGCCTCACCCTGGATCGGTTCAATCAATACGGCGACGGTGTTGGGCGTGACGGCCTGCTCGACCGCCGCGATGTCACCGTAGGGAACCGACACGAACCCACGCGGGTAGGGCCCGAATCCATCGCGGGCCGCGGGGTCGGTGGAGAATCCGACGATCGTCACGGTGCGGCCGTGGAAGTTCCCATCGAACGTGATGATCTCCGCCCGACCCGGCGGGACACCCTTCACCTCGTATCCCCACCGGCGAACCAGCTTGATAGCCGTTTCGACGGCTTCCGCACCCGTGTTCATCGGCAGGACCGCGTCCTTGTTGCACAGCCCGCTCACCGCGGCACAGAAGTCCGCAAACAAGGAATGCTGAAATGCTCTGCTGGTCAAAGTAAGTCGACCCAGTTGCCGTTGGGCGACCTCGACGAGCCGCGGGTGCCGGTGCCCGAAGTTCAGCGCCGAGTAGCCCGCGAGCAGATCCAGGTGGTCGACACCGTCGATGTCGCGCACCCAGGCGCCCTGCGCGGACTCAAGGACCGCAGGGAGCGGACGGTAGTTGTGCGCACTGTGTCGCTCGGCGCGTTGCAACTCAGCGGACGTTCGAAGGGACCCGCTCATGGCTGCGCCCCGCGACTCCATCCGTCCAGTTGGAGTGTGCAGCAGCTGATTCCGCCGCCGGACTTGAGGAACTCGGACATGTCGATCGGCACGGGATCGAAGCCGCGACCACGCAGTCGCGCCGCGAGTGCCGTTGCCTGTGCACTCAGGACCACATTGTGTCCGTCGCTGACCAGGTTCAGACCCAACCAGCGAGCATCGTCCTCGGTGGCGATGACGGCGTCGGGGAACATAGCCCGGAGCAGTGCAAGGCTGCGTGGGTCAAACGCGGAGGGAAGGTAGGCAATCGTGTGATCATCGAGGACGCCCATCGCCGTGTTGAGGTGGTAGTACCGGGGGTCAACGAGGTGGAGGGTGGCGACTCGTCGACCAAGGTGCCACTCCGCCTCGGAGTGGGCGCGTTGGTCGGTGCGAAATCCGGTGCCGGCGAAGATCATGTCGCCCACGACAAGAAAGTCGCCGCCGCCTTCGTTGACGAAGCGGGACGGCGTCGGAGTCCGCAGTCCGTGCGACTCGAACCACCGCATCACATGCGCGGCCTCCGGTGCGCGGTGCTCGCTGCGATAGCGCGCACCCAGCGCGACACCATCGACGACAACGCCGCTGTCGGCCACGAACACCATGTCGGGCAGTCCCGGGACCGGATCGATGACATGCACGCGGTGCCCGAGGGCCCGATACGCCTCGACGAGACCATTCCACTGCTGTTCCGCAACGCTACGATCCACCGGCACAGTGGGGTCCATCCACTCGTTGATCCGGTATTCGACGTCGAAGTACGTTGGTGGACACATCAGAAAGTCACGCGTGGGCGGCATCAGCGGCGCCGTCCTGTTGGCAGACCTCGACGTCATCGTCATCTCGGACCCTCTCACGGCGGACGGTGACGTCAGTATCCGCGCCCAGCGCCGCTCCCGCCACTCAACGCGGCAATCCGGACAGCCTCCTAGCGCAGTGCACACGAGCGTTCGACACCGAACCCCGCCTGCGGGCGCCGCAGAATCCGTGTGCACACAGGTCCTGCCGCGTGCACACGAGAATTCGGCGCTCACCACCCCCGCGGACGTCGCATTCCCCGTGTGCACATACCTTCTGCAGCGCCCACACCGGTATTCGGCACTCAACGCCCCCGCGGACGCCGCATCCCCCCTGTGCACACGGCTTCTGCCGCGTGCACACCCGTGTTCCGCGCTCAACACCCCCGCGAACCCGACATCCCCCCTGCGCACACGGCTTCTGCCGCGTGCACACACCCACCCCCCCACCGGGCGACCCACCCCCGAAAACGCCGAAAGCCCCGGAACCCAACCCCCCAAAAGGGGTCAAGTTCCGGGGCTCCCGAACAAGTAATGTA
>NZ_JBHXNU010000007.1:0-20095 GCF_042719255.1 Rhodococcus sp. NPDC058532
GAGGACTTCCCGCCCGTGATCCCGCCGGCCGAGCAGGAGATTCTCGCCCGCCTCGGGTTCGGATCGGGGCACTAAGCGAAATGTCCCAAGTCAGGAGGTCTCTGATCTGCGCGAATCTGGATCTTTGGAGCAGGACGCCGATATGGTGATGCTGCTGCACCGCCCCGACGCGTTCGAACGCGACGACCCGCGCGGGGGAGAGGCCGACATCATCCTCGGCAAGCACCGCGGCGGCCCCACCGCCACCATCACCGTCGCGCACCAGCTGCACTACTCGCGGTTCGTGGACATGGCGCGGGGATAGTTTGATGATGTTGTCGAGATGCAGCGAAGATTAACAAGATGGCCTGCCTTGTTTAACAAGCGAGTCATGGCGCTCCTGTTGCACTGACCTGCATCTAAGTCGTGAATCCGCATCGCGGGCATCGCGAGTCTTGCTAGATTTGCCGCTAATCTTCGATCGTTGAGTTTCCGAGGCGATCGAAATGCGGCCAGTTTGGGAGACAGACTGTGACTGAGGCTCGATACCGCAGGACCGACGTGCACCGGTGGCGGCTATATCGGCGGTTGGCCTCGGTGCGAGCGCGACGTGGCGGTTCCGATTTGATGGCGAGGACAGCGCTGTTGTTTGGGATTGGCGCAACGGCCAGCCCGACGTCCGGATGCTCCGATCAATTCGACAGCCACGTTCATCCGAGCATCAGCGACACATCCCGGTCAGTGCCTATTCGGTAACCATGCGTGGTCACCTCGAGCTTGAGTCCGGCCTCGAGCACGATCGCTTGCGTGCCTTGGACCGGCTTCCTCAGATCGTTGCATTGGTGTGCCTCAGCCCTGTCAGTTGGTAGCCACCGGATCGACGAAGCTGCGATCAGATGGTTACTTGAGCGCGGCTCGGATTTCAGGGGCCCGTTCGTCGATCACGGTGTCGACGCAGGTCGGGGACCGGCGGGTCCACTAAGATCTGCCTACGAACAACACCACGTGGGGGAGCCGAATGTCGACCGTAGATCCGAGACTGCTCGACGCTGCCCGCGAATCGGTGAACTTCGGATCCCTCGCACCGATCGAACCGCTTCTCACCATCTATGGTGCGGGCGCCGAGTCCGGTGTCTACACAGATCCCAACGGTGCGCTGATCAAGTGCCGCCAGTTCGGTGAGGTGCTCGCCGAGCAGCTGATCCGACGCAGCGGCACCCGCTTTGACGGCTCGAAGCAGATCGACCGCATCAAGGCCCTCGAACGCGCGGGAGTACTCACCCAAGCCGCTGCTGACGCACTGCACGACATCCGCAAGATCGGCAACGAGGCCACCCACAGCCACCTGTTCAACGTCCGCTCCGCGCTGCGGTCGGTGGAGCAGTGCTGGCAGCTCGGCAATCTGCTGAGGCTCGCTCTGTCCCCCGACGATCAGGAGCCCCGCAGCTTCATCGCACCGCGCCCGCCCGCACCACCGAAGGTCGTCGAGCCCGGTGACCAGGAGCAGCTCGACGCGATCAACCGTCAGCTCGCCGTCTCACAGACCGAGCTGACCGAGACATTGATCGTGCTCGACGCCACCAAGACCGCGCAGGCGGCGGAGGTCGAGGCCCGTCAGGCCGCAGAGGCAGAACTCGCCAACGCTCGGCAGCGCGAGACGGCGGTCGCCGCGCGATTGGCCGCACTCGAGCAGCAGCTCGCCACGCTGCAGGACTCGGGCGCGCTCGCCTCCCGCGAACCGGCGAAGGTGTCGGCCGCCACCGGCAGCTCCTTCTCCAAGGCGTTCCGTCGCCGTCCGCCGCTCAACGAGGTGCAGGCGCGCCGCGTCATTGACGCCCAGCTCGCCGCGGCGGGCTGGGTGGTTCAGGACTATGCCGATGTCAATCCGTCCGCGGGGGTCGGCGTCGCGGTGCGCGAGTTCCGCCTCGCAACCGGCTATGCCGACTACCTGCTGTATGTCGACGGCAAGATCGTCGGCGTCATCGAGGCCAAGCGTGAGGGCACCGCGCTCGTCGGGGTCGAGCAACAGACCGCGAAGTACTCGGTCGGGCTGCGGAAGGAGGATCAGCTCGCGACCTGGCGGCGCGGCGAGCCGCTGCCGTTCCTCTACGAGTCCACCGGTGCAGAAACCCGGTTCACCAACCGGCTCGACCCGAAACCCCGGTCGCGGGAGGTCTTCACCTTCGCCAAGCCGCAGACGATCAGATCGTGGATGCAGCAGGCCGATGAGCGCCCCGACGCACCTACCTTCCGTGCCCGCCTGCAGTACCTTCCAGAGCTCGATCCGAAGGGGCTACGCCCCAACCAGATCCAAGCCGTCGAGGGCATCGAGAAGTCCCTCACCGACAACCGTCCCCGCGGTCTGGTGCAAATGGCCACCGGCGCCGGCAAGACGTTCACCGCAGTTACGTCGAGCTACCGGCTGATCAAGCATGCGGGAGCCTCGAAGATCCTGTTTCTCGTCGATCGCAACAACCTGGGTGAGCAGGCCCAGTCCGAGTTCGACAACTACGTGCCGATCGACGACGGCCGCCGCTTCGGCGACATCTACAACGTGCAGCGCCTCGCCGGCCACGCCGTCCTCGGCTCGACGAACGTCGCGATCTCCACCATCCAGCGACTGTTCCTGATGCTGCAGGGCAAGGGCCTGCCGGACGCGGATGTCGACGACGACGTGGACGGCGACCCCGTCGAGCCCGACTCGCCGGTGGACGCGGCCTACAACCCGGACGTGCCGCCGGAGGCATTCGACCTGATCATCGTCGACGAATGCCACCGCTCCATCTACGGACGCTGGCGTGCGGTGCTCGATTACTTCGACGCCCCGATCATCGGGCTGACCGCCACCCCGACGAAGCAGACCCTGGGCTTCTTCGACCAGAACCTGGTCAGCGAGTACACGTACGAGGAGTCCGTGATCGACGGGGTCAACGTCCCTTTCGACGTCTACAAGATCCGCACGGAGATCACCGAGCAGGGTGCCACGATCGACGCGAAGACGGTGGTCCCGGTGCGCGACCGCCGGACCCGGGCGCAGCGGTATCTCGAACTGGACGAGGACTACTCGTACACGGGGAATGCGATCGGCCGGGACGTGATCACCGAGGACCAGATCCGGTTGGTCCTCACCACGTTCCGGGACCGGCTCTACACAGAGATCTTCCCGGGCCGGTCGGCGGTGCCGAAGACACTGATCTTCGCGAAGACGGACGCGCACGCCGACGTGATCGTCGAGCAGGTGCGGGAGGTGTTCAACGAGGGCGCCGACTTCGCCGCCAAGATCACCTACAAGTCGAAGGGCGAAGGCAACGATCCCAAGCGATTGCTGCAAGACTTCCGTAACAGCCCGTCGCTGCGGGTGGCCGTCACGGTGGACATGATCGCCACGGGCACCGACGTGCGGGCCATCGAGTGCGTGTTCTTCCTGCGGGCGGTGCGCTCGGCTGTGTACTTCGAGCAGATGAAGGGCCGCGGCTCCCGGATCATCGGGGCGGACGACTACGCGGCACTGACCCCGGACGTCGCCAAGGGTTTCAAGAAGGACCGGTTCGTCATCGTCGACGCGGTCGGGGTGACGGAGTCGCCCCTTGTGGACGCGACGCCGATGGAACGCGACCCGTCCGTGTCGCTGGAGAAACTGCTGCAGAAGGCGGGCACGCTGACGATCACCCCCGACGAGGCATCCAGCCTGGCGGTCCGGCTGGCCAAGCTGGCCTCGCAACTCAACCCCGCGGAGTCCGCCGAACTGGCCGAAGCCGCCGACGGCTTCGAACTGCGCGAGATCGCGAAGCGGATCGCCGCCGCCAGCGACACCGATGCCATATTGGCCGCGGAGTCGCGCGGAGGAAAGGCGGAGGTGGCCAAGCAGATTCACGATAGCGTCGCCCCACTGTCCGGAAACCCGGAACTGCGCAGGGCGATCCTCGACATCCGCCGGAAGAAGGACCTGATCTTCGATCAGGTCAACGCGGACACCTTGCGTGGCACCGAACGCGTCGCGTATGGCAAGGGCACGCACGAGCCGGTCCGCTCGTTCCGGGAGTACCTGGCCGAGCACCGCGACGAGATCACGGTGTTGCAGGTGCTGCACGGAAGCGCGCCCGGCCGACCGACGTACGCCGAGCTGAAAGCCCTCGCCGAGCAGGTGGCGCGGGTGCCCGCGATCGGCAGTATCGAGACATTGTGGCGCGCGTATGCCGATCTCGGCGAGTTGGCCGACCCGGAGCACAAGGTCGAGGTGCCGGACCTGGTGTCGATCCTGCGCTTCGAACTCGCTAAGGACGCCGGCGCAGAATCCGATTCGAAGATCCGACCGTTTGCCTCCGCAGTCGAGGGCCGGCTCGCGGCCTGGTTGGTCGAGCAGCAGCGGCGGGGCGTCGAGTACACCGAGCAGCAGCGACGCTGGCTCGGAATAATCGTAGACGTGGTGAAAACCAATGTGGCCGTGGAGATCACCGACCTCGACCAGATCCCGTTCAGCGACCTCGGCGGCAGTCAGCGGTTCGCGGCCGACTTCAAGATCACAAGCAGAGAGGCTGCGTTGCAGTTGTTGGATGAGTTGAACACGGAGCTGATCGCGTGACGGAGCGGGCATTGCCGACTGGGTGGGCGTGGACGACTCTCGGGGAACTCGGCCAGTGGTACGGCGGAGGAACACCCTCCAAGCGGAATCCAGGGTTCTGGGAATCAGGCACGATCCCCTGGCTGTCTCCTAAGGATATGGGTATGAGCTTGCTCGTCGATACTCAGGATCACATCACTGAGGCCGCCGTAGCCGGCTCTGCGACCTCACTTGTCCCGGCGAACAGTGTGGCGCTCGTGGTGCGATCCGGCATCCTCGAGCGCACGGTACCGATATCACTCGTCCCGTTTGTGACAACCTTGAACCAGGACATGAAAGCCGTTGCACCGCACGCCGCCATCAACCCAAGATGGCTGCTATACATGCTGCAATCGCAAGAGCAGGCCATCCTGCATGACTGCAGAAAAGCTGGGACGACCGTCGCCTCGCTCGATACCGCGAAGCTGCATGGAGTCGCCATCCCCCTCCCCCCGCTCCCCGAGCAGCACCGCATCGTCGAGGCCCTCGAAGACCACCTCTCCCGCGTTGATGCGGCGGAGCAGTCACTCTCAACTGCTAAACAACGACTGTCACCGCTTCGAAAGTCTGCGATCCAGATTGCATTGGATCAAGAACTTGATGGTGAAGAGGGGCATTCCGCCGCTGAGCGCCTCGAACGCATCCTCGCGGATCGCGTAGCCCTGGCCAGCAAACGTCGGGCCAAGCCGGCGAATCCCGCGTACGAACTCGACCTCCCGACTGGGTGGGTGACCGCATCCGTCGATCAACTGTGCTGGGACATTCAATACGGAACGTCCTCGAAGACCGGCGAACTCAGGGACGGATCCGATGTACCTGTGCTGCGCATGGGCAACATCCAGGACGGCGACATCGACCCGCGCAACCTGAAGTACCTTCCGACGGACGACCCGTCAATCGACGGGTTGCTTCTCGAAGCCGGGGACCTTCTGTTCAATCGAACGAACAGCGCCGAACTCGTGGGGAAGACCGCAGTCTTCAGCGACCAGCTCGAACAGGCGACCTTCGCCTCGTACCTCATCCGGTGCCGCCCGGTGCCGGGTGTGAACGCACAGTGGATTTCACACATTGCAAACAGCCCGATAGGCCGTCGGTACATCACTTCCGTGATGTCCCAGCAGGTTGGGCAGGCGAATGTCAACGGAACAAAGCTTGCAGCGATGCCCATCCCGATCGCACCCCAGGACGTGGAAGCGCGGATTCTCGACGAGATTTCCGAGACCCGTTCTTCCTCCGCGCGCCTTGGTGATTCCGTCGAAGTGGCGAAAGCTCGCTCCGCTGCTCTGCGTCGCTCCCTCCTCCGCGCGGCCTTCAATGGCGAACTCGTCGACCAGGATCCCACCGACGAGCCCGCCGACGTCGCGCTCGCGAAGATCCGCGACCAGCAGTCGCGCACCGCGCCGCGTCGCCGACGGAAGGTAGTGGCCGCGAAATGACCCGCTCCGCACGCTGCGGCAGGTAAGCAATGGGCCACGTATGGCGGGTCGAGGCGGTCGATGACTGGACGATGACACCAGATTCCGACCAGCCTCGAACCACCGACGAACCACTGGGTACGAAGGAGAAGTTCTGGGTCAACGCGCCCGACGAAAGCCGCTACCTGTTCAAGTACGCCCGGGTCCGGCACGGTCGCACGATGGGCGAGGATTGGGTCGAGTGGGCCGTTCACGAACTGGCCACAATGCTGTCGGTGCCCACCGCCACCGCTATCCCCGCGCTGCACGGCGGTCGGCGAGGGGTGCTATCGCTCTCGGTGCTGGCACCGGGTGATCGTCTGATTCACGGGAACGAACTCCTCGCCCGCGCTGATCCGGAGTACGACTCCCAGGTTGCGCGCCAGAATCCTCGCTACACGGTCGAGGCCGTGCACAACGCCCTCCGTGGAGTTGCCGCTCCGAGTGACTGTCAACCTCCGGTCTTGACGGCGTTCGACGCATGGGCCAGTTTCCTGATGCTCGATGCGTGGGTCGCCGGTCGAGACCGCCACCATGAGAACTGGGCCGCGATCGAACACGCCGGAAAACTCCGGCTCGCACCATCCTTTGACCACGGGAACGCCCTCGGATTTCAGGAGCCGGAGTCAAAGGTCCAGGCACTCGCCGAGGCCGGTGAGTCGGTGGCGCGGTGGGCGCGACGCGGTCGCAGCCATCACTTCGGCGACAAGCCCGGCCTTGTCCATCTCGCATCCACCGCACTCAACCTCGCCGGCGACGAGGTCCGCGAGTATTGGCTCGGCAAGCTGGCCGACGTCACCAACCATGACATCGAGTCCGTGCTCGCGAACGTTCCGTCGGACTACTTGTCGGAGGCGGGGCGTACTTTCAGAGTGAAGCTTCTCCACCTCAATCGGGAAAGGATCCTCCATGGTGACTGATGCGCCATCTCGGGCGGTTTCCGGCGCCGATGCCGGGGTGTCTCGGCGCCTGTTCCTGATCTGGCAGAACCCCGAATCGCGGCAGTTCATCCGAGTCGGGGCCCTGTCCGAACTCGCCGACGGTCGGTACGCCTTCGCGTACACCGACGACGCGCGCGCCGCCGCGGACTTCTATCCACTCACCCAGTTTTCCGACTTGGGCCGCACCTACGTCTCGACTGGTCTGCCCGCGTTCTTCGTGAACCGGTTGATGTCGCGCAAGCGCGACTCGTTTCCCGACTACCTGCGCTCCCTGGGAATCGACTCGCCGGACCTGGATACCCCGATGGAATTGCTCGCTCGCACCGGCGGCCCTCGGGCGACCGACACCTTCCACCTGGTCGACGACCTGGTGGCCGATGCCGATGGTGTCGTCACCAGTCGCTTCCTGGCCTCCGGCGTCCGCTACCTCGACGCGGATGGCGCACGCCTGGCCTGCCTCGAAGACGGGCAGCGCCTCCAGCTACGTGCCGACCCGACCAACCCCGCGAACGAGCGCGCGCAGCTGATCTGCATCGGCAGTGGCGAGCCGGTCGGGTACGTCCCGGACTGGCTGCTCACCGACCTCGAAGACCTCCAGGCCAGGTCAAACGAGCTTGAGATCATCGCCGAGCGAGTGAGCCCGGACGCACAGCCGCACCTGCGCCTGCTCTGCCGGATCGAGGCACGGGTGTCACCGCACTGACCCGCCGACGATGGGGCGAACCGGCGTAGTGCGGCGTCACCCCATCTAAGAGACGGTGAAGTCGATTCCAGGAGTCAAGAAGCTGTGGTCTCGCCACCCTCGACAACGTCCACTGCGCCCGCGGATGCGGTCCTCTGCGATCAGAACGCCCACCGACGTGGCGGACCGAGCAGGACATCTCGCGGATCCTGTTCGACTGACGCGACCTCGTACCCGTGTTCGGTGTCCTCTCGTTCGTATTCGCTTCCCTCGTCCCCAAACGCCAGCTCGTGGACGTGGACCGTCGTGGTCCAGTGCCATTCCGCCATCTGGTCGATCACCGGTTCCCGCGAATCCTCGCAGTCCACACACTCATCCTCGGAATGTTCCTCCTGATGCGCCGGGCATGGCTCGACCTCGGACCAGTACCAGTGACCCTCCGTCCACAGCGAGGGCTCCGGCGGCCATTCCATGTCGACCCACTCCCCCCGCCCCAGGCCACGGGACTCGATGTACTTGTCGAGGGCGCGCTTCTTGTCGGCGTCGGTCCATTCCACCGCCGGCGGCAGCGCACGGTCCTCTATTGGATCGAAGCCGTCGTAATCGCCTTCGCTGCAGATGTATTCGACCTCAACGCCCACTCCGTCGGCAAGCTCGCGCCACTTTCTGGTGCCAGACCGCCCGGTATCCACAATGGCCAGGTCGACGGGCTCGCTCACGTCCGCCTCGAAGTGCGTCCACCGGTGTCGCATGTCATGGATCATCCGGTGCGGAATCCGTCCGATCACCTCATCCTTGATCACCCGTTCCACCGCCTCGCGGAGCGCGCTCTGCGCGAACGACACTGCGTCGTGCCCCGTGTACGTCCTGTCATGGGTTCGCATCCACCTCGCGGCGCTGGCTTCCCACAGCGTCCCCGCTGCTTCTTCGGATAGTTCGGTCAGCCGCCGATGCTCGCGGTACAGGAAATCCCTACCGCCGTCCTCCGATTCCCCCTCCGGGAGTCCGATGTAGCGTCGCCACACCGCCGCCATGACCTCGTACAGTCGATCGGACATGGTCTATCCCGCCAGCTTCCCGAAAGTCAGCGCGACGTCCCACGGCTGCACACCCCACGTCTCGATTGCCGCCGCCGCGAAGATCCCTGCCCCGGGCAGCGACTGCGCGGTGGCAGGTGCCGTCACCGTGGAGCCGGGCTGATCCGGGGGAACGTCGGGCCAGATGCCGGTGCCGCGCGGTGCGGGAGCGGCCTCGATCAGCGACGCCGGACCGTCGCCCTGAGCCACGACCGCGAAGAGGCAGTACGGCTCGGGTATCGCCTCCCAGCCGCCCAACTCCACCACGAAGTACTCGCCACGTTCGACAGCCGACAGCGCCGCCGCTGACAGCAACTCATTCAGATCGCCCCACGGGTTGGTTTCCGGCGGCACCGGATCACCGAGTTGGAAGGCATTCGCTTCCACCTGCACCCGGTCCCCTGCGCCGGCGGCGAACCGGTTCTGAACCACCAGCGTGCCGGTGTCCGCATTCAGGTATGCGGCCTCGCGAAAACGATTGTCCGGCATCGGGGTACGGCCAACCACTCCGCGACCCAGCATCCTGGACAGTCCGTCTGGATCCTCCGTGGACCACAGCTGCGACCCCCGGTCGGTCCAGGTTCGGATCAGCCCGCCCGCGACCGGGCTCAGCATCGCCATCACCATCGTCGCCCCCGGTTCGATCCCCCGCGGTGTCTCATCCGTCGTCATGTCGCTCCCCTGCCCTCCGACGCCGGGTACCTCCCCGACGGTCACCCACCACTGGGCAACAGGTGAACCTAGCTGCTCCCACCGACATACAGCCGTCCACTCCCATCGACCCTGGTCGCTGCGGCGGTGTCTGCGCCACCGACTACCCTCGTCCCGTGAGCAACGCCGCTGAACTTCGCCGCCTCGTCGACAAACTGTGGAGCTACTGCGACGTCCTGCGGGATGCCGGGGTCTCCGCCATCGACTACGTCGAGCAGCTCAGCTTCCTGCTATTCCTGAAGATGGCAGACGAGCGCCAGCAGAACTTCATGAACCCAGTCCAGATCCTGCCCGCGAACCTCAACGTCTCCTGGGACCGCCTCGCGGAACTCGACGGCGTCGCGCTCGAGGAGGAGTACCGCCGAATCCTCAGCGAGCTCGGAAAAGAGACCACCAACCTCGGCGTCGTCTTCCGCAAGGCACAGAACCGGATCCAGGAACCTGCGCTGCTGCGCAAGCTTGTGGTGGATCTGATCGGGTCCGAGAACTGGTCGAGCATCGGCGGCGACCTCAACGGCGACGCCTACGAGGGGCTGCTGCAGAAATCCGCCTCGGACGTCAAGTCCGGCGCGGGTCAGTACTTCACCCCACGCACCCTGATCCACGCCATGGTCGACGTGATGCGCCCGACGCCAGCGGACACCATCGTCGACCCCGCGTGCGGAACGGGCGGGTTCCTGCTCGCTGCGGTCGAGTACCTCGGCGCCCACCACGGCGACACCATCACCCCCGAGCAGCGGACCGCGCTGAGTGAGGGCCGGACCGTCCGCGGCGTCGAACTAGTCGACGGCACCGCTCGGCTCGCGACGATGAACATGTTCCTGCACGGCATCGGGCAGGCCACCGGCGACCCGGTGATCGACGTGCACGATGCACTGGCGACGAAGCCCGCCAGCTCCGCATCGATGGTGCTGGCCAATCCGCCGTTCGGGAAGAAGTCGTCGATCACCGTCGTCGGTGACGACGGCCGTGCCGAGCGCGAGGATGTTGCCTACAACCGTCAGGACTTCTGGGTCACCACCACCAACAAGCAGCTCAACTTCGTCCAGCACATCGCGTCACTGCTCGCGATTGACGGTCGCGCCGCGGTGGTCGTGCCGGACAACGTGCTGTTCGAGGGAGGTGCTGGCGAGACCATTCGCCGACGGCTGCTCAAGGAGTACGACGTCCACACCCTGCTACGCCTGCCGACGGGCATCTTCTACGCGGGCGGCGTCAAGGCAAATGTGCTGTTCTTTGACCGCAAGCAGGCCCGGCCCAGCCAGCCGTGGACGGACAAGCTGTGGGTTTATGACTTCCGCACCGGCGAACACTTCACCCTCAAGCAGCGGCCGCTGCGCGACGAGCACCTCGCCCCGTTTGTCGAGGCATTCAACGCCGACGATCGATCCGCTCGTGCCGAGTCCGAGAGATTCAAGCCCTACTCGTACGACGAGTTGGTCGCTCGGGACAAGGCGAACCTCGACATCACGTGGCTCAAGGACCCATCACTCACCGACACCGACGATGGGGTACCGCCGGAGATCATCGCGCAGGAGATTGTGGAGGACCTGAGCGCCGCGCTCGCCGAGTTCTCTGCCGTCGCGGACGCGTTGGCGGCCCGTGCCGCCGAGGTCTCCAACCGGGACTGATCTGTAGGGGCCGGCCGGAATACGGCGATGCGGGCGGTGCCCTTGACGTCGCGAGTGGTAGACGAAGCCTGACCTGGCCGTAGTCAGGCGGTGCTAGGTCCGGCGAAGCCGCCGATGTTCCATGTTTGGCCGTTCAAGGTCACGAATAGATCGATCCACCCTGCCTCGCGCACACGTTGGTACCCATAGTGGTCAGTGACCACTTGCTTCTCGCTCGATCGACAGGCGGCGAACGTCGCCTGTAGGAAGTTGTCGAAGGTGAACGGCACTGTCTTCGGCGGCCCTGATAGGTGGGTCGATTCGTCGGGGTGATCGGGAGGGGTCGATTCGTCGGTCGGCCCAGCAAATCCGGACTGATGTACTACCTCGCCGTTGGAATCGATTCGCCCGACAATGTTCACCCAACCCGCAGGGAGAATTCCGTCAATGTCGGGGTCAGATTGAGCTTGCTGGAGCCGTGTCAGCTCGAAAATTACGTGAGGGAGCGTATCGAACTTGAAGGTGGCTCGTGAAGTGCCGTCTCTGGACTCGTCGACCACAAGCGGACGTCCCGTGTAGTCACCCGCCACGAATGACTCAATACCCCCTCGTGAAGGATCTACCGTCGATTTCGGGACTTCGTACCCGCTGCGTCGCAGAGTCAGAAGCAACTCTTCGGCGATGGTCCTCACCGATGCGTAGATCGGTGTTGGTATTGGCTCTTCGTCTCCGCCGCCGCCGCGCACCCACCCCGCGCTGTTCGAATGGATGAGGGCATGAGTGTCTACCTTGAGGCGATCGATATGTGCGCCGCCGTCCTTGTTAGCTAGTTCGAGAACGAGGTCGCGTCGAGTGAATTCGGCGCCTTGGCTGTCAACCAGAACGGTCCGGTTCCACCAGTCATCGAAACTCACGTAGCGGGTCGTCGAAGACTGTTCGATCCCGTCTGCGCCTCTGGCGAGAAACGTAATTCCATCTGGACCCAAGCCCATGTTTGTGAGGCCGGGGCTCCGCCCGATAATATTCGGATCCTTGTCGATCGTCGGTGCGCCATCGGCCCATTCCAGACTGTCTTTGATCTTGAGCTGGTCGAGAAGGCTGTGGCTCATCTTGGTGTCGTGAACCAACACCCTTATGGCAACGGCGATGCGTTTCGACTCCGACAAAGCGCCTCGGTCGAAGGCGGCGCCTGAGCTAGCGAGAAACTCGAGTTGCTCAGAGAGATCAAGTTCCAGGTCGCGATTACGGGGGTGTTGACTCACGAGGTAACGATCTCACGAGAGCTGCGCGGCTTGTCAGTCGTTGCCCGTCGACGCGAGATTCCTGGAGTGTTTTCCAGATGGGACCTACCCACTGGACATCGCCGGCTCGGTCCTCAGTGCTACGTGAAGGCGCTGCATCTACTTTGACGGGCATCGGCGATTCGCCCGAGATCCGTCAAAGTAGCGAGGCGTGTCTCGTCAATCTTCGCTGCAAGTCGACACACGATGATGATGATGATGATGCCGCTGCGGTAAGGCGCTGTGCCGGCCCGACGGCGATTTTGATACGCCGGCGATATGCGCGGCCGCCTACCATGGCGAGCATGCGGGTGTTGGTCGTCGAGGACGAGCGGTTCATGGCGGAAGCGATCCGTGATGGGCTGCGCCTGGAAGCGATCGCGGCCGACATCGCCGGTGATGGGGACACGGCCCTGGATCTGTTGGGCGTCAACACCTACGACATCGCCGTCCTCGACCGCGATATCCCCGGCCCGTCCGGTGACGAGATCGCCCAGCGCATCGTCGCTTCCGGTGGCGGCATGCCCATCCTGATGCTCACCGCCGCGGACCGGTTGGACGACAAGGCCTCCGGGTTCGAGCTCGGTGCCGACGACTACCTCACCAAGCCGTTTGAGCTGCAAGAGCTCGTGCTCCGTCTCCGGGCACTCGACCGCAGGCGCGCGCACAGCAGGCCGCCGGTGCGGGAGATCGCTGGTCTGCAGCTGGACCCGTTCCGTCGCGAAGTCTACCGGGACAGCCGGTACGTGGCGCTGACCCGGAAGCAGTTCGCGGTGCTCGAGGTTCTCGTCGCCGCCGAGGGCGGGGTGATCAGCGCCGAGGAGCTGCTGGAGCGGGCGTGGGACGAGAACGCCGACCCGTTCACGAATGCGGTGCGCATCACGGTCTCGACGTTGCGCAAGCGGCTCGGCGAACCGTGGCTGATCGCCACGGTGCCGGGGGTCGGGTACCGCATCGATACCGAACCGGACGCCAGAGGCGACGGTGGCTAGAGCACCCGGGTTGGGCGTTCGCCTCAAGCTCACGCTCAGCTATGCCGGGTTCCTCATGCTCGCCGGTGTTTTGCTCCTTGCGGCGGTGTGGGTCTTCCTGCTGAGAGGGCGGTCCACGAACTTCCAATTCCCTGATCTGGCCGACTTTGCCCGGGTCTTCGACCCGAGCAACTTCGGCCCCGTGGTGTTTGTCCCGGCGGCGATCTTGGCGCTCGGGTTCTTGCTGGTGTTCGGCCTTATCGGTGGTTGGATTCTCGCGGGCCGCATGCTTGCCCCGTTGACGCGCATCACCCGCGCCGCGCGGGAGGCGGGGAGCGGCTCGCTGTCGTACCGGATCGAGCTGGAGGGACGCAACGACGAGTTCCGTGAGCTTGCTGATGCTTTCGACGCCATGCTCGCGCAGCTCGAAGCACGCGACGCCGCGCAGCAGCGATTCGCCGCCAACGCCTCCCACGAGCTGCGCACCCCGCTGGCGATCACCCAAACCCTTCTCGATGTCGCCCGCAACGACCCGAACCGCGACGGCGGCGAACTCGACGAACGCCTCCGCGCGGTCAACACCCGAGCGATCGAGCTCACCGAGGCATTGCTCCTGCTCAGCCGCACCGACCAACGGTCCTTCAGCCGCGAAGACGTCGACCTGTCGCTCATCGCGGAAGAGGCCGCCGAGACGCTCCTCCCGTTCGCGGAGAAGCGCGGCGTCAGCATCGAGACCTCCGGGGACATCGCGCCGGTCAGCGGCTCACACGCACTCCTGCTGCAGTTGACGACGAACCTGCTGCACAATGCGATCGTCCACAACCTCCCCGAGCACGGCAGCGTGCAGATCAGCACCGCCGCCGGCCCCGAGTCCGTCCTGCTCACGGTCGAGAACACCGGCGACAAGCTCAGTCCACAGTTGGTCTCGACACTCACCGAGCCGTTTCAGCGGGGCACCGGTCGCACCCGCGGGGACGAGGCGAGGGTGGGCCTTGGCCTGGCGATCGTCAAGAGCATCACCCAGGCACACGACGGATCCCTCACGCTCAGCCCCCGAGCCGCAGGCGGGCTCGCCGTCGCGGTGCGCCTGCCCGCCGTTCCGCGACGACCGTAAGCACGTGCCGGGCCAGCCGCGAACCCACATCGGGTGCGCCGGCTGCCAACGCATGCGCCGACATCGTCGCTCTCCGTTCGGTATCGGCGAGCAGCGGGATCACGGTGGTTTCGATCCATGCCGCGGTGAGATCGGCATCGTCGACGATCACCGCCCCGCCGGCAGCAACGACCGCCTCCGCGTTCCAGCGCTGCTCACCGCCGCGCAGCGGCAGCGGCACATAGACGGCAGGTAAGCCGACAGCGGCGAGTTCGGCGCACGTCATCGCCCCCGCGCGGCAGATCGCGACGTCGGCCGCGGCGTAGGCGTACTGCATCTCCTCGACGTACGGGACGACGACGTAGGGCGGGTCGCCGGGGTCGGCGTCGGGAGGCTCGACAATGCGCTGGGGCCCGGTGATGTGCAGCACCTGCACGCCGGCCGCCCGCAACGCTGTTGCCGCGTCGGCCACGGCGGCGTTGATCGTGTTGGCTCCCTGCGAACCGCCGGTGACCAGCAGGACCGGCTCGTCCGGGCGCAGGCCGAACCGTTGCCGGGCCGCCTCGCGCAGCGCGGCCCGGTCGAGCCCGGTGATCGCCGGCCGCAGCGGGATGCCGATCGCGCTGGCGTGCGCCAGGTGGACACGGGGCGCGGCGGTGAAGACGTGGGTCGTCATCCGGGCCGCCAGTCGGTTCGCCACCCCAGGCCGGGCGTTCGCCTCGTGGACGATGATCGGCATCCCCCGCCGGCGGGCGGCGAGATACGCGGGCAGCGCCACGTAGCCCCCGAAGCCCACCACGACCTCGGCCCGCACGCGGTCGAGTACGGCCCCGGTCGCCCGGACGGAGTCGCGCAGTCTGCCCGGCGTGTGCAGCAGGTCGCGGCTCAGCGTGCGCGGCAGCGGCACGGGCGGGATCAATTCGAGCGAATAGCCGCGGGCGGGGATGAGCGTGATGTCCAGGCCACGGACGGTGCCGAGCGCGGTGATCTCGGCCGTGGGCTCCAGCAGGTTCAGCGCGTCGGCGAAATTCATTGCGGGCTCGATGTGCCCGGCCGAATGGCCGCCAGCGACGACGACGCGCGGGGCGGGTTCGCCGGCCGGCATCACGATGCCCCTCGGAGCAAGATTCCCCGGTTGGCATGAAACCGCTCGAATACCTGCAGGGGCAGGGCCGCAGAGTCTGAATTGTGGGAGTAGCCCGACGGATTATGAAACCGCACCACCCCATCATTGATGGCATAGATCAGCACAAGGTGGCCTCCTCGTCGCGGCTCGTGGGTGTCGGGATCGCGAATCTCGGGGGATACCGAGGCGATCATGACCTGGCCGGGCTGCAGCTCCCGGGCCGATACCTGAATCGGGGTGTGCTCGACCAGTTGGCAGTCGAATCCGAATTGGGTGCTGACCCACGCCATGAATGGCCTGTAGAGCAGGCCGTGGACCTTGCCCGAAGACTCCACCTCGTAGCAGCCCCACTCGACGGACAGCGCAAGGAGTTCGCCTATCGACAGTCGGACGTCAGTCCAGCCGTGGAGCAGCGACTGGAGGCACGCCAAGCCGCAGACCTTGCGGGACCAGAACAGGTATTCCTCGCGCGAGCGATATCCGTCGGAGGCCCAGTCGTGCAGTTTCGATGGGTCGGTGTGTCGCAGGAAGACCTCCAGCCCCGATGGGCCGGTCCGCCGCATCACGACCTCGTCGTTGTTCGCCACATGTCCCCACTGCGAAACACAATGGAGACCCATCAGGTGATCGGAAAGTCGAAGTAGACGTCGGGATAGGGTTCGCGTTTTAGCGTGTAGTGCCACCACTCGCAGTCGTACCGATCAAATCCGCAGTCCTCCATGAGGGAACGAAGAAGCGCACGATTCTTGGACTCGATGGGCGTGATTCCTCGCGCTCGATGACCCGAGATCGGGTCCATGAGGTCGTGGCCGCCACCCATTGGCGCAAGTTCACCGGTCGCGAGATGATAGAGCGTCAGGTCAACGGCGCCGCCCCTACTGTGGCCCGACTGGGTTGCCACGTATCCCTTTTCGAGGATCTCGGGTCGGGCGATATTGGGATAGTGGCGCTGCTTCGTCTGGCCATCCTCCGGCTGCTGCGACCAGCGTAGGAAGCTGTCGACGGCGCGTCGAGGACGATAACCGTCCCAGAGAAGCAATCCGAAGCCGAGGGACGCAGCCTTCTCGCGTACCTGCGCGAGGGCAACGCACAGAGCCCGGGTGCCGACGATCCGATTCGCGAGGTAGCCGTCTACCGGCTTGCCGGTGAAATTGTCCCAGGTGGCGTACTTCGCATCCCAGCGGACCCCGGGCACGAGCGCGTCGACGTAGACGAAATCGTCGTTCATCGCTTCGTCCCGCGCATTGTCATCGAGATGAGCCGGTCGATCATGTCGGAGATCGGCAGTCCCGCGGCGGCCATCATCCGCGGGTACCGGCTGTACGACGTCATGCCGGGCATGGTGTTGACCTCGTTGAGGACCACCCGCCCGTCGTCGGTGAGGAACATGTCAACGCGGGCAAGTCCCGTGCAACCCAGGGTTCGGTAGATGACCTTGGCGGTCTCTTGGACGAGCCAGCGCGATTCGTCGGAAATGTCGGCGGGAACAATGAACGTCGAGTTCTCCGATCCGGTTTCGGGCGATTCCTCCTGGTGGATCCGGAAGAATCCGTGCGAGAGGTCGACGCGGTCCACCTCCCCAGTGATCAGGCCGAATCGTTCACCCAGGACCGCGCAGCCGATCTCGCTGCCGGCCACGGCTTCTTCGATCAGGACCTTCGAGTCGTATTGTCGCGCCGCGCTCAGCGCCTTCGGCAGCTCATCCGCACGGGTGACCTTGCTGACGCCGAACGATGAACCCGAACGGGCCGGCTTCACGAAGACCGGATAGCGAAGTCGATCGGCGTCGACCTTCTCGTTTGCCGCGACAACCCGAAAGGTCGGCGTGGCGATTCCCGCGCTGGTGGCGACGGTGTAGGCCAGGGCCTTGTCCATGCACACGGCCGAGGCCTGGATGTCGCAGCCGATGTAGGGGATGCCGGCGAGCTCCAACAGGCCTTGGATCGCGCCGTCTTCGCCGAGCGTGCCGTGCAGTACCGGGAAGACGACGTCGAGGCGCACGGTTTCGTAGCGACCCTGCTCCATGAGCAGCAGGCCGTGCACCCTTCGATCGGGTGACAGCACGGCGGGACGCGCGCCGTGGTTTTCCCAATCCGCATCGGGGCCGTCGCAGAGCTTCCACTCGCCGTCGGTCGAGATGCCGATCCAGAACGGTTCGTACTTCTCCGTGTCGAGATTTCTTGCCACCTCTCGCGCCGACTTGATGGAGACGGGATGTTCTTCGGAAGCCCCTCCGAAGATGACCCCAACCTTCAATCTGTTCATGCTGTTCTCCCACGTGCAAAGTTGAGGCAGTTGATGAGGCTGTTTTCGACGGTGTCGTTCAAGGCGTGGTCCGTGTAGTAGGCGGAGTGCGGACTGATCAGCACATTCGGCAGGCGCTGAAGCCGCACCAGGGCCTTGTTCTCCATCACCGTGTTTCGGCAGTCGGCGTAGAAGATCCCTTCCTCGCCTTCGATGACATCGAGCGCCGCGCCGCCCAACCGGCCGCTCTCCAACGCGGAGAGGAGGGCCTCGGTATCGAGCAGCGGTCCGCGACCCGTGTTGACGAGGTACGCGCCGTACTTCATCTGGTCGATGCGTTGGCGGTCGAGGAGATGGTGTGTGTCCGCGGTGAGTGGAGTGTGGAGCGTGACAATGTCGCTCTGCCGCAGCAGTTCATCGAGCGGAACGTAGTCGGCGGAGGCGTGAGGCCTGCTGTCATGTGCCAGCACGTGGCAGCCAAATCCCCGCAGCCGGTCGATGACCGCTGTGCCGATGCGCCCCGTTCCGATCACCCCGACGGTCAGGTCGCGCAGCTCCCTGCCGCGCCTGTCATTCAACCGGTAATCATGCGTATCGGCGTGGCGAACAATGGTTTTCGCGTGGCGCACGGCCATCAGCATCAACATCAGTGTGTAGTCGGCCACGCTGTCGGGCGAGTAGTCGACGTTGCCGACCGAGATGCCGATGCTCGCCGCGAATTCCACGTCGATGTGGTTGTACCCGACGCTTCTGGTGGAGATGTACTCGACGCCGACTCGGCTCAGCGCCAGCAGCGTGGCATGGTCGATCGGCGTCTTGTGGCTCACGCTGATGCATCGGTTGCCCCGCGCCAGTGCAGCATTGGCTTCACCGACCGCTTCCTCGGTGATGCTTGGCGCAAGCCCGAGGCGGGTTCCCATCTCGCGGAACACCACGGCTTCGTCGTGACCGCATCCGAAGACGGTGACCCCGGTGGTCGGGACCGCCGGGGGTGACGAATCGTCGGGCCCTCGGGCGCGCCGCACCGCGATCGCGTCGCTGTCGATCAAACCCAGGTCGTTGTAGGACATGCCGACAGTCAAGACAACGCGGAGTTGCCAGCGCGTATGCATTTTTCGATATCCCGGCGATATGCCGTCCGTGGGGTTGCGACGACCTCACCGATGCAGCGCGCCCGCCCGCCAAACGACTCGACATCGCCACCACCAACGACCGGACCACTAGCTCCGTCGTTCAGCCCGTTCCGGGCCCGCCGGACGGACAGACCAATGCGCTCAGGGTTCGACGCTGAGCTGCCACACGTGACCGTCCGGGTCGGCGCACAGTGCCGTGTATCCCCACGGCTGGTGCTCGGGGGCGGCGAGCACCGTGCCGCCGGCGCTCCTGATTCGCTCGACCAGGACGACGAGCTCCCGCTCGGTGGCAACGCCCATGCCGAGGAGGCACTCGCTGGTGCCGGTGGGAGCCAGTGGGCGGTCCTCGCCGAGGACCCAGTCGAGGCCGTCGGCCGGGATGAGCGCCAACATCGTGCGCTGGTCGATGCGGAACGACAACGGTTCCGGGACGCCGTCCTCGGCGGGTTCGCCGACGAGATCGAAGCCGAAGGCGCTGCGGTAGAACCGCATTGAGCTCACGCGATCGGCAATCGGCAGGCTGATCTGGACGCCGCGGGCACTGGTCGACATCACCACTCCGTTTCGGTCGGCTACACGGTCCCAGTACTGACCTTCCCGGACGGTAGAAGTCATCGCCGGGGGTGGCGGGAGGAGTGGGTCACGCTGCGCCGGGTCCTGCTGCACATGACGATCGAAACGGCCCGGCACGCCGGGCGCGCCGACATCCTGCGGGAGACGATCGACGGGGCCGCGGTCCGAACCGAGGGGTGCCGGCGCGACGGTGACGCCGCCGGACTGCGCGCGACCGCAGGCAACCGTACCCTCCAACGGCTCCGGGATGGTGGGATTCCTCACATTCCTGCCGGAATCGTTGTGATGTTCGCTGAGTATTTCCCCGTTCGTCAGGTCGCCCGTCACCGCCGTGTTACCGCAGGCCGAGACGCTGTCGATCGATGACGTCGCGGCCTGTCGTGTCGCGCGACACGCCGCAGCGACGTCGATGCACGACCTGGGTCGATTGGGCTCGGGTATATGTACCATTACGAACTCATTACCGGAGTGAGTCGGAGAGTGGGGGCGCCCAGGGGTGCCCCCAACGCGCCCCCCCTCCCCCCCCCCCCCCCTTTTCTTCCCCCCCCCCCCCCTCCCCCCCCCCCCCCCCCCCCCAAAAACGCCCCCCCTCTTCCCCCCCCCTCCCCCCCCCCTTGTGGAA
>NZ_JBHXNU010000007.1:20105-25218 GCF_042719255.1 Rhodococcus sp. NPDC058532
GAGCGAATTGGTGTGATGTGGTGCGGGGGTGGGTACCGTTAGAAATGCGTGACCGGAGGGGGTGGGAGAGGGGCGCCGCGGGGGTTGGCCCAGGCGGCGCCACTCTGAGCAATTGCAGTCTGTTTGCTGTCCTCGCGTCCGCGGTATGAACGTGCGTATCGAACGAAGGGTGCCGTCTTGCGTAACCATGTCTTCCGACGTCGTGGCGGAACGGAGGTGGTGTCTCGGTGGGCTGCGCTGGGGATGGTTCTGACTGTCCTGATGCTGGTCATGACCTCGTTCTCGCTCGCCCCGGTTGCTTCGGCAACCGAAACCGAGACCACGACCTCCCCGCCGACCACCACGACCACGACGCCGCCGCCTGAGCTCACGACGACGACGCCTCCCGCGGTGACGACGACGCCTCCCGCGGTCACCACCACGACGCCTCCCGCGGTCACCACCACGAAGGCGCCCGCGGTCACGACCGCGCCGACCACGACCACGCCGGAGGAGTCGGAGTCGGAGGAGCCCACGTCCGAGAAGCCGACGGTCACGACGACGGCGCCGACGACGACCACCCCCGCAGTGGAAAAGCGGCAGGTCGCGCGCGGACTTAACCCCGGCATCGTCGTCGAGATCACCGACATCCAGGTCGAGGGCGGAACCAACGACGAGCAGATCACCGTCGGTGACGCCGTCACGGTGTCCGGCACCTGGGACGCCTCCGCCGCCGATCCGAAGGCAGGCGACGAGTTCACGGTCAAGTTCCCCGACGAGCTGAAGCTCGACGCAAACCCAAACCTGCAGCTCAAGGGTGAGGACGGCACGGTCTGGGGCAACTGCGTGCTCGACGGCAGCACCAACCTCATGAACTGCGTGCTCACCGACGCGGTGACGGCCAACCCCGAGCTGGTGCACGGCACCTTCACCGTCTTCACCAAGGCGGTCGAATACACCACCTCCGAGGAGGTGGAGTTCGAGATCAACGGCGAGGGCACGCTGGTCGACCTGCCCGGCGAGGGCGGCATCAGCGACGGCAAGGACCTCGGTGACGCCACCAAGTCCGGCAAGCTCCAGCCGGACAAGCAGGCTGTGCGCTGGACCATCGACATCCCTGGCTCCGATCTCATCGCCCTGGATGCGGGTAATACCGGTTCGGTGCAGCTGAGTGACGAACTCTCGGCCAACATGAAGCTGTGCGACGACGGCCGGCTCAACGCCAAGCTGTTTTCCGGACGTCCGGGCGCACTGACCGAGGTCCCGGGCGGCGTCACCATCACCCAGAACGCGGCGGGCGACCCGGTCATCATCGACATCAACACCGGCGCGCCGTTCGAGAAGGACCAGCTGTACCGCATCGAGTACGCCTCGTGCACCACCAGCGGCACCGTGGATCCCAAGGACACCCAGTACGACAACTCGATCACCATCGGTGACGAGACCGTCGGTGCCGGGGTCGGGCAGGACTGGGAGCCGACGACCGTGCCGAGCAAGTCCGGCAAGCTCCTCAACAGCAACGGTGAGCGTTACCGGGTCGCGGAGTGGACAGTCATGGTCCCCGGCACGTTCATCGAATCCAGCCCGGGCAAGAAGGTCACCATCGCGGACACGCTCACCGGCGGTCATGCCGTGTGCGACACCGGGCTTGCGCTGAAGATCGAGAAGGCGAACTACCTGCCGGGACCGGGCGGCGGAGGGGTCGGGCGCACCGACGTCACCGACCAGTTCGCCATCACCGAGGCGGCCACTCCCGGTGCGGAGGACTTCACCGTGTCCTTCACGCCGAACGATCCGTTCGACGTGGAGCAGTACTACTACGTGACCTACCGGTCCTGCCTGACCGGGGACGAGGTTCCGGATAACTCCGACGTGTTCACGAACACGGCGCTCGTCAACGGCTCCGAGGTCACCGCCTCGGTGAAGGGCCCCGAGTTCAAGGGCAACAAGAAGGGCGGCCTCAACACCGAGCCGACCGAGGTCGGCGGCGAGATGCAGCCGGCAGGCACGACGGTCGACTGGGACGCCGAGGTTCCCGGACGCAACCTGGAGGCGCTCACCGAGCGGGCGGTCATCACCGACACCTTCTCCGACACGTTGACCGTGTGCGATGTCAGCGGTGATCTCAAGGAGGACCTCAACTTCCGAGTCGTCGCGAAGGACGCCATCGGTGGCAGCGGCGCCGCCCCGGATCGCGACCTGACTGCCGACACCATCGTCACCCGCACCGCCAACGGGATCGAGATCACGCTCCCGAAGGACGACGCGGCAGGCGACTACAGCCGCGAGACGAAGTACGTCATCGAGTACACCCTCTGCACCGCGAGCGGCGGACTGGACGACCGTGGGACGGTGTACGGAAACTCGCTCGCCTACGAGGGCGCCGAGTTGACGAGCAGCGTCACGCAGACGTGGGGCGGCAGCGGCACCGGCGAGGGCGTGTCGCGAGGCTCGTTCTCGCTGCTGAAGCAGATCGACTCCGCCTCCGAGAAGTTCCCGGAGGGCACCGAGTTCACGGTCAAGGTCGAGGAGTTCGCTCCCGGCGTGGATCCGGCTGTCGGTCCCGCGTCGAGCACCTATGAGATCAAGGTGAAGGCAGACGGGACCCCGGTCAGCGGGCTCAACCCCCGCGGCACCGGGTGGACGATCCGGCTGTCCGAGGTCAACCTGCCGCAGGTCGACGGCGTCTACTTCGAGCAGGGCAAGTTCCGCCCGGCGGACGGCGTGACGCTCAGCGACGGTGACACCGTGGCGCTGGTCGAGATCGAGCCGAAGACCAATGTCGAGGTCAGCCTGGTCAACAAGGCGGTCCTCGGGGCGACGACGATCACCAAGACCGTCCTCAACCCGGAGAACACGGCGATCACCGGCGACGAGTCCTTCGTCATCAAGGCGGAGATCGCCTACGGTGACGGCGGAAGCGAGCTGCGGGAGTTCACGCTCAAGGGCGGCCAGTCCTATGAGCTGAAGGACCTGCCGATCGGGGCGAAGGTCACGTTCACCGAGGTCAAGCCGGTGAACACCGACCTCGTGACGTGGTCGGAGCCGGTGATCACTCCGCAGACGATCACCATCGGCACCGACGCGGCCGCCAACACGATCGCCGTCACCAACGAGGCCAAGATCACTCAGGGCACCTTCGAGCTGAGCAAGAAGCTCACGGGCCCGGAGGCGTCCAACGGCGCGGTTCCCGAGACGTTCGACGTGATCGCCACCTGGACGGACGCGGCGGGGGTCGAGCAGTCCAAGACGCTCACGCTGCCCTCCGACGGCACTCCGGTCCCGTTCGGGGAGAACCTGCCCGGCGGCACCAAGGTCACGCTGACCGAGGTGGTTCCAGACGACGGCAACGGTCTCGCCTGGGGCGTGCCGGCCTTCACCGGTGACGTCACGATCGACGGCGACTCCGGAGTGGTGACGATTGGCAAGGATCCGGGCACGGTCGAGGTGACGAACTTCGTCGACAAGAACGACGGCACCCTGCGCATCCTCAAGCAGGTCGCCGGCGAAGCGGCGGAGTCCGTCGGTGATGACGCGGAGTTCAAGGTCGAGGCCCGTTGGAAGGACGGTACGGAGTACCGGACCACGGTGTTGACCGTCAAGAACGGTGTCGCGACACCGCTCGGCGTCGATCTACCGATCGGCACTGAGGTGACGTTCACCGAGATCGGTCGCCCCGACATCGAGGGCGTCGAGTGGGGCACGATCACCTGGGGCACCGACCCGAGCGGTGAATCGTGGATCGTCTCCCACGCCGACGGCACCGCGACCGGCATCGTCTCGGATGACCCTACCGAGGGTCGCCTGATCACGCTGACGAACGAGGCGCTGTGGGAGTTCGGCTCGGTCGAGTTCACGAAGTACATCCTCGACGGTGACGAGCGCATCCCGGCCACCGACGCCGACCTGCCCGATGGCGCGGAGTTCGAGGTTCGGATCGACAACATCGATCCGCCGCTTCCCGCGGATGTCGAGTTCCCGGCAGTGGGCGAGACCATCACGCTGAACGCGGAGAACGGGTTCAGCTGGACGTCCGGCGATGTGCTGCCGCGGGGCACCGTGGTCACCTTCTCCGAGGTCGATCCCAAGGACCTGCCCGGCTTCGACTGGGCGCGGCCGTACTACTGGGTGGCCGAGGACGCCGGTGACGCGGACTACCGCAACACCGTCGGGATCGTGCCGGGTGAGCAGGCCGTGGTCGAGATCCACAACCGGATCATCCCGACCACCGACCTCGACATCGAGAAGATCGTGACCGGGCCCAAGGGCAATCAGGTCATGAAGGACCCGGCCGCGACCTTCCAGGTCACGGCGACCTGGACGGACGCAGACGGCGAGGCGCGCTCCTGCATCCTCGACGTCAAGCCCGGCGGATCGGTCACCCCGACCGCCCAGTGCGACGCGGCCGTCGTTGACGGCAAGGTCCAGTTCCCGCTCGACACCGAGGTCAACTTCGTCGAGACCGGCGCTCACACCGACGTGCCCAACGTTAAGTGGGGCGAGGTCGTGTGGGATGTGAAGGAGGGCGATGCGGAGGCGACCGCGCTCGACGGCGAGTCGACTGGCACCACCGTCACGCTCACCGGTGACGCGAACGGTTCGGTGGTGCTTGGTCTGGAGAACAAGACCAGCAGCAACGGTCTGATCATCATCCCGATCCCGATTCCGCTGCCGCCGTGGGGTGGAATTGTGATCCCGCCGTGGGGTGGCGGATCCTCGGTGCCGCCGTGGGGTGGTGGATCGTCGGTTCCGCCGGGGCCGGGAACGGGGACTCCCCCGGGGCCCAGCGTTCCGGGTGGACCCGGTTCGCCGGGGAACCCGGGCGGCTCCGGACACAACGGTGCCCCTGGCAAGCCGGCTCCGAGCAAGCCGGGCCAGTCGTCGTCGCTTCCCGTCACCGGAGCGAACGTCATCTGGCTCACCGGTGGCGCGCTGGCGCTGATCGCTGGTGGTGCCTGGCTGGCGCTGCGTAACCGCAGGAAGATGACCGGCGAGGAGTAGTCCTCCAGGTCGAAACACGGTAGTGGGGGGGGGGGGGGGAAAAAAGGGAAGGAGATAGTAACCCCCCCCCACCCCCCACCACCAGCCATCTCCCGCTCCCTCTGCCATAGCAAATGCTTGTCTCTCTTTTCCT
>NZ_JBHXNU010000007.1:25226-46200 GCF_042719255.1 Rhodococcus sp. NPDC058532
GGGGGGGGGGGGGGGGGGGGGGGGGGTTTTGGGGGGGAAAGGGGGGGGGGGGGGGGGGGGGCCCCCCCCTTTTCCCCCCCCCCCCCCACCACCGCACCCCCCATGTCGCGGCCGATCGCTCGGCCGCTCATCGAAGGAGATTCCTCTCGTGCTGATCCTCCCGCTCTCGGTCGAATTCGACGTCCACACCACCGGTTCCGCCGTGATCGACGGCCTCGGTCAGCTGTCCGTTCTCCTCTACGATCTTGTCGGTGGCAGCGGAAGCGCCACGATCGACGCGAACAGCTAGCTCGACCCGGCCGCAAAGGAGGGCCCGCCCCATGCGTGATGCCGTCGTTCCGGTGCGGGCCCGGCCCCGGCCGGGCGCAGGCCAGGTCACCGGTGAGCTGCTGCTCACGGCGGGGGTCGTCGTCCTGCTGTTCGTGATCTACGAGGCGTTCTGGACCAACATCGTCTCGGGTCGGTTGCAGGACGAGGTCGACAACGGCCTCGCGCAATCGTGGGCGCAGGGTTCCGGGGCCGCCGGTGACGCGCCGGTGGCCCCGCCGGTCCCGACGCCCGGAGAAGGGTTCGCGCGCCTGCACTTTCCGACGCTCGGCGCCGCGTACGCGGTCGTCGAGGGCACCAGCAACGAGGACCTGAAGGCGGGCCCCGGCCACTACACCGACACGCAACTGCCCGGCGAGCCGGGGAATGTTGCGATCGCCGGGCATCGCAACGGATCCGGTGCGGTGTTCGAACACCTGGACCGACTCGGCGCCTGCGACGCCGTCGTCGTGGAGACCAGAACCGAATGGATGACGTACCGGCTGCTGCCGCTCGCCGCCGCCGCACCCGAGCGGCGTGCTGCGGCCGCGGACTGCCTGCGCCCCGAGCAGATCGACCGGGTCGCGGGCGGCGACTATGCGCACGTGCTTGGTCGACACATCACCGTGCCCGGCGACGTCGCCGTCGTCAATCCGCTGCCCGGAGCCGAGTGGGTCGAGCCGGGCCCCTGGCTGGAGAGCGTGTTGACGCTCACCACCTGCCATCCGCTGTTCTCGAACGCCGAACGGATGATCGTGCACGCCGTTCTCGTCGAGACGACCCCGAAGTTCGCGGGCACCCTGCCCGTGGCATTGCAGGAGCACTAGATGTACGGCTACTTCTGGGGTGTTCTCCCCGGACCCCGACCGGTGAAGGTCCTGCTGGCGACCGTTCTCGCCGCCGCGGTGTTCCTGCTGCTCATGGAGGTCGTGTTTCCGTGGGTGTCCGAGCAGATGCCCTACTCGGACGTCACCGTCTGACGGCCCGCCCTGGCCGGTTCGCGGTGCCGACCCTGAGTGCTACTGTGGCCGCGCGTTGGTTACCGCCCGGCTCGTGCCGGGTGGTTCGTAAGAGGGAATCCGGTGGGAAACCGGAGCTGCCCCGCAGCGGTGTGTGGAAACGACCGCGGCCATCAGCACTGGGTGTGAGCCCGGGAAGCGGCCGCCAGTAGGAGAATTCGGGTTCGCCCGATCCGTGTCCACGAGCCCGAAGACCTGCCAGCGCGGCCATGCCGCCGGCGTGGTCGCCTGTCGACTCCGAGGGAGCGGTCGACGAGGATGCGGGCACCGCTGTGCCCGCACGTCGTTGCGCGCACCGCCCGGTGAGGCTGGCACCTGCATCCAGGTGAAAGTGGTCGATGATGCGCCGACTGCCCGTGGCCCCGTTGGCCATCGGCCTGGTGGCCGCGCTCGCGGTCGTCTCCGTCCTGGCGTTGATGCTCGGCACCGCACCCGTTCCCTGGCGTGATACCACCGGATTCCTGTGGGCCGAACTGACCGGCGGGCCGGTCCTCGCGCCGGACCTCCCGAACTATCGGATCGTGACCGACTCCCGACTGCCGCGAGTGTTGTTGGCCGCGTTGGTCGGTGCCGGATTGAGCGGGGTCGGGCTGATCGTGCAGGCGATGGTGCGCAACGCGCTGGCCGACCCGTACGTGCTGGGCATCTCCTCGGGTGCCTCGGTGGGCGCCACGTCGGTGGTGCTGTTCGGCACCTTCGGCGCGCTCGGCCTGTACGCGCTGTCGACCGCCGCGTTCCTTGGCGCGCTCGGGGCCACGATCCTGGTGTACCTGATGGCCCGGTCGTCGGCGGGGCTGGTTCCGCTGCGCCTGGTCCTCACCGGGACCGCCCTCGGGTACGGGTTTTCCGCTGCCACAACGGTGTTGGTGTTCATGGCACCGCACGGGGACGCGGCGCGGTCGGTGATGTTCTGGCTGCTCGGCAGCCTCGCCGGTGCCACCTGGCAGGCGGTGCCGCTGGCGGCGGCGGTGACCGTGATCGGGTTGGCGGTCATCGCGGCCTGTGCGCGCCGGCTGAACGCGCTGTCGATGGGTGACGAGGTCAGCGCGGCGCTCGGGATCGACGCGAGCCGCTTCCGGCTGTTGCTGTTCGTTGTTGCCGCGGTCATGACCGGATGTTTCGTGTCGATCTGCGGCGCCGTTGGTTTCGTCGGGCTGGTGGTACCGCACGTGGCCAGGCTGCTGGTCGGCGCCGACCATCGCCGGCTGATCGTGGTGACGCCGTTGCTCGGCGCGGTGTTCCTGGTCACCGCGGACCTGCTGGCCCGCACCCTGATTCCGCCGCAGGAACTTCCGCTGGGGGCGATCACCGCCGCGGTCGGGGTCCCGCTGTTCGTGCTGCTGATGCGGCGCCGCGGCGCCCTGGTGGGGGTCGGCTGATGCGGGTCGACTATCGGGACGTCACGGTCGAGATCGGCGGCACCCGGATCCTCGAGGCGGTGACCCTCGCAGCCGAGGAGGGCACCTTCGTCGGCGTCGTCGGGGCGAACGGTAGCGGCAAGTCCACCCTGCTGCGCTGCCTGTATCGGGCGTTGTCGCCCGCGGCGGGCCGGATCCTGGTCGGCGGCACGGACATCGCCGCGATCAGCATGCGCGAGAACGCACGTCAGGTCGCGGCCCTGACCCAGGACAGCCTGATGCAGTTCGACTTCACCGCGGCCGAGGTCGTGGCCACCGGCCGCCTGCCGCATCAGTCGGCGTTGCGCAGAGCCGACCGCCGCGACGTCGGCCTGTGCCGCGACGCGCTGGCGACCGCCGACGCGTCGCACCTCGAGCACCGCAGCTTCCTGTCCCTATCCGGCGGGGAGCGGCAACGCGTCCTGATCGCCCGCGCGCTGGCGCAGCAGCCGCGGGTGCTGGTGCTGGACGAGCCGACCAACCACCTCGACGTCCACCACCAGTACAGCGTCCTGACCGCGGCCCGGAACCTGGGCATCACCGTGATCGCGGCGCTGCACGACCTGAACCTGGCCGCGCAGTACTGCGATCGGCTGTTCGTCCTCAGCGGTGGCCGGCTCGTGTGCACGGGGACACCGGACGAGGTCGTGACGGCCGACGTGCTGCGGCGGTGGTTCGCGATCGGCGGGCACGTCGTCACCCATCCCCGGCTGGGTGTTCCCCAGATCATCTTCGACGAGAAGGAGTACTAGATGAGGTCCCGACCCTGGACGGTCGCGATGGCAGCGGCGAGCGTGTTCGCGTTGACGGCGTGCGGCGCCGACGTGCAGGACGCGGCCGCCGAACCCACCGGAGAGTCGGTGACCGTCACCAACTGCGGCGCACCCCTGACCGTCGACGGCGTCCCGCAGCGGGTGGTCACCAACGACACCGCGATCACCGAGATGATGTTCGCGCTCGGCCTCACCGAACACCTGGCGGGCTACACCAGCTACCCGGGCAAGGAGCGGGACATCGCCACCTCGCCGTGGCGGGCCGACTTCGAGGCGGCCCCGCAGCTCGGGGATGCGTTCACCCGGGAGGTGGTGCAGGCGGCGAACCCCGACTTCGTCTTCGCGGGCTGGAACTACGGGTTCAAGGAGTCGACGGGCCTGACCCCGGACTGGGTGCGCTCGATCGGCGCCGTCCCCTACCAGCTGACCGAGGCCTGCAGGCAGCCCGACACGGACCGCCGCGGGGTGATGGAGCCGCTCGACGCGCTGTACGCGGACCTGGCGAACCTCGGGGACATCTTCGGTGTCCGGGACCGGGCCGACGACCTGGTCGCCGGGTACCGCGAGCAGGTGGCCGCGGCGACGGCGTCGGCGCCGGCCGGGCAGGAGCCGGCCCGGGTGTTCCTGTTCGACAGCGCAACCCCGGAGCCGTTCACCTCCGGCCGGACCGCGGCGCCGTCGCAGATCATCCGCGAGGCGGGCGGCAGCAACATCTTCGACGACCTGAACGACTCGTGGACCACCACCTCGTGGGAGGCGGCGGCGCAACGCGACCCGCAGGCGATCGTGATCGTCGACTACGGGGCCGGGCCGGACGAGTCGGTGGACGCGAAGATCCGGCTGCTGCGTCAGCAGCCGCTGATGGCGGGCACCACCGCGGTGCGCGAGGGCAACATCATCGCGCTGCCGTACGCGGCCCTGGTGGAGGGCCCCCGCAATCCCGACGCGATCGTCACCGTCGCCGAGTTCCTGCGGTCGAAGGGTTACTGACCACGGCGCGGGCCGGCAGGCCGGTGATCGCGGCGCCCCGACCGGGCACCCCCGAGAACGCCCTTTGGGTCGCGTGCAGGTCGTTACCTATGCTGGTAGCGCGTGCACCGTTTTCGCCGGTCGTGGCCCGGTTCGACCGAACCGGATCGCGGCCGGCGAAGTGACGTGCGTCTCATCCAGTTCGGCGTCCAACCCACGGGCACGCCACACAGAGTCAGAAAGACAGAGGATCGCAGTGACCACAGCGGAACTGACCCAGTGGAACTCCGAGGAAGCGCTCGCCGAAGCGATGATCCCGATCATCGGCGGCCTGCACCGCAGGCACTCGGTGACCATTCTGCTTCACAGCCGCTCGCTGGTGAACAAGTCGGTCATCAGCATCCTGCGCACCCACCGCTTCGCCAGGCAGATCCGTGGTGACGAGCTGTCCGTCGAGGAGACGTTCCCGTTCCTCGAGGCGCTGACCGAGCTCGACCTGCGCCCGTCGAAGATCGACCTCGGCCTGCTGGTGTCGGCCTACCGCGCCACCGGCAACGGCGGCTCGATCCCCGAGTTCGTCGCGCAGAGCCTCGCCGACCTGGTCGGCGGCGCCCAGACGAGCCCCGCGCAGCCGCAGGACGTGGTGCTCTACGGCTTCGGGCGCATCGGCCGTCTCGTCGCCCGCCTGCTCATCGAGAAGGCGGGCTCCGGCAACGGCCTCAACCTGCGCGCCGTCGTGGTCCGCAAGGGCGGCGAGGACGACCTGGTCAAGCGCGCCTCGCTGCTGCGCCGCGACTCCGTGCACGGGCAGTTCAACGGCACGATCAAGGTCGACGCCGAGAACAGCGCACTGATCGCCAACGGCAACGTCATCAAGTTCATTTACAGCAACGACCCGACCGCCGTCGACTACACCGAGTACGGCATCGAGAACGCGATCCTGATCGACAACACCGGCATCTGGCGGGACCGCGACGGCCTGTCGAAGCACCTGCGCCCCGGCATCGCGAAGGTGGTGCTCACCGCGCCCGGCAAGGGCGATGTCCCGAACATCGTGCACGGCGTCAACCACCGCGGCGTCAGCCTGGACGAGACGATCGTGTCCTGCGCGTCCTGCACCACCAACGCGATCGTGCCGCCGCTGAAGACGATGGACGACGCGTTCGGGGTGTCCCGCGGTCACGTCGAGACGGTGCACTCGTTCACCAACGACCAGAACCTGCTGGACAACTACCACAAGGCCGACCGCCGCGGCCGTTCGGCGCCGACCAACCTGGTGCTCACCGAGACCGGTGCCGCCTCGGCCGTCGCGAAGGCGCTGCCGGACCTGAAGGCCAAGATCACCGGCAACTCGATCCGCGTCCCCACGCCGGACGTGTCCATCGCGATCCTGCACCTGCAGCTGAACCGCGAGACCACCAAGGAGGAGGTGCTCGAGCGGCTGCGGCAGGAGTCGCTGACCGGCGCGCTGAGCCGCAACCTCGACTACACCGCCGCCACCGACGCCGTCTCCAGCGACTTCATCGGCTCCCGCGCGGCGTCGATCGTCGACGCGAACGCGACGATCGTCGAGGGCGACACCGCGATCCTCTACGTCTGGTACGACAACGAGTTCGGCTACTCCTGCCAGGTCGTGCGCACCGTGCAGTACCTGTCCGGTGTCGAGTACCCGATCTACCCCGAGGTCGACGCCGCCGCGCTGGCGCCCACCGCGGGCTGACACCGCACCGCAGCACCGGAACGCACGCCGCCCGTCGGGGCGGCGTGCGTTTTCCGTTGCGGCCGGCGCCGTGGGGTTCGGGTGACCTAGTGCGCGGCGGCGTCCTTGTTCCGCTTCGGAATCAGGTGCATCACCAGGACGAGGATCGCGCCGACGACCAGTCCGACGACGGCGGAGGTCACGGTGCCCGCGGTCCAGGACAGCACCCCGCCGAACCCGCCGTGCACGAGCCCGCCGAACCAGTGCTCGACGTCGTGGAGGCGGTCGGCGGGCCAGTGGAACCCGGCCTCGCCGACGTTGACGAGCAGGATGTGGCCGCCGACCCACAGCATCGCGGCGATTCCGACGACGGTGAGCACCGACATCACCTTCGGCATTGCGGCGACGAGGCCGCGGCCGACCCGCTGACTGAACGCGGACCTGCGCTGCGCGAGCGCGAGGCCCACGTCGTCCATCTTCACGATCACCGCGACCACGCCGTACACCAGCGCGGTGATGAGGAACGCGACGACGATCAGCACCATCAGTCGGGTGACGAACGGTTCGTCCTCCACCGACGACAGCGAGATCACCATGATCTCGGCGGACAGGATCAGGTCGGTGCGGATCGCGCCGCTGACCATCGTCTTCTCGTGCTCGGGCCCGGCGAGGGCGGCGGGGGCATCGGTTTCCTCGCCGTGGTGGCCGCCGGTGAGCGCCTCGTAGACCTTCTCGGCGCCCTCGTAGCAGAGGAACCCGCCACCGGCGATCAGCAGATAGGGCAGCGCCTGCGGCAGGAACTGGCTCAGGATCATCGCCACCGGGAGGATGATCAGCAGCTTGTTGCGGATCGACCCGATCGCGATCTTGCGGATGATCGGCAGCTCCCGCTTCGGGGAGAAGCCGTGCACGTAGCGGGGCGTCACCGCGGTGTCGTCGACGACCACGCCCGCCGCCTTGATGCTGGCCTTGCCCGCCGCCGCCCCGATGTCGTCGATGGACGCCGCCGCCACCTTCGCGATCGCCGCGACGTCGTCCAGCAGGGCGACGAGACCACCAGCCACGGGAACCTCCAAGTCGAATGGGCCGATCCGGTCGACGCCGGTACCGAACCCGACGCCATCGATATCCAACCACCGAACGGGCGGTTGCCGGGACCCGCTCCCGCGCGACGCCCCGGCAACCGCCAGTTCACGGGACGCCGCCGACCGCGGGCGGACGGTCAGAGCGCGTCGTCGGAGATCCCGCTCGTGTACGTGTCGACGTCGCCGACCGCGCCGGGGATGTCGGCGCCGGTGGCGTACGCGTCCTGGTCGCCGTCGTTGTCGCTGTCGACGGTGTAGAGGTCGAAGTCGCCGTCCCCGTCGGTGTCGATCATCGTCGCGTCGGTGACCGCGTCGGCGTCGCTGTCCAGGATGACGGTGTCGACCTGACCGTCGCGGTCGGTGTCCATCAGGATGGTGTCCGGCAGCCCGTCACCGTCGGTGTCGAGGCGGGTCTCGGTGACCACGCCGTCCTCGTAGGAGTCCTGGCGCACCGGCTGCCCGGTGTTGTCGTCGAGGTAGGTGGCGAGGTCGATGACGCCGTCGCCGTCCAGGTCCTGCCGCACCGGGCCCGCGTCGGCCTGGGCCGGGGCCGGGGCGGCGGAGCCCGTGCCGGCCGCCGAGGAGGAGGCGGTCTCGGTGGTGTCGGTGGCGGTGGTGGCCCCGGTCGCGGAGGTGGCCGAGGCAGAGGAGGCGGCGGAGGTCGAGGTGTCGGCGGGTGCCGTGTCGAGGTTGACCTCGGCGTTGACGCTGTTCGCGGACAGGATCTCCTCCTGCTCGGCCTCCGCCCGCGCCTCCATCGCGTCGAGCTTCTCGTTCACCGTCATCGTGGGGTCGTCGGCGATGGCGGCCATGTCGCTCTCGTACTCGGCGACGTCGGCGTCGGTGTATGCGTCGTTGCTGCTCATCGTGTCGTCCTTTGCGTCGGCTGGCGTGTCGGTTCCGCTTACGGACATTCGATGCACCGGCGGGGCGGAAAGGTTCCCGGTGGCTCGAGGTTTTTTCGCGGCGCGCGGCGGCGGCACCTTTCGGCGCCGATGGCGCATGCTGGAGAGGACCGCATTCTCCGAGCGCACGAGGGGTCGACATGGGGTTCTACGCGAATCAGGTCGTGCCGCGGCTGGTCGACGTGAGCTGTGGGATGTCGCTGACCGGACCCGCACGGGAACGGGTGTGCGCCGGGCTGCGGGGCCGGGTCATCGAGATCGGGTTCGGGTCCGGGCTCAACGTCCGCTACTACCCGGACGCCGTCGACTCCGTCAGCGCGGTCGAACCCGCCGACGTGGGCTGGAAGCTGGCGGCGCCGCGGCGCGCGGCGTCGCGGGTTCCGATCGAGCGGTCCGGCCTGGACGGGCAGGCGTTGCCGTTCCCCGACGACGTGTTCGACACCGCGCTGTCCACGTGGACGATGTGCACGATCCCGGACGCGGTCGCCGCGCTGCGCGAGCTGCGGCGGGTCCTCGCCCCCGGAGGGACGCTGCACTTCGTCGAGCACGGCCTCGCACCGGACGAGAAGGTGCGGCGCTGGCAGCGTCGATTCGAGCCGATCCAGAAGACCGTCGCCGGCGGCTGCCACCTCACCCGCGACATCCCCGCCCTGGTGCGGGCGGCGGGGTTCGAGATTCGGGACCTCGACTCCTTCTATCAGGAGGGCGCCCCGAAGATCATGGGGGCGCTGTCGCTCGGCGTTGCCAGGTAGCCGTCCTGCCCGAAGAATTTCTCGGGGCGGTGTCGATCCGCGGCCTTCTCGTTCGACGTCCCGGATGAGAGGGTCGATGCGCGACCCGACGACGAAGGAGCCCGACAATGCGGTACATGCTGATTATGCGCGCGACCGACGAGGCGATCGCGGCATCGAAGGACATCCCGTTCGAGCAGATCATCGAGGACATGGGCCGGTACAACGAGTCCATGATGAAGGCGGGTGTGCTGCTCGGCGGGGAGGGCCTGACCGAGGCGGAGGAGGGCTGCGTCGTCGATTTCAGCTCCGATCCGCCGCTGGTCACCGACGGCCCGTACGGCGAGACGAAGGAACTGTTCAACGGCTACTGGATCCTGGACGTCGCGTCCAGGGAGGAGGCTGTCGAGTGGGCGCGGCGCGCGCCGCTCGGCGCCGGCTCGAAACTGGAGATCCGCCGGGTGCACGGACCCGAGGACTTCCCGCAGGACAACGAGTGGGTGCAGAAGGAAGAGGGCTGGCGCGAGGAACTGGAGACCCGCAACGGCTGACCCGTGCCCGACCCCGCCGCGCGGCGCCGCCCGGACCCCGCCGAGTCCGCGCGACGGATCCGGTCGACGTGCCGTGGGACCCCGACCGGATCGATGACGACGTGCTGCGGCTGGTGTTCGTCTCGTGCCATCCGGTGCTGTCCAGGGAGGCGCGAGTGGCGTTGACCCTCAAGGTGGTCGGCGGCCTGTCCAGCGACGAGATCGCGCGTGCGTTCCTGGTCCCGACGTCGACGGTGCAGCAGCGGATCGTCCGCGCCAAGAAGACCCTTGCCGCGGCCCTTGGCCGGCTGGACCGGCCCGCGGAGGCACGCGCCGAGTTCGAGTCGGCGGCCCGGCTCACCGGCAACGAGCGGGAACGAAAACTGTTGCTGAACCGGGCCGCACACCTGACCGACGAACCGTGACGGGCGCCGTCCTGCCGCGCGCGCCACCGTCCGCTGTGTAACGCTTGCCGTCGACGCGGCGACACCCCTGACATGACGTGACGTGAGCGCACGGCACCGGGATGGTCTGCGCGTCGTCCGAGAGCGACGGATTGAGGAGCGGGACATGACTCTTCGCGGCTACTTCGCGCGGCATCGCCTCATCTCGATGGTGGCGGCACCGGCCGCCCTCGGTGTCGCGGTCGCCGCGACGGCCTGGGTGGCGTACGCACCGCCCGCCACGATCGACACCGAACTGACGGCGTCCACCACGGAATGCCACGACATGGTGACCGTGTCCATCGCTGGCCGCAACGACACCCCGCCGGACACCGTTCCCCGCCTCGTCGACGAGAACGGAAAGCCGTTGCCCGCGGCGCTGTCCGACGACTACAGCAGCCACTGGGTCGACCCGGTCGCCAACGCGCCCGGTGTCGTCAACACGCTCAAGCCGGGCTCCTACGCCAACCTCTACATCGCGTACCCCGCGAACATGGACAGCTACGAGCAGGCCGTCACCACCGGCGTCGACAACACCCAGCAGGTGATGCGGAAGATCCGCGAGGCCTGCCCGAACACCCGCTTCTCCGTCGTCGGCTACAGCGAGGGCGCCGACGTCGCCCGGCGGGTCGCGCAGAACATCGGCCACCAGGACGGCACCGACGGGTACGCGATCGTCGACCCCGCGAACGTGGTCGGGGTGGTGATCCTCGCCGACGCGGGCCGCGCGCTCGGGCAGGGACCGTTCCCCGGCGCGAAGAACCCCTTCCGCAATCCCGACGGCTTCGACACGCCCTACCAGACCGGGGAGAACACGGCGGGCGGCGCCGGTGCGGTCACCGGCATCGGGGGCGACGACTTCGGCGCCCTCGGCGGCAAGATCGCCGCGTTCTGCTCCGACGGCGACCTCACCTGCGCGGTGCCGGAGAACATCTCGCTGCTGCAACTGGTGGTGAACGTCGGCAGGCAGATGAACATCGACTCCCTGGAGAAGGACGGCCTGACCGCGGACAACGGCATCGGCGTCGCGATGGTGCTCGGCCGCATCGCCTCCGACGCGTTCGCGGTGATCCAGTCCACGCCCGGCTGGATGCAGTCCGACCAGACCTTCATGGACGTGCTGCTGGAGGTGTCGGATCCGGCGTACGACCCGACCGCGGTCGGCACCGCCGCGTTGCCGGTCACCCCGGTCGCCGACTCCATTGAGACCGAGAGCATGTCGCCGCTGGCGTACCTGCCGAGAAAGTTCTTCAACGAGGTCGTGAACCTGATCGTCACCAACCAGAACACGATCCCGGTGGTGCTCAGCGACCCGTATCAGCTGACCCTCGGCCCCGACACCGGCCACCACTTCGACTACTGGCGGGACACCGCCGACGGCAAGCCGCTTTCGTCCGCCGAGTACGCGGCCCAATGGCTCACCCGGCTCGCGGAGGACGCGCGGGACGGCATCCCGCTGCCCACCACGACGACGGTGGCCCCGACCACCACGACCTCCACCACGTCGACGACCGGCACCTCGACAACCACAACGACGGCCGACCCGACCACACGGCCGGGCACCGAGCCGCCCGTCGACCCGGGTACCGAGCCGCCCGTCGACCCGGACGCGAACGCGGACGCGGACGCGCGGATGCTCGCCGAGCCGGGCGCCGCCGCGCCGGCACCGGCACCCGCACCCGTCGACACCCGATCCCCGGCGGTGACGACGGACGTCGCCGAGCCGACCACCCCGGTGCAGGACCCGCCGTCGTCCACGGTGGCGCCGACCACCACCGCGGCCCCGACCAGCACCGCCGCGCCGAGCAGTTCGGCGGGGAGCGCCCCCGGCGCCGCGTGAGCTGCGCCTCACCGGCCGTCGCGGATTCGGGGATCGGCCCGCATCTTTCCTAACCTGAACGGTTGTGACGGGCAGCGGGGGACATCAGCGGACGGCGGTCGTCGACCTGCCGCTCCCCACCCCGGCCTCCCCGTGGTCGGCGATGGTGTCGGTGCCGCGGCGGGGCCGCCGCTGGCCGGGCGTGGTGCGCGGCGGGGTCGCGGTCGCGCTCCCCGGACTGGTCGGCGTCGCGGCCGGTGCGGGCGCGGTGTCCGCGATCGCCACCCTCGGCGCGTTCGCCGTCGTCTACGGCGAGACCCGGCCGTACCGGGTGCGGTGGCGGGTTGTCGGGCTGATCGGCGTGGTCCTCGTTGCCCTCGCCGGGATCGGTGCGGCCGTCGGGTCGGTGGTGTCCGCCGCTGACGGTTCCGCGTTGTCGCCGATGCTGATCGTGCTCGTGATGACGGCGGTGGTGGCCTGCTGCGCGTTCGTCGTCGATGCGCTGCGGCTCGGCGCACCCGGCGCGTTCCTGATGGTGCTGACGCTGGAGATCGCGTCGGTGCTGCCCGCGGCGGGGGTCACCGTCGCCGCCGTCGTTGCCTGGACGGCGATCGGTGCGGGCACCGCGCTGGTGATTGCGATGGCCGGCGCCCCGGTGCGCCCGCGGACCCCCGAGCGGGCTGCGGTCGCCGCCGCGGTCGCCGCCGTCGACGCGGTGCTCCGGGACAACTCGCCCACCCATCGGCGGGCGGTGGTGCACGACCTGCACGTGGCGTGGCAGTGCCTGCACGACGCCGGGCTGGTGACGCCGGGGCATCCGCTGACCGAGGCGCTGCGGGGCGCGCACCTGCGGTGCGCGGCGGTCCTGCACGGCGTCGACCACGACGAGGCCGCGCCGGAGGACGACCTGCAGCCGCAGATCCCGCTGCGCAGGCCGTCGATCCGGTACCGGCTGGCGCGGGCCGCGCATCCCCGCGGCCGGTCGATGACGATCGTGGTCCGGTTGCTCGTCGCGTGCCCAACCGCCGGCGCGATCGCCGTGGTGGCCGGGGTCGGGCGACCGGACTGGGCGGTGATCACGGCCGCGATGATCCTGCACCAGGGCCCGGACCGGATCCTCGGCACGTACCGGGCCGCGCACCGGTTCCTCGGCACCCTGATCGGCCTCGCGGTGCTCGCCGGCCTGGCACTGTTCGACCTGCACGGCGCCGCCCTGGTCGTCGCCCTCGCGCTGTCGATGGCCGGGATCGAGGCGTACCTGGTGCGCAACTACGGGCTCGCGATGGTGTTCATCACCCCGCTCGCGATGATCCTCGGCGGGCTCGGCGCGCCGGGCGACCTGGTCGCGGTGTCCCGGGACCGCTTCCTCGAGACCGTGATCGGCGTCGTCGCCGCGGTCGCGGTGCTGTGGTGCGTGCTGCCCCGCGCGCACCGCCGGATCCTGTCCGACGCGGACCTGCAGGTGGCGGACACCATCGCCCGGATCACCCACACCGGCGACGCAGACAGACTGGCGGAACTGCGGCGGGACCTCGAGTTCGACCTGCACGCCTCGACGTCCGCGGCGATCACCGCCGCGCACTCCGACCCGGCGTGGACGCGCGAGCGCTGGCCCGAGCACCGCCGCCTGCACGAGTTCGGCTACCGGATCCTCACCGCGCCACCACCGCAATGACCGGACACCTGTCCACCCGCATGTCTAGGCTGATGCCTGAACCATGTCGCCGGACGAGAGTAGGTGTGTGCAGGTGAAGACCAAGGGCGCGCTGATCTGGGAGTTCAACCAGCCGTGGTCGATCGAGGAGATCGAGATCGGTGACCCGCACCGGGGTGAGGTCAAGGTGCAGATGGAGGCGTCGGGGATGTGCCACTCCGACCACCATCTGGTCACCGGGGGCATTCCGATGGGAGGCTTCCCGGTGCTGGGCGGCCACGAGGGTGCGGGCATCGTGACCGAGGTCGGGGAGGGCGTCGAGGACATCGCGCCCGGCGACCACGTCGTGCTGTCGTTCATCCCGTCGTGCGGCAAGTGCCCGTCCTGCCAGGCCGGGCTGCGCAACCTCTGCGACCTGGGGGCGTACCTGCTCGGCGGCGCCTCGGTCAGTGACGGCTCGTTCCGCGTCACGGCCAAGGGGCAGAACGTCTTTCCGATGACGCTGCTCGGCACCTTCTCGCCGTACCTGGTGGTGCACCAGAGTTCGGTGGTGAAGATCGACCCGTCGATCCCGTTCGAGGTGGCCTGCCTCGTCGGGTGCGGCGTCACCACCGGATACGGGTCGGCGACCCACACCGCGCAGGTCAGGCCGGGGGAGGACGTCACGATCGTCGGGATCGGCGGCGTCGGGATCTCGGCACTGCAGGGCGCGGTGAACTCCGGCGCCCGCTACGTGTTCGCGATCGACCCCGTCGAGTGGAAGCGGGAGCAGGCGTTGAAGTTCGGTGCCACGCATGCCTTCCCGTCCGTCGACGAGGCGGCCGGTGCGATCGCGGAGATCACCGCGGGCGGCATGTCGAAGAAGACGATCGTCACCGTCGGCGAGGTGCACGGCGAGGACGTCGACCTGTGGATGGGCATCACCGCGAAGGCGGGCACCGTGGTGCTGACCGCGATGGGCAGCCTCGTCGACAACCAGGTCACGCTGAACCTGTCGATGCTGACGCTGCTGCAGAAGAACCTGCAGGGCACCGTCTTCGGCGGCGCCAACCCGCACTACGACATCCCGCACCTGCTGTCGATGTACAAGGCGGGCAAGCTCAACCTCGACGACATGGTCACCCGGCAGTACCGGCTCGAGCAGATCAACGACGGCTACCGGGACATGCTGGAGGGACGCAACATTCGCGGGATCATCCGCTACACCGACGCGGATCGCTGACCGGGTCGGGTGCCGCCGCGCCGGTGGGCGGCACCCGGGCGGGGCGGATCACCCGTTCCTGCCGTCCCCGTCCTCCAGTTCGCGGATGCGCCGGGCGGCCTGCTCGAGTCGCTTCCTGCGCGCCTTGGCGTCGGACTCCTTCAGCTTCTCGTACACCTCCTCGTCGTCGTCGCTGTAGTTCAGGATCATCCGCGGCACGCTCAGGGTGACGATCAGGGACGGCCACACCAGCCAGGCGTAGTCCCAGTCGACGACGATCTGCAGGACCAGGAACGTGACCAGGGTGATGCCGATGATGACCCAGTCGAGCGATTCGACGATGCCGCCGCGGGAGCGCAGCGAGGTGAGTTCGGCCTCGGCCGCCGCCGCGGGACTGCTGTCGCGGATCGCGGGGGCGTCGTCGAACGGCACCTTCCGCACCCGGCCGTCGACGGCGGCCAGCGGCATCCCGCCCGGAAGCCCCTGGAATGCTCCGCCGAGCGCGCCGACGGTCCGCGCCTCGGCGATCACCCCCGAGCGCTCGTAGAACTCGGCGCTGTCCAGCCGGCCGTCGGCGTAGTGCCTGCTAATGGCGTCGAGCGCGTGCATCCGTTCGTCGTCGCTGAGCAGCAGGTCGGGGTCGGGCTCGGTGGGCATGGCGGCGGCGCTTTCTTGAGGAGGCTTCCGGACCGGTGTCGCTGCCGAGTCTAGGGGTGCGGGTCCGCCCCGCCGGGCAGGTGCGGCGGGCGCGGAGACAGCGCCGCCCGGCAGGCGTGCTCGAGTTCGACGACGACCGCGTCCAGCGGTCCCGACCCGCCCTGCGCCTGCGCCACGATCACTGCGCCCTCGAGGGAGCTGATGATCAGCACCGCGAGCGAGCGGGCCCGGCCGGGGGCGACGCCCTCGGCGACCAGCTTCCCGGTGATCGCCGCGCACCAGGTGTCGAAGGCGACCCCGGCGATCTCCCTGGCCCCCGGTTCGGTGCCCAACGCCGCCGCCGCGATCGGGCACCCCGACACGTAGTCGCTGGTCTGCAGGCGGCGCCCCCAGATGTCGACCAGGGTGCGGATCGTCCCGACGGTGTCGTTGGCGGCCAGGATCCGGCCGATGCTGGCGTCGAGCTGCTCGGCGGCGGACCGGGTCGCGTCCTCGATCAGTTGCGCCTTGCCGCGCGGGAAGTGGTGATAGATCGAGCCGCGGGGGGCGCCGCTGCGGGCGAGAACATCGGCGAACGAGGTTGCCGCGACGCCCCGTTCGCGCATCAGGGCCACCGCGCTGCCGATCATCGCCGCCCGGGGTCCGGCTGTCGGGTCCTGTCGCCTCGGCACTGCTCGCCCTTCCACTCGAATCACTTCTATGTAGAGTGTCATACATAGTTGCCGATCGCCAGGAGATTGACGTGACCCGGACCGCCACCCCGACCCATCAGCTGGACGCCGCACTCGACCTCATCGCCGAGGCCGACGGCAGGTTCACCGGGCGCACCACCGCCGAGTACGCCAACATGGTCGGCCCGTTCGGCGGCGTCACCGCGGCCACCCTGCTCGCCGCGGTGCTGCGGCACCCGGAACGGCTCGGTGATCCCGTCTCGCTGACCGTCAACTTCGCCGGGCCCGTTGCGGACGGGGAGTTCTCGATCGACGCGCGCCCGAGCCGGACGAACAGGTCGACCCAGCACTGGTCGATCGAGATGACCCAGGGCGGCGACGTCGTCACCACCGCGACGGCGGTGTTCGCGGTCCGCCGCGACACCTGGTCCGCCACCGAGATCGAGCCGCCCGCCGTGCCGCCCGCCGCCGAGGTCGAACCCTCCACCGCCGCATCCGCGTTCACCCGCTGGGTCGGCAACTACGAGATGCGGTTCGTCGAGGGCGGACTCGACTCGTTCGGCACCGAACGGGCGCAATCGACGTCGACGCTGTGGATCCGCGACGAGCCCGCGCGCCCGCTGGACTTCCCCGCGCTCACCGCGCTGTGCGATTCGTTCTTCCCTCGCGTGTTCCTTCGCCTCGGCCAGCCGTGCCCGATCGGCACCGTCTCGCTGACCGTGTACTTCCACGCCGACCAGGCCACCCTCGCCGCGCACGGTACGGACTCGGTGCTCGCCACCGCCCGTGCCCAGCGCTTCGGCAAGGGCTACTTCGACCAGTCGGGCGCCCTGTGGGGGTCGGCTGGCGCGCTGCTGGCCACCACCCACCAGGTGGTGTACTACAAGGCCTGACCCCGGCCCCGAACACGCCGATGCCCGGCGTCCCGTCGGGGACGCCGGGCATCCGGCATAACGTGTCAGGCCAGCTTGGCCAGCAGATCGGCGCGCTGGCGCGCACCGAGGCCCGCGACGCGGCGGGTCTCGGCGATGCCGACGGACTCCGCGATGTCGCGGGCCTTCACCTTGCCGACCTTCGGCAGGGATTCGAGCAGGTACAGCACCTTCGTCTTGCCGACGAGTTCGTCGGACTCGGCCTTGTCGAGCACCTCGACGAGGGTGACCTTGCCGGACTTGAGGTCCTCCCTCAGTTCGGCCCGTGCCTTCCGGGACGCTGCCGCCTTTTCGAGGGCGGCGGCGCGCTGTTCGGGGGTCAGGGTGGGCAATGCCATGAGATGTGCCTTTCTCGCGGTTCCCGGGGGAGAAACCCAGGCTAGAGCGGCGACGACCGTGAATCACGGTACCGCGCTCCCCGCGTGTCGTCACCGGGTCGCCGCGCGCCCGCCCCGCGTCACCGGGGTCTCTAGCTGCGCGAACGCCGCCGTCCCTGGCGATCGCCGATCAGCGGCCGAACAGGGACCGCAGGAAGCCGCCGCTCGACGCGGTGGGGTGCTCGCAGGTGCAGCGCCGGTCGGTGGGGACGTGGCGCATCACCTCGTCCACGTGGTTGCCGCAGCCCTTCCAGGTCGTCTTGCCGCAGGTCGTGCAGGGGGTGGGTTGGCACATGATGGGTCCTCTCGGTCGGCACTTCCGGCTCCCAATATACCCATAGGGGTATACCGCGCCCCGGTGTCCGCATGATGAGTCAGGAACGAGGCGAACTGGGCGCGATCCATCGGACGCCGGGCCCGCGCTTGGGACCATTCGGATCCTTGACCGCGCGTCCCGACTGGCGCAGAGAGGTCAACAGGCCGGTGACCTCCCGGCCGTCGGCGCCGGTGGCGACGACGTCACGATTGGTAACCACCTCCCCTGCGCGCAGGCGCTCCTCGATCCATTCCTGGACCGACACGGCGGCAACGTCCGTCGCCAGCGCTCCACCAAGCGCCCTCCGCGCCGCCGAGGTCAGTACCCATTCGTCACCACGTTCGGTGAGGGTCTGTACGACACCGACCTCGTTGAGCCACTCCATGATCTGTGTTGCTTCGGCGGTGCCGGTTTGTGTCTGGGCGCAGACCTGCCGGAGCGTCATCAGTGGTGCACGCGAGAGGTACCGAAGCACGATGAGAGTGTTGACGGCGTCAATAGTCTCGGATCCGAACCGGCCTCGCAGGACAGCCAGGCCCGCTACGAAGGCGGTGTCGGGATCGCATCCAGGGCCACGCGGACGGCGCGGGGGCAGGTGTTGTCCTGCGGCACAGGCTACCGACAAACCCGAGAGTTGTTGGAAAGCTATTGCAACAACTCTCCAACAACTAGGTCCTTCGCAGGGCATGCCGCGCCCCGCTCGGGCGGGGGACAGGGGACGGAAACCGCAGGTCGGCGAGCGGGGAACGGGTAGTTCCCGAGTTGTGGAGGGTTCTTCATTACTCGGCCTGGCAGGATCGATCGGGTGAGCACCGCGAACCTGACCCGTGCCGAGACCGCAGCCCGTGCCGCCGCGATCACCGTCCGTTCCTACCGGGTCGAGCTGGACCTGACGTCCGCGCCCGACGCCGGCGTCCCCGGCTTCCCGACCGTCACCACCGTGGAGTTCGATGCCGCCGCCGACGCGACCTGGCTCGACTTTCTCGGCGGCTCGGTGCAGGCGGTCACCGTCAACGGCGTGTCGGCCGACGTCGACTACGACGGCGCCCGCATCGCGCTGCGCGGGTTGGCCGCATCCAACACCGTCGAGGTCCGCGGGACCGCCGTCTACAGCCGGTCGGGGGAGGGGCTGCACCGGTTTGTCGACCCCGTCGACGGGCAGACGTACCTGTACAGCCAGTACGAGCCCGCCGACGCCCGCCGCGTCTTCGCCTGCTTCGAGCAGCCGAACATGAAGGCGCCGTTCACCTTCGCGGTGACCGCGCCGCTCGGCTGGGAGGTGATCTCCAACCGTCCGGCGGAAACCAGGGAGGAGACCGGCGACCGCCAGCGCGTGGAATTCTCTCCGACGCTGCCGATCTCGACGTACCTCACCGCGATTGTCGCCGGGCCGTACCACCGCGTCGACTCGTCGTGGACCTCCGGCGATCTCACGGTCCCGCTGGGTGTGCTGTGCCGCGCGTCGCTGGCACAGCACCTCGACGCCGACACCATCCTCGAGGTGACCGGGCAGGGCCTCGACTTCTTCCATGAGCAGTTCGAATTCCCTTACCCGTGGGGCAAATACGACCAGGTCTTTGTTCCCGAGTACAACCTCGGTGCGATGGAGAACCCGGGGTGCGTCACGTTCACCGAGGCCTACGTCTTCCGCGGTGCTGCCACCGCCGCCCAGTACGAGGCCCGCGCGAACACGATCCTCCACGAGATGGCGCACATGTGGTTCGGCGATCTCGTCACGATGCAGTGGTGGGACGACCTGTGGCTCAAGGAATCCTTCGCCGACTACATGGGTGCGCTCGCGAGCGCGGAGGGCACCGAGTGGACCGACGCCTGGGTGGCGTTCGCGAACCGCCGCAAGGCGTGGGCGTACTCGCAGGACCAGCTGCCGACCACGCACCCGATCGTCGCGGACATCGTCGACCTGGAGGCCGCGAAGCTGAACTTCGACGGCATCACCTACGCGAAGGGCGCGAGCGTGCTCAAGCAGCTCGTCGCCCACGTCGGACGGGACGCCTTCTTCGCCGCGTCCCGCCGCTACTTCCGCGACCACGCCTACGGCAACACCACCCTCGCCGACCTGCTGGAAGCGCTGTCGGCCGAGTCCGGGCGCGACCTGCAGGCGTGGGCGGACGCATGGTTGCGGACCAGTGGCGTCTCCACCATCACCCTGGAGCGGCGTCGCAAGCGCTACGAGATCGTGCAGACCGATCCGCGGCCGCACACCCTCGGTGTCGGCCTGTACGACTTCGACGAGTCCGGCGCGCTGGTGCGCACCGAACTCCTGGCCGTCGACCTCGCGGGCCCGCGCACCCCGATCGACCTCACCGAGACGCCGCTGGTGTTGCTCAACGACGGCGACCAGACCTACGCGAAGGTCCGGCTCGGTGGGTTCTCGGTCCGCACCGTCGAGGCGTCGCTGAACCGGATCGTTGATCCGCTGGCCCGCGGGCTGGTGTGGTCCGCGCTGTGGAACGCCACTCGCGACGGGGAGCTCGACCCGCACCGCTACCTCGCGACCGCGCGCCGCTTCGCTCCCACCGAACCGAACATGGCGTTGCTGACCGCGACGACGGCCAACGCGGCGTTCGCGATCGGTCACTATGTTCCCGACGGGGACCGTGCCGCCGCGCGCCGCGAATGGCTCGACACCTGTTGGGCCGCACTGCACTCCGCGGCCGCCGAGTCGGACTCGCTGCTGGTGCTGGCGCGGGCGACGGCCGCAGCAGCGGTGACCGACGACACGTATGCCGGGGAGATCCGCGCGATGCTCGACGGCACCGCCCCGGCGCCCGACGGGCTCGCCCTCGATCCCGACCTGCGCTGGTCGCTGTGGACCGCGCTCGCCGCGACCGGGCACGCCGATGCGGCGGACCTCGACTCCGAACTCGCCTGCGACGACACCGCATCCGGGCGCACCGCCCACCGGCGCGCGCTGGCCGCCCGACCGGACGCCGCCGTCAAGGCGGCCGCCGTGACGGCCGCGCTGACCGACACCACGCTGACCAACGACCACCTGGACGCGACCATCGCCGGCTTCCGGGCGGGGGAGCGGCGGGACCTGATCGCGGACCACGACGACCGCTACTTCGCCGTGCTCGCCGACGTCTGGGCGGAGCGGAGCATCGAGATCGCCCGACGCATCGTCGTCGGGCTCTTCCCTGCCGCCGACACCCTCGACGCGGTGGACGGCTGGCTCGACGCCAACGCCGCCGCGCCAGCCGCGCTGCGCCGACTCGTCGTCGAGCAGCGCGATCACCTCGCGCGGGACCTGCGGGTGCGGGCGCGGTCCTGGTGACCTGGAGCGGCTGGTGATGCGGAGTGCAGCGAGGGGAGTGCGGATGCCGGAGACCGTGCGGCGGGTCGACGCCGCGGAGCGGGGGGGCCGGGTGGGCCGCCCCCCCCCCCCCCCCCCCAAGGGGGGGGGGGAGCCCGGGGACGAAAAAGGCCCCCACCCGGTTTGTCTTTCCCCCCCCCACCCCACCCCCCCCCC